>JAZQVE010000054.1:0-17199 GCA_045631705.1 Akkermansia sp. | reverse complement strand
CCCAGAAGAAGATGATATCCGCGCCTGTTACGAGGTCGCTGGTGGGATAGAACTTGGCCAGGCAGTCCTTGTCCATGGTGGAGAAGGGCCACAGCCAGCTGCTGAACCAGGTGTCCAGGGCATCTTCGTCCTGTACCCAGTTCTCCGGATCGGCAGGGGGCTCTACGCCCACGTAGATATCGCCGGCGGCTGCATCCTCGGCATCCAGCTTGGTTGCTTCCTGCAGCTCGGTGGCCTTTTCCTTGCGGTACCACACCGGGATACGATGCCCCCACCACAGCTGGCGGGAAATACACCAGTCCTGGATGCCCTCCAACCAGTGGGCATAGGTCTTGGCCCAGTGTGCGGGGCGGAACACGATATCGCCGTTGGCCACGGCTTCGGCAGCTTCCTTGACGCAGGGGTACTTAAGGAACCACTGCATGCTCAGACGCGGCTCAATCGGTACGTCGGAACGCTGGGAGATACCTACATTGTTCTCGTATTCTTCAACCTTTTCGAGAAGTCCCTTGGCCTCGATGAGTTCGATGGACTTGTCGCGGGCCACGAAGCGGTCCAGACCGTGCAGCTCAGGGCAGCCCGGGCAGTTGATGTGACCATCAGCCGTCAGCACGTCGATGATTTCCAGATTGTTCTTCATGCCCACCTCAAAGTCGGTGCGGTCATGGGCCGGGGTAATCTTGAGGGCGCCGGTACCGAAATCGATTTCTACGTGGTCATCGGCAATAATCGGAATCTCGGTTTCGCAGAGCGGGCGGATGACCGTCTTGCCAATCAGGTGGGAGAATCGGGGATCCTTCGGATTAACAGCTACTGCCACGTCAGCCATGATTGTTTCCGGTCGGGTGGTGGAAACCAGCAGCTGGCCGCTGCCGTCGGCAAGCTTGTAGCGGATGGTGTACAGCTTGCTCTTGGAGGGAGTCATGATAACTTCCTCGTCGGACAGAGCGGTGCGGAGAACCGGGTCCCAGTTCACCATGCGGCGACCGCGGTAGATAAGGCCTTCCTTGAAGAGTTCAGTGAAAGCGCGAGCAACCTCAGGCGCAAACACGTCGTCCATAGTAAAACGCTCGCGATCCCAGTCGCAGGAGCAACCAAGCTTCTTAAGCTGCTTGATGATGATACCGCCGTGCTTTTCCTTCCAGTCCCATACCATATCCACGAAGGCTTCGCGGCCCACGTCATAGCGGGTGCGGGGGGGCGTTTCCTTGGCGAGTTCTTTTTCCACGCGGGCCTGGGTGGCGATACCAGCGTGGTCGGTGCCAGGCAGCCAGAGAACTTCCTTGCCTTCCTGGCGGGCACGACGAGCGAGAATATCCTGAATTGTGTTGTTAAGCACGTGGCCCATGTGCAGCACGCCGGT
Organism: Akkermansia sp.; assembly: GCA_045631705.1. Lineage (GTDB taxonomy): Bacteria > Verrucomicrobiota > Verrucomicrobiia > Verrucomicrobiales > Akkermansiaceae > Akkermansia. Next base: position 15,836 of record JAZQVE010000054.1, on the reverse strand, counting down.
CACATTGGGCGGGGGGATTACGATGCTGTAGGCGGGTTTGTCGGAATGCGGGTCTGCATGGAAGCAACCCTCTGATATCCAACGGGTCTGCCATTTCTCTTCTACTAAAGTCGGTTCGTAAGCCTTGGGCAATTCAGTCATGACGGCGCGATTCTACTCCTTTTGTTGTCATATATCAAGCCTTTTCGCGATGCTGACGCATGCTGGAGCCTTGACACCAGCGGGGGATTGCTGTATGCTCCATGCCCGTCATGAAGTTGATGCGAAATGTTCTGTTTGCCACTCTTCTTGCTGCGGCATCCCTGAGCCAGGCGGTCGAGGTTGTTTTGTGCGGCGGTGTTGCCCTGCGCTCCTGGGAAAATCTGCGCGGTCCTTCGGCTCATGATAACTGGTGGGCCAACTTTGTGCGTGCTTCCACGGTATATATCGATGCTGCACTGGCCAAGGAACCCGGGAAGGACATTGTGTGGATTGTATATCGTCCGTCCTATATCACCCGGGGCAAGGAGAACCAGATTGACTACATTTCCCGGATTCGCGAGACAGCCGGCAAGCGCCGGATACGTCTCAAGTTTGTAGACTCAGCAGAGGAAGCCTACCAGGCTATTAATAAGGCCCCTCGCAACAAGAAGGACAAGGTGACGGCTTTCTACTATTTCGGCCACAGCAATCCGCATGCCTTCATGCTGGACTACAGCAACACGATTATGGCTGCTTCTGCTGCCTGGATGCATGAGAAGGACCTTGCCAGCAAAATCAATAAGGACATTTTTGCTCCGGATGCTGAGTGCTGGAGCTACGGTTGTTACACCGGCCGCAGCATGAGCCGGTACTGGAAGGAGGCATTCGGTGTTCCTATGTGGGGTAATACCGAATCCACGCGTTACCAACCTGTAGGAGAAGGAAAGCTTCCTGCCGGTGCCGGTAAGTGGGTGCAGTGATTCTTTTTTAGATGTAAAAAAAGGCAGCAGGCCTGGATGAGCCTGCTGCCTTTCTTATTCAGCTTTTGCGCTTACGGGGAGCCCGTTTCTTTGGCTCAGCCGGTTTGTTATCCTCAAAGGCGATATCCGAGCCTCCTTCGCCGCGGACAGCCCGGCTCATGCAGCCTTCCACCAGTTCTCCTCGAAGAATGGCCTCGGCAATCGGGTCTTCCAGAATGCGTTCAATGGCGCGGCGCATCGGGCGAGCTCCGTACTGCGGGTCGTATCCCTTATCCACCAGCATGCGGATGACGTCCTGGGAGAGGGTGAGGGTGATTTTCTTGTTTGCCAGACGGCGGATGAGTTTCTGGGCCTCAAGTTCCACAATCTTCTCCAGGTCCGGATGGTCGAGCATGCGGAAGACAATCAGCTCGTCGAAACGATTGATGAATTCGGGGCGGAAATGCTTCTTTGCAGCCTCTGTAATCTGTTCTTTCAGCGTGTCGTAATCGGCCGTGTCTCGTCCTGCTGCGCCGAATCCCATAGTGCCTTGCTGGTTGGCAAGACTTGCGCCCACATTTGAGGTGAGAATGATAATCGTGTTGCTGAAGTTGACCTTACGCCCCATGGAATCCGTCAGGCAGCCTTCCTCCAGAACCTGAAGCAGCAGGTTCATCACATCCGGATGCGCCTTTTCCACCTCGTCGAACAGAATGACAGCGTAGGGGCGGCGGCGAATCAGCTCGGTGAGCTGACCGCCCTCATCATGTCCGACATAGCCGGGAGGCGAACCAATCAGACGGCTGGTGCTGAACTTCTCCATGTATTCGCTCATGTCCACCTGGATGAGGGCCTCCGCGGTGCCGAACATGATTTCTGCCAGATTGCGCGCGAGGTAGGTCTTGCCTACACCCGTGGGGCCCATGAAGAGGAAGGAACCGATGGGACGGCGCGGGTCCTTGATGTCTGCTCTGCTGCGGCGCAGTGCGCGGGAAATAGCGGAGCAGGCGATATCCTGCCCAATAACCTTACTCTTCAGCTCCTCCTCCATGCGCAGGAGCTTCTCGGTCTCCTTTTCCTCCATACGGGCCAGCGGAATGCCGGTCCATTTGGACACCACTGCCATGATGTCATCCTCGGTGACTTCAATGTAGTTGGTATCCATTTCCTTCTTCCAGCCAGTTACGGAGGAATTAATCTTTTCCTGAAGAGCCTTGATTTCATCGCGCAGGCGGGCGGCGGCCTCGAAATCCTGCTTTTCCACAGCCTGCACCTTTTCCTCTTCCTTTCTGCGCAGGGTCTCCTCCTCGCTCTTGATGCCTGCCGGACGCGTCATGAGCGCCACGCGAAGGCGGGAGCCGGCTTCGTCCATCAGGTCGATAGCCTTATCGGGCAGGAAACGGCCTGTCAGGTAACGCTTGGACAGGCTGGCTGCCATTTCAAGAGCCTTCTCCGTGTAGTGCACATGGTGATGCTTCTCGTATTGCGGAGCAATTCCCTTGAGGATGAGCACTGTGTCCTCTACAGAGGGCTCGCCTACCTGCACCTGCTGGAATCGGCGCTCAAAAGCAGCATCCTTCTCAATGTGTTTGCGGTATTCATTCAGCGTAGTCGCGCCGATGGCCTGCATTTCTCCGCGGGAAAGCGCCGGCTTGATGATATTGGAGGCATCCATGGTACCCTCGGCAGAGCCTGCGCCAATCAGGGTATGAATCTCATCAATGAACAGAATGATATTCTTCTCCTTGCGGATTTCATCCATTACAGCCTTCAGACGCTCCTCAAACTGGCCGCGGTATTTTGTGCCAGCCACCATGAGCGCCATATCCAGGGATATGATGCGCTTGCCAATCAGGAACTCGGGCACGTCTGCCCGGGCAATCTGTTGAGCCAGTCCTTCCACGATGGCGGTCTTGCCTACACCGGCTTCGCCCAGAAGAACCGGATTATTCTTTGTGCGGCGGCAGAGAATCTGAATCACTCGTTCCAGTTCTGCCTGTCGCCCGATGACGGGGTCCATCTCGCCTGCTGCTGCGCGGGCGGTGAGATCCCGGCCAAAGGCGCTCAGGGCCGGTGTGTTGGAATGATTATTATAGGATGCCGGGTTTTTACCTGCGGCATGGTGGTGAAGGAAGGCGTTGCTATCCTCTTCCTCTTCTTCCTCCCGTCGGTTCTGGTTGGGGCCGTTGTTATTCATGCCGGGGGCCGAGGGATTGGAGGAGTCTACCCCGAAGCCAGGGTTGATTTCCTCCATCACACCGCGACGGGCCGATTCGTAGGAGAGCCCGCAGGAAACCAGACTATGCCAGGCCAGTCCATCTTCGTCCTTGAGCATGGCCAGCAGCAGGTGCTCGGTGCCTACGTAGACGTGACGAAGTTTCTGCGCTTCCTCTCCGGCCTGCACCAGCATTTTGCGCACTCGGGGGGTGTAAGGCAGCGAGCCCTCGCTGGCGGAGGAGCCTGGCACAATGGACTGCTCAATCTTGCTGGTGAGATCCGCTATATCGACGCCGGCATTCTCCATCACGCTGATGGCCACGCCCTGGCCGAGTTTGAGCAGGCCGAGCAGAACGTGCTCGGCTCCTATGTAGTTGTGGTGGAATCTGTCGGCCTCGCGGCGGGCTATATTAAGAACCTGCTGGGCGCGTGGTGTGAAATTGCTGTTCATGCTTCAGAATCGGAAAAGTGGTGAGGGTGGCAGTTCAGAAAATCCCGGACAATCCGGGCACGCTGCTGGAAGAGATTGGGTGCACCGGTTTCCTCTGCCAGTGCTGCCTGGGTGGCCTGGTCTACGGAAAGAGTGTTCAGTTCAACGAGGATATCATGTTCGTCTTCCTGCCACTGCAGAATACCCATCAGGGTACCAAGCCGGAGCAGGGAGAGCGCATCTCGCAGCTCCTTCATGCTGAGCCTTCGACAGTTTGTCAGAAGCCCGTATGCCCGGCCGATGGAATCCTGAAGATACTGGCCGGAGTCTGCAAGGAGCTTGCGACGCACCTGCTGTTCGCGGCGCACAATGTGCTGCAGGATGTTCTCGAAGTTATCCAGCATTTCCTCCATGCTGTCTTCCGGCCCCGGGATGGAGTACAGAACGAAGAGCTGCCCGGTGTCATCCTGGCTGTCGGAATAGTAGGGCGAGATACTGATGTGCAGCTTCTCCAGTGCCTTTGTGACCTGGTTTATCATGTTGGCATGGGTAAGGCCGGGCAGATGGAGCAGACAATAAAGCTGCATGCCGTCTCCTGCTTCGGAGGGGATGCTGGTCAGGTATCCATGCTGGGAGGTGTAAGCCAGGTCCAGCTTGTCATCCAGCTGGTCGGCCAGCTGCGACATTTCCTTGATACCACGCTCCAGGTTGAGACCGTCGAGGAAGATGTGAGCAACTATGTGTTCCTCTTCATTCACCATCAATATGGTGCGGCGACGCTGCGGAATGACGACATAGCAGCCGTCCTGGCGGGCAGCCATGCAGGGGGTAAGCTGCTTGCGGGAGAGCAGAGCGCGGCGCTGCCCGTAACTCAGTGTGCTGAGCTCGGCGCAGAATGCTGTCTTGAATCCCTGAATGCTCTTAATGGCGGGTAATACCTGTGCTGCAACAGCAGCACGATTTTCAGCGGTGCTCCAGCCCGGGAAGGGGTATCCTGCCAGATTTCGTACCAGTCGCACAATGCTGCCCACCACCACACCGTCGGTTGTGTTGCGGTCTGGTGCCCAGCTGAGTGGGGCGTTTAAGAGGGTGTCAATCTTCATGCGTTGGTGTCGGGCAGGGAGTTAATCTCGTCTCGCAGCTGTGCCGCGCGCTCATAATCCTCACGCTCGATGGCCTGTTGCAATTCTTTCTGCAAGCGGGCTTTTGTGAGGGCCGGTGCCTCTGTCTCGGTCTCAATCTCATCATTTGCGGTGGGATCAAGCTCGCGGGCAAAGACCATGTAACAATCCGGACATCCGAGATGCCCGGTGTTGCGGTAATCATCCATGCTGAAGCCGCATACCGGGCAGCGGTCGAACATGCTCATGGGAGGTGCCGGTTCGGATGCTGTCACGGTATTGTTGGTGAGCTCCCGGACCAGTTTGTCGACGCGTTGCTTGAATTCCTCCGGGAAGAATTTCTCTGCGAAGGTGAGGGACTGTGGGTCAAACAGCCCCTTGGCTCGGGCACACGACTCACACAGGGCAAGTTCAGAAACTTGTCCGTTCACAATCTGCGTCAGGAACATTGACGCCCGCTTGCCGCATATCTGGCACTTCTTCACGCCCATCAGAGTACACCTGCGCGCGAGGATTTTCCAGCGCGCAACGCGTCTTTCTGTGTCAGTAGTGCCTAAGCACGCCGGAATGGAGAGTTGACGCATCGGTCGGCACGTGGTAGATTGTTCCTGCGTCTATGTCAGCAGAGGAACAGCAGCGTATTCACCGCATGAGCGATATTCTGGCCAGCCAGGTGGCGGCCGGCGAGGTGGTCGAGCGCCCTGCTTCTGTTGTCAAGGAGCTGGTGGAGAACAGCATTGACGCCGGTGCGCGTTCTATACGTGTTGAAATTCGCCGTGGCGGAGTATCGCTTATCAAGGTGTCTGATGACGGATGCGGCATGAGCAAGGCTGATGCGGCTTTGTGCCTTCAGCGTCATGCAACCAGCAAGCTTGTGGATGTCGAGGACTTGTTCGCCATTCGTCAGCTTGGTTTCCGCGGTGAGGCTTTGCCGAGTATTGCCTCTGTTTCCCATCTGACTCTCACGACTCGGCGCGCTGATGATGTGGAGGGCTGGACGGTGAGTGCCGAAGGTGGCGTTGAGTCCCCCTTGATGAATGCTGGCTGTCCCCCCGGTACGGAGATTTCTGTCAGCAATTTGTTCTTCAATACGCCGGTTCGTCGTAAGTTCCTGAAGAGTGATGAGACGGAATCCGGCCATGTGGAGCATCAGGTGCGCCTGCATGCTCTGGCGTTCCCTGAGATTCGCTTCATCTTCGTCCGCGATGGCCAGACGGTCTTCGATGTGGTCGGCACTCATGACCTGCGCCAGCGCATATCGGACTTTGTGGGGCGGGAGACGGCTGGCGCCTTGATGCGGGTGAAGCCCACGGAAGCACCCGGTGTGCGGGTGAGCGGGTTCCTGATGCCGATTTCCGCGGCGCGTCGTAACCGCCGCATGCAGTATGTCTTCGTGAATGGTCGTCCGATTGAGGACCAGATTATCAACCGTGCGGTACGCGATGGATACGGCGGTTTCCCTCCGGGGCTGCATCCTGCACTTTTCCTGTATCTGGAGGTGGAGCCCGCTCTGGTGGATGTGAATGTGCATCCGGCCAAGCGCGAAGTGCGCTTCCGTCGGCCTGCGGAAATAACGCTGGCCGTCATGGATGCCGTCGCGGCCACACTGGCTGCACATGTTCGCGGAGAGTCGGAGGAGAAGTCTGAACAACCATCTGTCCCGGAGAGAAAGGAGCCTGAGTTGCTTTCCGTGCAGCCGGTTTCTCGTCCTGCAGCAACAGCTGCACGACCAGCCCCGACTCCTCAGCCACGTCCGAACCTGGTGCTGAAGCCTCTGGTGGTACCTCGCCAGCAGGAGTTGAACCTGCCTCCCGAGCCGGCTCCGAAACCTGCTGCGGTTGTCTCAGCCCCCGCTCCTGCCACTGTGCCTAATTTCCGACATATCGGTACGCTGCATAACCAGTATGCCATCTTTGAGAACAAGGAGGGCATGGTCCTCATGTCGCCGCGTGCTGCGCGTGAGCGTATCATCTACGAGCGCCTGCAGGCGAGTAACCGGAAAGCTCTGGAATCTCAGCAGCTGCTGGTGCCGGAGCTCATTGAGCTGGATACCCGCGATATGGGCGTGGCCATGGAGGTGAAACCGCAGCTGGAGCAGGCTGGCTTTCAGCTTTCTCCCTTCGGGCGCAATACGTTACGTGTTGAGGCCATTCCGGCGCTGCTCCCCCTGCGCCGGGTCAGCGATTTTGTGCAGGAGCTGCTGCATGTGTTCACCAGTGGCGAGGTGAAGATTGCCCGTGCTCGCAGCCCCTTTGAGCCTTTTGCCCGCCAGCTGGCCCGCCAGTACGCCCTGCAGGAGGATATAGCGGAGTATCTGCAGAATCCGCACCCGCTCCTGGCCGCGCTGCTGGAGTGCGAAATTCCCTACTGCAGCCCGGGTGGTAAGTCCACGCTGCTGCCATTCCCAATGACTGAATTGAACCGCAGGTTCCAGTCTCAGTAACGGATATGGACCCCGTCCGGCTGAGGCGCGCGGGAATAGTCGCAGCCTCCAGCCTTGGGGAGAATGAGACCAGGCCATACATGCTCAGCCTCGCCTTTCTTCAGCAGAATTCCGGGAATGATAGGGGGGCTGCAATCGGGAATTTTCTGGTAGAGAGAGGGGTGCTCATGGTTCAGGTGCCCACTCCATACATCCTGTACGCGTGGACACCCGGTGAATACGGGGTTGATAATTTGTTCGTCTCGGCAGATAAGAAGCACGAACGCAAGAGGATACAGATATTTGATTATTGGTAATTTGCGCCAGTTAAAGCAGAGCTCTGCAATGATGTGCATGTGAAAGATGATGCATGATTTCAGCCATAATTCATTGTTGCCAAATACTCCGCTTTCAGGAGAAGAACCATAGTAAATCCAGGGTATCAGAATAACGCACGCCAGGCTTATTCTGAGGGGGATATCGTGCCTGAGTATCGGGTGGAGCACGATGATGAACAGAATGGCACTTAGAAGAATGGTGGAATAGTAATTGAAAAGGAAGCTGCTCCAGTTGTGCGTCAGTTCTCCGGTGAGACCCAGGGTGGTGGCACTGTTAGTGCGTCCGTAGTACAGGGCGCACATGGCTGCTATAGCAATCGGAATGAGCAGGTTAATCAATCGGATGCTTAGTCCGCCCTGGCTCTTGTGCCACCATGCATACAGTCCCAGAGGCATACAGCCTATGGCTCCAAGTGGTGAGCTCGGGAGGATGAGTGCGATGCAGAGAGGTATGAGCTTTTCTGCCCGTTCCTGATTATTGAGTATGATGCTGGCACACAGCAGGGTGAAGGGCTGGAAATTGCACCCCTGAGCATGGTTCAGAAGCATCTTAATGGGGGGTGCAGCCCCCAGATAAGTGTTCTCTCCACTGATTCCGAATATTCGTGTGATAATCTGCCAGATTTCTCCTGTGCCAGCAAATGCATTGATGCAGATATAGGCCGGGTCATAGAAGGCAATCATGAAAATGAGAAACAGAAGCGAAAAACGCCCGCGTCGGCAGAAGAACAGAAGCAATGATAACCATATACCAAGACCATACCAGCCCGCGGCAATGAGTCGCTGAAGGGTGTAATCCTCAGTCAGGCGAGCCAGGAGGGCCGGCGGCAGCATACCTGCCAGATAATAGCTCATTTCCTTGCCGTTGGGCAGCACTAGCGGCCATGATTCATGAACGAGATTATTGTAAAGCGATTCTCTGAAAATGAGTACGTCCGGCGCCGGCTGAATATAGCCCGCTATGCCATTGGCTAGGAACAAGAAGATGCATAAAACGCCAGCAATAATCATCAGGCTCCAGTCTGTAATGCCTGGCCGCCAGTTCTCTGAGTTGCTGTGTTTTATTCTGGCGTAGGAAATGATACTGAAGAGAATGCTCAGGTTTACGGGCCATGCAGCGTATGGATTGAACCAGCTGCTGAAAAACAGCATGCAGGGTAAGGCCAGATACACTAGGGAAATAACGGTTATCCAGTGTAGGTTGAGGGTATATCTGGCTGGGGCTATTTGTGCTTTTTCCATTTTGGCTGCTCCGGCAATCTAGCATCCTTCTCCGCGTATGTCAATAATTTGTGATGATTTGCAAACTTGTCTTGCCATTCCTTAGGAAAAGTGTATAATGTGCGCGCGGATTCCTTATGCGAAAACTGCTTTATATAGCTGGTTTATCACTGGCGCTGGGTAACATGAGCCCGGCGGAGGAATCTATTGTGCTGGAACTGGATGACGCCGCCCCAGTTGCAGAGGATAATGCCGAAGCCCAGGCTATAGGCAATGAGTTCCTCAAGACGACGTCTGAAATGTGGCTGCTGTTGTCCGGTGTCACCTCAAAGGAATCGGCGGATAAGGCTGCTGGTCGTTTTTCGGAACTGGTGAAGCTTATTTTCGAACTGGATAGCCGGCTCAGCGCCTTGCCCATGGTGGCAGCAGAGGCAGAATGCGTCGGCATGATGGATTCTGTGCAGCTTCGCATTCTGGAAGCCATGGATGACCTGCATGTGGAGTTCATGGGTATCTGCCGCTCCCGTTGCTATGGCTCAACCAAGCTGACCAAGGCCTTCGAATCCGCTGTGGAGCTGGGGATGTTTGCTGAATCCGATGCCGAGTTGCTCAACATGCCCACGGAACCGCTCAGCGAGGACGAAACCATGCGCGAGATGGCGCGTCTGGCCCGCCTGGTGGAGCCGGATAGCGCGGTGCTGGATGTGCTGGCAGATGTGCAGAATGAAGAAGATGCCACTCAGGCTGTACCGCAGCTCGACACACTTTCCCAGCGTTACAAGACGCTTCTTCCCTCCGCCTCGGTGGTGAATCGCGACTACTCGCCGGCCCACAAGGTGGCGGCTCAGGCCATGCTCACGCCCATTGAGCCTATTCTCTGGGCCATTCGCAGCGAGATTGTGCGCATTGCCGCGCTCCCGGGGTATGAAGCCGAGACCTATGACCAGTTTTCCGATGCCCTCGACCTGGTGTTTGAATGCATGGGTGCCACTCACCCCTCGCTGTTTGATTCTGTGTTCGATGCATCTTTCCGCGCAGACCTGGACAATGCGCTCCGGGAAAACGCCGTTTCATCTCAATAAAATACACACTGACAACTCCTATCATGCCTGTTTCTGATTACCTCGTGACCATTGGTCTGGAAGTTCACTGCCAGATTAAGACGGAAACCAAGATGTTCTGCTCCTGTAAGGCTGGTTTCGGCTACGAGCCGAATACCAACGTATGCCCCACCTGTCTGGGCATGCCCGGTGCTCTGCCGGTGCTGAACAAGTACGCCATCGAGCGCACCATCCTCACGGGTATGATGCTGGGTTGCACGACCCCGCCTGTTTCCAAGTGGGACCGTAAGAATTATTTCTATGCCGATATGCCCAAGAACTACCAGACCAGCCAGCTCGACCTGCCGCTCTGCATCGGTGGCGAGGTGCCGCTGTATGCCTGGGCATATCCTGCTGACTGCAAGGTGAAGGCCGATGGTCCCGTGGTGCGCACGGTGAAGCTGGATCACATCCACCTGGAGGAAGATGCCGCCAAGCTCACGCACTACAGCGGTTACTCCCTGGTGGACTACAACCGTGGCGGCACTCCGCTCATGGAGATTGTTTCCGCCCCGGACCTGACCAGCCCGGAGGAAACCTACGCCTACCTCAAGAGCCTGCAGCAGATGATGATTTGCGCCGGTATTTCCGATGCCGACATGGAGAAGGGTCAGATGCGTTGCGACGTGAACGTCTCCCTGCGTCCCAAGGGCCAGAAGGAACTGGGCGCCAAGATTGAGATGAAGAATATCAACTCCATGTCCGCTGCACGTCGTGCGCTCATTTACGAGATTCATCGCCAGGCTGAGGAGCTGGATATGGGTATTGCCCAGGTGCAGTCCACCCGCCGCTGGGATGACACCCTGGGCGAGAGCATCGTGATGCGCACCAAGGAGAATGCCCACGACTACCGCTACCACACCTGCCCGGATCTGATTCCCGTGCAGACCGCTCCGTTGGTGGAGAAGGTGAAGGGTGAGCTGCCGGAGCTGCCGGACGCCCTCCATGCCCGTCTGCAGGCAGATTATGGTCTGCCCGTGGCCGATGCCAACACGCTGGTGGGCGACTTCAAGCTCTGCCGCTATTTCGAGGATGCCGCTGCCAGCAGCAAGGCTCCGCGCAAGGTGGCCAACTGGGTTATCAATAACCTGACCTCCGTCCTGGCTGAGAAGGAACTGACCATCGAAACCTGTCCGCTGGCCCCCAAGGCGCTGGCTGGTCTGGTGGATATCATTGAGGATGGTCTTGTTTCCAACAACCAGGCCCGCGAGGTGCTGGAGAAGATGTGGGACAGCGGCATGAGCGCTGCTGATGCCGCCGCTGCCATGGGCTTCAAGAAGACGGATACCAACGCGCTGGATGCCGTGGTGGCTCAGGTGCTGGAGGAGAACCCGGATATGGTGGAGATTGTGAAGGGTGGCAACATGAAGCTCATCAACGCCCTCACCGGTAAGGTGATGAAAGTCAGCAACCCGAAGCCCAATCCCAAGATGGTGACCGAGATTATCCTCGCCAAACTGGGGCTGTAAGATAATTTCACAACGTTAGAAGGCGAGCCTGCCGGTTTATCCCGCAGGCTCGCTTTTTTTATGTGCTGGTTCAAAAATGGAGATCTGTGGGATTGCAAATCTGGCGGAGCTCGGGACTTTTTCCCGAAAACATACCGGGGAGGGGCTAAAGTCCCACGCTCCGAAAGAACCAGCGCCCCTATATAAATCAGCTCCTACAGAATAAGGCAATCTCCGGTGCCGAAGCGGTGCAGGCGCTCTCCCATATGCGGCTTCATGGTGGCGAAGGCGAAGTCCCCTGTGCAGTGGCCGGTGTAGTAGCTGGTCGGCAGCTCCAGCAGCTGAGTTGCCAGCTGTTGGAGCCGGGCAGGGGCGGTTTCGTTCATCAGGTGGAATCCGCCCACTAGTACATCTGCCCGGAAATGCGCGGCAATGTTCGGAATACCGCGGTGGGAGCATCCACTGAAGAGGATTCGCTTGCCATCCTCCTGAATCAGCAGGTACTGCTCGTGCCTGAAATCCTCCGGCATGCGTACCCCGTCGCAGATGGCGGTCATGCCGGATTTCTCCACCGGAATGCTTTCGCCCGTATGCAGGGTGATACCTGGCGCGAGCTCAGAAATGGCTGACTTGATGCGAGGATGGGATTGCAGTGCAGGGGAGAGTCCGATATCCTTTCCTTTGGCATTGAAGTGCGGCTCAAATGCATGGGGACTAACCCAGACGGGGGCGTGCGTGTTAAGCTCCAGGAATTTCTCCAGTCCGCCGCCGTGGTCATAGTGCCCGTGGGAAAGCACCACCATATCCACCAAGCTCAAATCAAGCCCCATACGCTCCGCATTATCAGCAAAGAGCGTCGAAGCCCCGGTATCGAACAGAATCCGGTGGGTTCCTGTATCAATAAGCAGGCTCAGCCCGTGCTCGGCTGTCAATTCCGTGGAGATGCTGGTGTTTTCAATAAGACAGTGAATCTTCATGAGAAGAAATCCGGCCCGGAGAGCGGTTGCTTCCGGGCCGGTGGTAGAAGTCAATTACTTGAAGATGACCTCATTCAGGAAGCCGTACTTCTGCTTCGGGTGAACGATTCGCACCTTCCGGACATTATCGTTGATTCTGTATCGCTGTACATGGTCACCGCGCTTGGTTGCGGTGGCGCCTGTAATCTGGCAGTTGATATTGCCCACCAGAATGAGCTCCTTTGCTCCGGGCGGCACGGGAAGGGAGACATCCAGCGCAGCCTTGCTGCAGAGATAGGCAGTGGCAATATCACCATCGTGAATGCTTCGGGTGTCCGTGTCGAATGCATTTTCAGTGATGCCGATATTGAAGATGGTGAGCTTCACCTCCTGCGGCTCGCTGCTCTTGTTTTCGACCTTCAGAGAGACAATGCGTTCTCCGGGCAGTTCTTCCTTCTTGATGTAGATGCGGTTGTTCTCCATTCTGGGATGCAGACGGAGCTTCTGCCCGGACTCCAGTGTGACGATGATGTCAGCCCAGGTGGTGAGCTGGGGATTCTCCATGTTAATCTGCAGCCATTCGGGCGCAATCGGAGTAGGCAGCTCCAGGGAGATAAGCCCCTGCGGTTGCATCTGGAAGACCTCCATGACTCGGTTGATGCCGATATCGCCGGTATTGCTGTAGGCGGTCAGGTTCGGCCCGGTCACGTTGGTGTCCACATAGGGTGGCAGGCTGCGGTTCACCGCAAACTCGCAGATGGAAAGCCAGTTCGGCCGCGGGGTGATGATGCGGAATCGCACATAGCGGGCGCGTACCGGCTGGCTGGACAAATCCACAATGGCCATGTTGCCGCGCTGTGGACGCCCCACAGGAGTCCAGTCCGTGGCATTATCCGAGACCTCAAACTGGATAGTATCGGGATAATCCCGCTGTCGGGAGCCACCCGTCACCAGACTGATATTATTGATGCTGATGGAGGAACCATGGTCCAGGCAATACCATTGGCCTTCCTTCTGGAAACAGTCGTTGGACCAGAAGGTGCCGGGGCGTCCGTCCATGATTTTCGGGGCCTCCGCCTGCGTGTTGCCGCAGGATGCGGTGAACTTGGGCACAATGCGCTTCTGCCCGGAAAGCTCTGCATACACACGGGAGTTCAGGTAGGCGAATGCGGCATTGAGCACCGGAGTCATGGCATAGCTGGCCACCTCCACATCATCCACCTTGCGTACACCGCTGGTGCTCCATTCATCGCGCAGGGTGCTGCGCATGTTGTAGAGAGCCTGCACCGTGTCGAAGAAGTAATGGAACAGGTATTCATCCTTGGTGGCAAAGGCCGTCATGATGGAGGCTCCGGCCACACCGGTCAGCTCAAACTGGTCAAGCCAGGGGCGGATTTCCTGACACAGGCCGGCTACCGGGTTGTTGGTGTACTTCAGCTCGCGGGCGGCGCTTACCATGCGGTCGAATTCCAGCTGCAGCAACTGGCCGGCTCTCATATCCGGCTCGTCTGCATCCAGACTGTCGATGAACTGCCTTGCCGTATCAGCGATGGCCACGGATTCTTCGCGGAAATAGCCATGACCATTGGGAAGCAGATATGAATTGTGGTCGCAGAATACCTTCATGGCCTCGCGGTGGCGCGGATAGAGACGGCGCATGCCTGCCTCCCATGTGGTCACGGATTCAAACTGGTCGATATTCCAGGTATAGTTGGCCACGCCGAAAAGACCGACCTTGCTTGCCTCTGCGTGCTCCATGGGGTTAGCCACAAAGCCGCTCATCTGGTTCTTCATGTCCGGGTCAGTATCCAGACCATAGGTGCGGCCCATGGAAAGTCGGCTACGCTTGAAGTCGTTGCAGGGCCAGTTCCACCAGATGAAGGTGGGGCGCTGCACATGCTGGTTCACCCACTTCTGGCCGCTCAGCGTGATGTCGTGCACCACGGTGTCACCCGTCCACATCACCGGAATGCTCTTGTCCAGCCCGCTGCCGAGCGTATTCAGGAAGCGCTCGTTCGTCCAGCTTCGGTTGTAGCCGGTGGGGCACATGATGAGGGTCTGGTTCACATCCGGATGCTTGCGGATGAAGTTCTCGAGAATGTAGTTCGAGAGCTGCACCTGGCGCTCGGCCTTGCCGATTTCGCCGCTGGAGTCATCCACCAGCACGCCGAAGTCACGCACGCCCAGGTTGTACATCTGCTGGAGCTTGTTGCAGAGGGCATCCAGCTGCTTCCTGCCGCCGTTGTCGCCCCAGCGCACGGTGTTGGCCGGGTGGATGGCCCACACAAAGCGCACGTGGTTCTGGCGGGCGTATGCCACCAGGTCCTTCAGCTCTGCCGCCTTCTGGGCGGGATAGGCGGAGTAGCAGCCCTGGCCGTGGTGGTAGGGATCATCCTTGGGAGCATAGATGTACATGTTCATCTTGTTGCGCCCCATGAAGCGGAAAATGGAGCAGCGGGCCTCGAAACTCCAGGGGGCGCCGTAGTAGCCTTCCACGATGCCGCGGAACGGCAGGTCCGGCCAGTCCACCAGTATACCCATGGGCAGTTCACCCAGTCGTGTGATTTCGCGCAGGCTCTTGTCTGCAAACACATCGTTGTGCGCCAGGGTGGCATCCTGTACGTTATACAGCATCTGGATGATGGATTGGCGGGCATAGTAGCGGCCGTCATCATCGTTGGCGTAGATGGTCAGCTTGCCGGGGGTGATGTCGATGGCATAGCCCCCGGGTACATCGGGAAGGCGCTCCCACATGCCGCCCTTGCTGTCGGCCGTGCGGAAATGCGTGGTGACATCGGTCACCTTGGTGGTGACGGAGCGCATGCCGTTGTGCTGCGGCTGCGGATAGATAATGACGCCCTGTGCCTCCTGGTTAGCGCAGAACAGTCCGACTGCCGCGCAGCAAAGAGTCAGAAACAGAGAATGAAACCTTTTCATGGCTGTGTTGATTAAGAGAGCTACCGGGAAAATTGTGATTTTTCCGATATTCTCTAATCTTACTTAACTAAATGCACTTTGACAAGCTGGAAAATAACATTTTTGCAAAAAATCCAATCGGAGTGCGGCATTCTGCCGCGGCGTGCTGCTGCGGCATTTTGTGCACCTGCGGCAAAATGTCTCACGGGTCGGGATGTAATGGAACTTCTGAAAAATTATATGACAATATGCCAAGCTCTTAAATATAAGTAGTTGCGACGATGCTGGCGCGCGTTTTGCAGAAGTTGGCACGCTATTTGCAACAGATGAAGGTAAGAGAAGTCTGCGCGAGTGCAGACCGGACTCCTTCAAAAATCTAAAAACAACAAAACATAGAAAGAAATAAAACCATGAGCAAAATACTCGGTATTGACCTTGGTACTACGAACTCCTGCATGGCCGTCATGGAAGGCGGTCAGGCCACTGTTCTCGAGAACAGCGAGGGCGCACGTACCACTCCGTCCATCGTTGCCTTCACCAAGAATGGCGAGCGTATCGTAGGCCAGGCTGCCAAGCGCCAGGCTGTGACCAATCCCCGTAACACCGTGTTCTCCGCCAAGCGTCTTATCGGCCGCAAGTACGCCGAGCTGACCGCTGACGACAAGAAGGTTCCCTCCACCATCGTGGAAGCCGCCAACGGCGACGCCCACATCCAGGTGGAAGTGGGCGGCGAGACCAAGGTGTACT
>JAZQVE010000053.1:0-3744 GCA_045631705.1 Akkermansia sp. | reverse complement strand
CGCGGCTCGTAGGCCTGCTGCCAGCTGTAGTCCCAGTCGCGCACGGGTTTGTCGCGCAGCTCATCGGCCGTTTCGCGGGCTATGGACTCGAGACGCGCCGCGATATCGGCCTCGCTGCCAGTGCTGCTCACGCGCTGCATGGCCACCGCCAGCTCTGCCGCCCCCTGCAATGCCCCAGCGAGTCCCTGGCCGGAAGCCTGCCCGCTGCGGGCCCAATCATTAAGAGAATGCGTGGGAAGCTGCACCCCCTGCCGGGGATAGGAGAGCATGCCCCACTCTTTCATACGTATCGCCATGCTCAGCAGCATGGCACGCCCACACCCCCCAAGGCAATCTGTCAGGCAGCAGCGGTCGCCGCTTGCGGGGGAAAAGGTGGTTCAGCGCAGCAATGGCCTATTCGGGTAAATCAAAAAAAAGGCCGGGGATTTCTCCCCGGCCTGGTAGATAAGTTGAATTCTGCGCTGGTTACAGCTCGCACTGGGCGAGGGTATCGCAGCAGCAGCAGAAGTTGCGGTCGCCGTAGGTGTTGTCCACGCGGGAGCAGCCGGGCCAGAACTTGTGCAGCAGCTGGCCGGAGCCGGGGTAGGCAGCCTCGCGGCGGGTGTAGGGGTGGGTCCACTCGTCTGCTGTGACGGCCAGAGCGGTGTGCGGGGCGTTCACCATCACGTTGTCATCGGCGGGCACCTTGCCTTCGGCCACGGCGGTCATTTCGCCATGGATGCCGATCATGGCCTCGATGAAGCGGTCGAGCTCAGCCTTGCTTTCGGACTCGGTGGGTTCCACCATGAGGGTGTCGTGCACGGGGAAGCTCATGGTGGGGGCGTGGAAGCCGTAGTCCATGAGGCGCTTTGCCATGTCGTCCACGGAGAGGTGGCTCTTGCCGAGCATGATGGTGGTATCGAGGATGCACTCGTGGGCCACCAGACCGCCCTCGCCCGAGTACAGAGTCGGGAAGTAGTTCTCCAGACGCTTGGCGATGTAGTTGGCGTTGAGAATAGCCATCTGGGCGGAGAGCTTGAGGCCCTCGTGGCCCATCATGGCCAGCCACATCCAGGTGATGGGGCAGAGAGCGGCGGAGCCGTACTCGGCAGAGGAAACGGCAGCGGTCTTCTGCTCCTCGCCGGAGATGCAGTGGTCCGGCAGGTAGGGGGTGAGGTGCTCGGCGCAGCAGATGGGACCCACGCCGGGGCCGCCGCCGCCGTGCGGCATGGCGAAGGACTTGTGCAGGTTCAGGTGGCACACGTCGGCGCCGATGGTGCCGGGGTTGGTGAGACCAATCTGAGCGTTCATGTTGGCGCCGTCCATGTACACCTGACCACCGTTCTCGTGGATGATGCGGCAGAGGTCGGCCACGCCGCTCTCGTACACACCGTGGGTGGAGGGATAGGTCACCATGAGGGCGGCGAGGTTGTCGCGGTACTTCTCGGCCTGGGCCTTCAGGTCCTCGGCATCGATATTGCCCTTCTCATCGCACTTCACGGGCACCACCTCGAAGCCTGCCATGGCGGCGGAGGCGGGGTTGGTACCGTGAGCAGAGTTGGGAATCAGGCACACGTTGCGGTGCCCCTGCCCCTGAGCCACCTGGTAGCGGTGGATGGTGAGCAGACCGGCGAACTCACCGGCAGCGCCGCTGTTGGGCTGCAGGGAAACGCCATGGAAACCGGTAACGGTGGCGAGCCACTGCTTGAGCTGCTCGAGCATGGCGCGCATGCCCTGGCACTGGTCCTTCGGAGCGAAGGGGTGCAGTGTGGCAACCTCCGGCCAGGTGATGGGCATCATGATGGCGGCGCAGTTGGCCTTCATGGTGCAGGACCCCAGCGGAATCATGGCCTCGTTCAGCGCCAGGTCCTTGGCCTCCAGGCGGTGGATGTAGCGCATCATCTCCGTCTCGGTGTGGAAGAGATTGAAGCACTTCTCGGTGCAGAAGGGAGTGGTGCGGTTGAAGGCGGCATCCCAGGTGGGGCCCTCGGGCATGCACTTGCAGCAGGGCTTCTCCATGCCGAGAGCCACGCACAGAGCCTTCACATCGCAGCTGGTGGTGGTTTCATCGAAGGATACGGAGATGGTATCAGCATCCACCAGGCGGATGTTGTAACCGGCCTCCAGAGCAGCAGCCACGAGCTCGGCAGCCTTGCCGGGGCAGCTCACCTGCACGGTGTCAAAGTAATTGGCCACGGGCAGCGTGTAACCAGCCTTGGCAGCAGCGGCGGCAAAGCCGGCAGCCAGCTTGTGGGCGGTGAGAGCCACCTGCTTCAGACCCTCGGGGCCCTGGTACATCGCATAGAAGGTGCTGAGCAGAGCAGTGAGCACCTGGGCAGTGCAGATGTTGGAGGTAGCCTTCTCGCGGCGGATGTGCTGCTCGCGGGTCTGGAGGGCCAGACGATAGGCAGGCTTGCCGTCCTTATCCACGGAGAGACCGATGTAGCGGCCGGGCAGCTTGCGCTTCAGCGCATCGGTGCAGGCCATGTATGCGGCGGCAGGGCCACCGTAGCCCATGGGGATACCGAAGCGCTGGGTAGTACCCACGCACACATCGGCACCGAAGGAACCGGGGTCCTTCAGCACGGTGAGGGCCAGCAGGTCTGCGGCCACCACGCAAAGCACCTTGGCGGCATGGCACTTGGAGAAGAACTCGCTGTAGTCCTCCACGGAGCCGGCGTTGTCCGGGTACTGCACGAGCACGCCGGCCAGAGTCGGGATGGAGGCGGGGTCGAAGCTCTTCCAGTCGCCCACCACCAGGTTCACACCGGTGGTCTCGCAGCGGGTGCGGATAACATCGATGGTCTGCGGGAAGCAGGTATCGGCCACGAAGAAGGTATCGCTCTTGCGCTTGGAATCAACGCAGAGATGCACAGCCTCGGCAGCGGCGGTGCCTTCATCCAGCATGGAAGCATTGGCCACGGGCAGACCGGTAAGACCGGCAATCATGGTCTGGTAGTTCATGAGCATCTCCAGACGGCCCTGGGCGATTTCGGGCTGATAGGGAGTGTAGGCGGTGTACCAACCCGGATTCTCGTACACATTGCGCTGAATCACAGCGGGCATGTAAGTACCATAGTAGCCCTGGCCGATAAGGCTGTGCACGGGCTTGTTGGCGGAAAGCACCTGGCGCAGGGCATCCAGCGCCTCCTGCTCTGCCATGGGGGCGGGCAGATCAAGCGGGGCCTTCAGGCGGATATCTGCCGGCACGATGGTATCGGTCATCTCATCCAGGCTGCTGAAGCCGACGACGTTGAGCATCTCCTGCAGCTCAGCACCGGAGGAAGAACCCAGGTGTCGGGGAGCAAAGGGAGTCTGAGCAGTAATCATAGTAATGGCGTATGATAATTATTAATAAAAACAGAAAAGGCCGCATTCCCGGGGATGGGAATGCGGCCGGAAGAAGCTTTACTTGCAGAACTCCTCGTAAGCGGCGGCGTCCATCAGCTCGTCCAGCTCGGAGGGGTCATCGAGCTTAATCTTGCAGATCCAGCCTTCGCCCGTGGCGTCGCTGTTCACGGTGCCGGGCTCAGCGTCGAGAGCCTCGTTCACCTCAACCACCTCACCGGAAACGGGGGTGTACACGTCGGAAGCAGCCTTCACGGATTCCACAACGGCGATGCTGTCGCCCTTGGAGAAGGTATCACCCACAGAGGGGAGGTCAACATACACCACGTCACCCAGCTCGGACTGGGCGTGGTCGGTGATGCCGAGGGTAACGATGCCGTCAACGATGGGGCTGATCCACTCGTGCTCTTCGGAGTA
>JAZQVE010000052.1:0-32364 GCA_045631705.1 Akkermansia sp. | reverse complement strand
TATCAACAACGAAAGAAAAATCATGCGTTCCGTATCTGTACGTAAAGGAGAACCGATCGATCGCGCTCTGAAGCGCCTTAAGACCAAGCTCGACACCGAGGGTATCCTCGAGGAGATGCGCCGTCGTCGCGCTTTTGAGAGCCCCATGGATGAGAAGCGCCGCAAGGCCCGCTCCGCCAGCAAGCGCAACAAGGTGAAGTGGCACTTCACCAACAAGGAGGAGATTCCGGCTGCTGCCGTGACCCCCGCTGTTGAGGCCTAAATCCCATTGTTCGGGAAAGTTTTTCGAAGAAGGGCAAGCCGCAAGGTTTGCCCTTCTTCATTTTTTTTGCAAGGTGCTGTTAAGCTATCCGGTTGAATGTTGTTCTGCGAGATAAATGGAGATTTGAGGGGAATGTAGAATTTTGATTTTGGATGTGTTCAATTCCGCGGGCGTGCCGCCCGCCTGTATTCCAATTAATCATTAATCCCTAACTCTTCGACAAATCTCTGTTTATCAATCGAAAAGTTCAAGCCAGGGACTCGGGCAGATACGTACAGGAAAAAATCAGCCCTGCGCCTGCTGCATGGCTGTTATGCAACGGTGGGCAACCTCCTGCCAGCAGGGAAACAGGGGCAGGTTTGCCATGTCGGGGGCATCGTAGGCTGCATTCAAGGTGCGAATGAAGTCTGCTTCGTCTGCGTTATCAAAGGTGAATCGGGCGGGGATGTTCTCGCAGATGGGGGGCAGGGCACTGGCGATGCAGGGGACTCCGGCGCGCAGGCATTCTACCGGGGGCATGCCAAAGCCTTCGTAATCTGAGAAGTAGATGGCGCAGCGGGATTCCTGCTGCATGATGCGCTGCAGCTCGTCGAATGGGAGCCTGCCATGCTGAATCCAGTGTTCTCCGGGCAGGGCCAGCCCCTGCGGCAGTCGTCCGATGAGGTGGATTCGTATGTCGGCCGCATCGCTGCGCTGGCGGAGCCAGCTTTCTACGCGGCGTATGCCCAGTGGGGTAAGCTTGTGCGGAAAGGGGGATGCATAGAAGAGTATGTCCCTTCCTTCTGCTGGCTGGTAGTTGCGGGGGGTGTCATCGAATCCAATGCCTATCACGGCAGTCCGGCAGCCTGGGCAGTATTGTTCGTAGCGGCTCTTGTTGAATTGAGTAGAGGTGAGTACCAGGTCAGAAACCTGGAGCGAGCGCAAGCCTAGTGCCCGGAAATAGAGCAGTTCGTGCCGGGGGAAGGGTGAATCGCCTTCTCCATGGTGCTGCTCGTAGTATTCCCAGTTGACATCGTGCAGGTAGCAGGCCAGTTTTGTCCTGCCCAGTATGGGGAAGAATGGGGGGAATCCCTTTGGCAGGATAGCCCAGTCCGGGTTGATTCGGCGTATGGCTGTACATACTCCTGCCTGGTCCCACCACACGCGGCCAAATCTGCGTGGTACAGGCTTATCCGCCAGGTGAAGATGCACGTGTGGCGGCAGGTTGGTGAAATGGTCGGCGCATTCTGCATTGCCCAGAATGTGAAGCTCTGTGACCTCCGGCATCTGCATCAATCCGCGGGTCAGCCCCATGGATACATTAAAGATGCCTACGGATTTGGTGGCCGTAAAACTCTGGTCAGTGAGGGCTATCAGCAGTTTCATGTTACAGTGCGAACTCTGGCATACTTCCGGCGGGCTGTCAAGTTTTTTCGCTTGTGTGCTTGCGGGGGCGTGCTGTATCTGATATGATGCCGCGCATGGCAGAAGAGAAGACTGTATTGCGACTGACGGATAGTGTTCCTGGTCGGCTGGCGGGGTGGCTGCTGGCTCTGCTGTGGTTGTACTCTATGAGCGGGGTGGATGCACACGCGTTCAGTTCGTTTCCCGCATGTGTGGTTCTGGCTGTAGTGGTCCTGCTGGTGGTAGCGGGTGTGTTGCTGGGGCACCGCGTGGTGCGCATGAGTTGGCTGGGGTGGTTCTCATTGCTGGCTGGCGGGTATTTTCTGCTTCGCTGTATGCATAGTTATGCCGTGGTGGATTCGTGGTGTGAGTTGGCGCTGATTCTGGGGGGCTTTGTCTATTATGTAGCAGGGGTGTATGTGGCTCAGAATAGAAGCTATACGGCATTGATGGGGGTGCTGGGCGGTACCTTGCTGTTGAATGTGCTGGCTTTCGTTGTGGTGCGTCAGCCGTGGTTCTGTCTGGAATGGACGGGGCGTGCTCCTCATACACTGGCTGGCCCGAACCTGGTGCCCACTGCCCTTTTGGGCTACAAGAACTTTGCCGGCGTCTTTTTATGCCTGGGCGGTGTGCTGGCTGGAATGTGGGGACTGTGGATGCAGCGGGGGTGGCTGCGAATTTTCATGATGATGGTGGCAGTGCTGGCTTTGAGTGTTTCGTTTCTCTGCGGTACCCGCGCTGTGTATGTGGTGCTCCCGTTGTTACTGATTGCAGGTTGGCTGCTGCATGTGATGTGGCGCCTCTGGGATGACAGAAAGCTGGGGAGTGTTCATTTCGTAATTGCTGTCCTGCTGCTGCTGGGTGTTGGAGTGGCTGGTTACAGCTTATTCTTTGGCGGTGAGTTGTATTCCTTATTGATGGGGGTGGATTCGCACCTTCGTTATCTCATATGGTCAGCGGTATGCGAAATTCTGCCATCAGTACCGGTGTTCGGGCATGGAGCAAATGCTACCCAATGGGAGATTGTGCCGGTTTATTGTGAATGGCAGTTGCCGAATTATGCTCACAATGAGTATCTGCAGGTCTGGGTGGATTATGGACCTGTCGGCTTATTGCTGATGCTGGTTATCGTGCTGGCTCATGTGGTGCGTGGATGCTGCTGCCTTGCTGCAGATTCGGTAGATAAATCGCGCAAGATGCTCACGGTGGCATGTATTCTGGTATTGCTGGCGCTATCTGCCTATGCCGTGGTTGATTTTCCGTGGCATTCCTTTGCGCTGGTGGCTTTTACTGCCTTTGCTGCCGGTGTGCTGGCGTCGCCGTACCCGCATCATGCATCTGCTCTGTTTACCCGCAGGCGATGGGCAGCGGGGCAGGCACCGATGGTGCGCGTGGTGGTGCAGCAATGGCCCGGTCGTGTGATGCTTGTCATATTGGCGCTGAGCCTTACAGGCATATCCGGTTCTCTGGGGATGCGTTTGTATCCTGCGTGGAAGGCCCAGTGGGAGTATAATGATTTGTGCCGACCGGGTGCTGATCCCCGGGGTGATGCCCGACGGAGGCTTATCTCAGAGGAGATTGCTGCATATCCCAGCCCGGCCCTGGCGGATACATATTTCATGCTGCCCCCGTATAGCCCGGACCATGCAGAGCGTGAGTATGTGCTCAGAACAGCATGGGCTGCAAATCCCCGTCAGTTGTTCATGGTTGTCATGCTGGCAGATGTGCTGGGGGCTCAGAAGAAGTTTTATGAAGCCGATCAATTGATGCGAGATAACTATGCAGGGGACTCCATGCCTGCTTCTCTGCTGTGCAACTGGCCTGCTTACTATGCGTATAATCTGCTCACCTGGGGACGTTATGAAATGCAGCAGGGTAATCTTGCCAAGGCGCTTTCGCTCATGGAGTATGCGTTGAAAATACATAGTGTCTCCACGATGCGTTTTGATGTAACCTGGCGTAAGGGGCCTCAGCCCTGGAATGAGTACGGAGGGGTGAAACCTGGTTTCCCGCAGCTGTTGCGCAGGGTGAAGCAGGATGTGCATATGCTTCGACTGGTAGGTATAAAACCGGATGATGATTGGCAGAAACCTATGACTCGTGGTGGCAAGCCGGCTCTGTATCGCACACTGATAAATCAGATTCGTTGATGTGCGATGATGTTTTTCCCGCCAAAATCAAAAAAATATCGTGTGTAAGTGGTTTTCCGCTTGCAAAAGCAGAAAAAAAATGCAATATAAGAAGAAATCCGCTATGGCGGCACCAGACTTTACTGACGTTATGAGTACTCCTCCTCTTCCTCCGACTCCTCCGCGCCCGGTTCCTCCTACTGCACCGGTGCCCCCGCGTCCTGCTGCTCCTGCAGCTCCTGTACCCCCGCGTCCTGTGGCTCCTGCAGCTCCCGCTGCACCAGCTGCTCCCATGCCTCCGCGTCCGGTGGCTCCCGCAGCTCCTACCGCACCGGTGCCCCCGCGTCCCGTCGCTCCTGGTGCTCCTGTGCCGCCTGCTGCACCTCGTGCCGCTTCTACAGTGCCGCTGGCTCCCACGGCTCCTGCTCGTCCTGCCGCACCCGCTGCTCCGCGCATGACCCCGACTATGCCTCTTCAGGCTCCTGCCCGTCCTGCTGCTCCTGGCGCTCCTGCCGCACCTGCAGCTCCTGTTGCGCCTAAGCCCGCTGCTCCTGCTGCACCCGTGGCCACGGCTCCGATTCCCGCTTCTGCTCCGGTGAAGCCTGCTGCTGCAACTACTCCGACTGCACCTGCTGCACCCACTGCCACGGCTCCCGTGGCCAAGCCTGCTCGTCCCGGTGTGAAGGCTGGTGCCAAGTCCGGTGCTGCCAAGCCCACGGCTAAGAAGAAGCCCGCCGAAATCATCGAGGACGATGAGCCCAAGCCGACACACCCCACGGTGCTGGTTGTAGCTGTTATCGCCCTTCTGGCTGTTCTGTTCCTTTGCTATCAGCAGTACACCATCGACTCCACCTTCGGTCGTGTTTCCGAACCGACTTTCGGTTGGCCTGAAAATGGTGCTGCTGCAGATACCTCTGCTGATGAAGAGGCCACCGAAGAGGAGGCTGCGGAGGATGAAGGCGGCGAGGAAGAAGAATCTGCCGACGAAGAAGAATAAATTTTCAACGGAAGGGAGACTTCCGGAGTCTCATCCCTCACCATGGCATTAGAAATTACAGACAGCAATTTCGAGACAGAGGTTCTCCAGAGCCCCGTTCCCGTGCTGGTGGATTTCTGGGCTCCCTGGTGTGGTCCGTGCAAGATGATTTCTCCCATTGTGGAGCAGATTGCGGTGGAGCTTGCCGGGCAGGCCAGGGTCTGCAAGGTGAATGTGGATGAAGAAAACACTCAGGAACTCTGCAACCGCTATAATATCCGCTCTATTCCCACCTTGATGTTCTTCCGTGGTGGTGAGTTGGTGGATACTGTGGTGGGGGCTACTTCCAAGGAAAATCTGGTGGCCCGGCTGCGGGCCTGCATGTAACGCAACGGTCACCGCATGAAATTCTGAATAAGAACCAGCACCGCCGGTGGTTTATCCCTGGCGGTGCTTTTTATACAACCATAAAAACGAGAAACATACATATATGGCACTCAAAGAAGTAACCGAGAGTACGTTTGAAGCAGAGGTCCTTAACTCCCCCGTTCCTGTACTGGTGGATTTCTGGGCTACCTGGTGCGGTACTTGCAAGATGATGATGCCTGCCGTGGAGCAGGTGGGTACAGCCCTGGGCGCAGACGCCAAGGTGGTGAAGGTGGACGCCGGCCAGCCCGCTGGTCAGGCTATTGCTGTGCGTTACGGCGTGCGCTCTCTGCCTACTTTCATCATTTTCAAGGGTGGCGAGGCCGTGACTACCATCACCGGTATGACCACCAAGGATAAGCTCATCGCTGCTATCAAGGCTGCTTGATTTTATCTTGAATGATTTGTTGAGCACTACTGCTGAGTCAGTAGTGCTCTTTTTCTTGCGGCGTAGGGTGTTTTTTGGTAGAATGAACCGCATGAACGCAACGACTTATGTAGCCGCAGCGCTGTTGATGACCCCGCTGAGCATGGCCTCCGTGCCTGCACATTTCTCTGACCGGGCCAAGGAACTCCTCACCACTGAGGTGCAGATTGTGCCCACAGAGCACCCGCTTAATGTGGTTTATTTCCTGGGGAATGACAATGAACCCTCTGCTGATTTTGAACGCCGCATCAGTGAGCTGATGCTTTATGTGCAGCAATACTACGCCAGGGAGATGACCCGCCTGGGATACCCTGGTCGCACCTTCGGGCTTCAGCGCCTTGAAAACGGTAATGTGAAGCTTCATGTGGTGCGTGGTAAGTACCCTGCTGCTGATTATGCTTACGGCTCCGGCCACGGCAGGTGTTTGAAAGACATTGGTGAGTATGCCAAAGCGAATCCTGGTGCTATCTGCAGTGGTCACACGCTCGTCATCATGCCTACGTTCCAGAACGCCGAGTACAATGACCTGAATCCGGGTGGTGTGCCGTTTTATGGATTGGGACGTAATTGCTTTGCTCTGGACTATGCCCATTTCGACCTGCGCCACATCGGACAGAATACGCACGAAGGCCGTTTGCTCACTAAGTGGCTGGGCGGCCTGGCTCATGAGCTGGGGCATGGTCTGAATCTGCCGCACAACGAGGGGCCGGTAAGTGAGAAGGCTGCTCTGGGCACGCCGCTCATGGGGGCAGGTAACTACACTTTTGGCATGTCCCCCACCTATCTTACCCTGAATTCGGCTCGCCTGCTGGACCGCTGCCAGGTATTTGCACCTGCCGGCGACAAGACCGAGTTCTACGCGGAGTGCCCCGCTCCCCAGGTGAAAGCTGCCAGCTTTAAATGGGAGGGCGACGCCCTTAAGCTCTCCGTGACCTGCACCAATTGCGAATATGTAAACGTGCTTGTGCAGGATCCTCCCTACAACGTGAACCAGGATTACGATGCCGTGGCTTTCTGTGCAGAGACTGCTTCTCCCGGTACCTATACCGTTACCATCCCTGTGGCAGAGCTTGCTGCTCGCAAGAACACGGGTAAGGCTGAACAGGGTATCGATATTCTGCTGGTTCAGAAGAATGGTAACCGCTACCGCTGGAGAACTACCTTCGATTGGTCCACGCTGAAAAAGGGTGATGTCATCCCCCTGACGAATCCCGACCAGATGTGGCAAGGATATTAATTAACAAAAAGGGCTCCATCCGGAGCCCTTTTTAATTGACGATTAACTAGTGATAATTGATTATCCTAATTAATCACTAATCATTTTGAAATCCATCTGGGTTGCTGCTGAGTGATGCAGTGAATGGCGCCACCCTCAATCACCAGTCGGCGGGCATCAATACCTACCACCCGGCGACCGGGGAAAGCCTCGCGCAGGATGCCGAGGGCGCGGTCGTCCTCCTTCTCCTGCATGAAGATGGGCACAATCACGCTGCTGTTGCAGATGAGGAAATTGGCATAGCTGGCGGGCAGCTGCTCCAGGCGCCAGTCCTGTGCCACCAGTGGCTGCGGCATGGGCAGGGGAATAATCTCTACCCGGTGGCCGGTGGGTGTATGCAGGTCTTGCAGCCGCTCGTTATTCTCTGCCAGGGCACGGTAGTGCGGGGAGTGGGAATCCGGCTCCACTATGGAAACTACTGCCTCCGGGTTCACAAAGCGCACCATATCATCGATGTGGCCATCGGTATCATCGCCTTCAATACCGCTGCCCAGCCAGAACACATGCGTGGTGCCCAGCAGACGGTGCATTTCAGCTTCAATATCGGCCTTGGTGCAGCCGGGGTTGCGGTTCGGGTTCAGCAGCACCGCCTCGGTGGTGAGCACCAGGCCTTCGCCGTTGCCTTCGATGGCACCACCCTCCAGAATGATATCGCTGCACAGCTGGGGCATGCCCAGGCTGGCCGCAATGCGGGCAGGTACCTCATTGTCCAGATCCCAGGGAGCAAACTTGCCACCCCATGCGTTGAAAGTCCAGTTGGCCAGCTGCATGCCGCCATCCTGGCGCCTGGTGAAAATCGGACCATGGTCGCGGCACCACACATCATTGGTGGGATGGTCGTACAGGCGGAAACGCTGCACTCCGCGTTCCTGCAGCAGCTTGGAGATGCCTGCATGCAGCGGTGCGGCGGCGTTGATGCGTACTTCGGCTTCCGCTGCGGCAATGGCAGCAGCCAGCTCGGCATAGCGGCCATGCAGTTCCTGCAGTCCACCCTGCCAGAGGTCATCGCGGTGCGGCCAGGAAAGCCATACAGCTTCCATCGGTTCCCATTCGGCGGGCCAGCGCAGCTGGCTTCCTTGCATAGCTTCAGTGCTCATGGTCTCAGTTCGGGGTGTCGAGGGGTTCGTAAGGGGCGTTGAGCAGTACTGCAACGGGAGTGAGATTATCGAACTGGTCCTGGCGGTCGCCGTCCTGTTTGCCGAACACGCCCACCTCAATCAGGTTGTACACCAGGTTGCCCACGTCGGACGAGGTGGAGATATTCCACTGTTCCATCACAGCCAGGGCCAGCGGACCATATTCCTCCAGCGCGTAGGCGCAGAACCCGAAGTACAGCTCCTCGGCGCTCAGGTGCGGATTTTCTGCCGGCTTTCGGCATTCCTCCACAGTGGCATCCAGCGCGGCGCGGATGAAAAAGTACGCATCGGCCGGGTAATCCTCGTTTTTCTGCAGAATCTGTTCCACTGCATCCTCAAAACTGTAAGCCATGGCTGCATGCTACCATGTTCCTCCTGCCAACGCAATAGCAAATAGATGCATATTCGCTTGCCAGCCGGGGACGATTGGTATAGAATACGCCGCATGAACGCATGTGCCCGCCTTTCCTTTACCCGCCCGCTGGTGGTGGGCTCTGTTTCTGATATGGCTGCCTGGAATGCTGCATGTGCGGCTGAAACGCTGCCTTGCGATGTGGTGGAGCTGCGTGCGGACGGTCTGCCGGCCGATACGGATTGGGCGGCGCTGGCCGCCATGCAGTGCTGCCGTCCGGTGCTGGTTACGGTGCGCCATGAGAGCGAGGGCGGTCTGCGCGCTCTGGGCACAGAGGAGCGCCTGCGCATTGCCTGCGCCCTGCTGCCGCTGGCTGCTGCGCTGGATTGGGAGATTGCCCAGCTGCCCTCCGCTCAGGAACTGGTGGCTGAGGCTCACGCGGCCGGGGTGTCCATCATTGCTTCTGCTCACGATTTTGAAAAGACTCCCACGCTGGAAACCCTGCTGGAAAAGGAGCAGACTGCCCGCGCCCTGGGGGCCGATGTAGCCAAGTTTGCTTTCCGCCTGCATAGTGCGGAGGATATGATGACCGGCGTGGAGCTTCTGCGCCGCGCTTCCGGTACTACCACCGCCATGGGCATGGGCACGCTGGGCGCAGTGAGCCGCCTTCTCTATGCGCAGCACGGCGCCTGCCTGGTCTATGGCTACCTGGGTGATACTCCCACTGCCCCCGGCCAGTGGTCCGCCGCCCTCTGCCGCCAGAGCCTTGATGCTCTGGGTTGCTGAATCAGCGTGCGGAATGCTTTTCTCCGTACATAAGCAGTGATACCAGAGGAATTCTGCGTGTCACCAGGTAGATGAAGTACAGAAGGAGAAGAAGCAGAATGCTCTGCAACAGAGCGTATCCGTAATGGGAGGTTTTCAGGAAATCACAGTGAATCTTCTCGAAAAACAAGGTTTGAAGCACATATATCGCCAAGGTTGAACGCCCCAGGTTTTTCACAATAGAGTACCTTCCTATCAATGAATGAAGATATCTGGAAATTCAGAGAACCGCGCCACTTCCGATAATGGCTGTCATTGTCCGAAAAATATTAATAAGAACGCTGTGGAGATTGCCTTCCAAGGGAAGTTTATACACGTACCACGTGGGCTGGAATAAGAAGTACAGAGGAATGAAGCCTAGCAGAAAAAATCCCCATTTCCAATTGATCTTGTTGTGTGAGAACCCTGATGATGAAAGCACAGCGCCTATAATGAAGATGGGCCACAAATAGGTGAACTGGTTTAGGGTTGTGTAAAAACTGTGAGAAGTGTAAAAAACGGGGAGTGTGCTGCACCATACAGCAATCGGTATAGGAATGATAAACAGGAACAGTTTGTACCACCAGGCTCCATGCACTTGCATGAGCAGATATCCAACAACACATTCGAAGGCAACTATGAGGAACCATAAGGATACACCACCACCACCGAATGCAGAAATGGACGCACTTCCTTGTATCAGCGAAATGATGAGATAGATGATTGCCATCCCAAGACAGGGAAGCGCCAAGCGTTGCAAATATCTTGGTATAGACTTCCAGGAGTGCCTTTTTACACTCCTTGCGGCAAAATAGCCACTGACCATCATGAAGAGAGGCATGTGGAACAGGTATATCCCTTTGAAAACGGGGTCAGTCCAGAAATCGTCTGCAGTTTTGCCATGATACATGAAAAATTGAATCATGTGTCCGAAAATAACGAGAAAAATCAGAAGAGCCTTAACCGTATCCCAATAGTCGTCTCTTATGGTATGGTTGGAGTTAGCCATGACTGCAATATGAGAATTTGAATGCTGTGTGAAATGTGATATGACGGGTTCTCGGAATGCTGAATCAGCGGATGCCCATATACCGCCACGGGGTGAAGCCTCGGGATGTGGTGAGGGTGTCGCGGTGATAAATGATTTCAAAGCAGCGCCATTCCGGGTCGCCGGCGGCCTCGATGGCGCGGTAGCGGGTGTGCGCCTCATCTTCCCAGCGCACGAAGAGCTGCACATGTTCGCCCGGACGCAGAATGATATCTCCGGGGCGCAGGTCATCCAGACTGCTCAGCGGGGTACAGATGCCGGGTAATTCTCGCGTGGAATAGGGCCGCGACAGGCCCCAGCATCGGGAAACGAGCCCGGAGCAGTCGATGCCGGCGGCATAGCGGCTCACGGCATTATCGCCGCCGCGCACTTTGTCTGCAGAGGCATAGTCTCCGGCGTAGACCACAGGCTCTGCGGCCAGGCGGCGGGTGAATTCATCCGGAGTGTCAAATCCACCCCATTTGTAGGGCATGCCGGTGTTGGTGCCGGTCTTCCACCAGAAGCCTCGCTGCGTGGTGCGGGAGTGGAGGGCATCCGGGGTGTCGATGCGCTGTCCATCGGGGGCGGTGCCATGCAGGGCATGGCGCTTCTCTGCCTGCCAGGAAAGGCTGGTGTAGCTGCGTGCTGTCTTCAGCACCTGTGCGCGAGAAACGGTGGCACCGTCCGGTCCGGTGCTTCGGCAGCTGCCGAGCATCAGAAGGGGCAGAGCGAGGAGCAGGAGCCGGCGCATGGCGGGAATTACAGCAGGGTGAGTACCAGCATGATGCTCACAACGATAATCTTGCCCAGCACGCCGGCCAGCAGACCGAGCGTGGCTCCCAGACCGGATCTGGCGGAATCGCGGGTGTTCTTCTGCTGGAATTTAAGCTCAGCAATGAAAGCACCCAGGAAGGGGCCGATGATGATGCCGAAGGGGAATACGAAGAAAGCACCCACGAAGAGACCAATCATGCTGCCCCAGAAGGCGTGCTTGCTGCCGCCGAACTTGCGGGCACCCATCGCTGTGGTGATATTATCCACCAGTGTGCCGAACACTGCCAGTGCGGCCAGTATCATCCAGAACCACCAGGCCGGGTAGGGTTCACCTGCTGCCACGGCGTAGCACACGCTTCCGCCCAAGGCTACCAGGCATCCCGGATACGGCAGTACTGCCCCCAGGAAACCGGCGATGTACAATACCACCGCGATCACATACATGACCCCGGCGAAGTAATCCACCCCCGCAAACCAATTCGTGATATCCTGGAACATAAATAAAATTAATCTCTAATCTTTTTTACCCGAGATTTGCCTCCCGGATGCCGGCGCGCTTTCGGGCGGTAGCCTCCAGAATGCGCTTGCGCATGCGGATGAAATGTGGCGTGGCTTCCACCAGTTCATCGGGCTCAATGTATTCGATAGCGCGCTCCAGTGAGAACACGCGGGGCGGCGTGAGCTGGATGGAATCGTTCTTGGTGGCGGAGCGGTGGTTGGTGAGGTGCTTTTCGCGGGTGGGGTTCACCGGGATATCAATATCCTTCGGGTTTTCGCCCACAATCATGCCCTCGTAAACCTCATCGCCGGGGGCAATGAACAGCGTGCCGCGCTCCTCCATAGCCTGCAGGGCGTAGGGGCGGGCAATGCCGTTCTCCATGGAAATGAGCGTGCTGGTCTGGCGCGTGACAATTTCGCCGGCGTAGGGGGCATATTCCTTGAACAGGTGGGAGAAAATGCCGTGGCCGCTGGTCAGGTTCACAAGCTCGAACTCGAAACCGATGAGACCGCGGGTGGGAATGGTGGCCTGAATGGTGGTGCGGCCGCTGCCGTTGGTCTCCATGTTCTCCAGAATACCGCGGCGGTTGCCCAGAATGCGCACTGTGCCGTTGGCGCATTCATCCGGTACTTCGATGAACACCGTCTCAAAAGGCTCGCAGTTCACGCCGTCAATTTCGCGCACAATCACCTTCGGTCGGGAAACCAGCACCTCGTAATTCTCGCGGCGCATCTGCTCCACCAGAATGGCAATCTGCATCGTGCCGCGGGCAGACACACTGAACACACCGGCCAGGTCGGTATCCTCCACCTTGATGGAGATATTCGTGCGCATCTCGCGCATCAGACGGTCGCGAATCACGCGGCTGGTCACATTCTTGCCATCGCGGCCACCCAGCGGGCCGTCATTGATGCTGAATTCCATCTGCACCGTCGGCGGCTCAATCTTCACAAAGGGCAGGGGCTCGGCCTCCGGGTCGGCGGTGAGGGTCTGGCCGATGTCCACGTCCTCGAAGCCGGAAAGACCGATAATGTTGCCAGCCTCGCCCACGGTGGAGTCATTGGTCTGCAGACCACTGTATTCGAAAAGCTTGGTCACCTTGGCCTGTACACGGGAGCCATCCTGGCGCAGCAGATGGAGCGTGTCGCCCTTCTGCACACGTCCGCTGGTGATGCGGCCCACTGCCACGCGGCCCACATAGTCGTCCCAATCGATGTTGGAAATGAGCATCTTGAACGGCTTGTCCGGGTCGGCATCCTTCGGGGCGGGGATGTGCTTCACAATCTGGTGCAGCAGCGGCGTGCAGTCCACGGGGGCTTCGCCCTCCGGGCTGTTCATGAAATAACCATCGCGGGCAGAGCCATATACAAAGGGAGCCTCGAACTGCTCTTCCGTGGCATTCAGGTCGAGCAGCAGCTCCAGCACCTGGTCATGCACCTTCATTGCATCGGCATGCGGGCGGTCAATCTTGTTGATGACCACGATGGGCAGCAGTCCTTCCTCCAGTGCCTTGCGCAGCACAAAGCGGGTCTGCGCCTGCGGGCCTTCGTAGGCGTCCACCACCAGAATCACGCCGTCCACCATCTTCATTACTCGCTCTACCTCGGCGCCGAAGTCGGCGTGCCCGGGAGTGTCCACGATGTTGATGGTGTAATCATTCCAGTGAATCGATGTATTCTTGGCCTTAATGGTGATACCCTTCTCGCGCTCCAGATCCATGGAGTCCATGGCGCGTTCCTGCACCTCCTGGTTCTCACGGTATGTGCCGCCAGCCTTAAGAAGCTGGTCCACCAGCGTGGTCTTGCCGTGGTCTACGTGTGCGATAATAGCCAGATTGCGGAATTTGCTCGGATCACTCATAACAAAAATATTACCATTCAGCCAACTACTGCGGCTGCGCCGCAGAGTCTAGCACACTCAACCCCACTTGAAAAGCCCAAAGATGAGGAAATACCCCTGCCAGCCGATAAAACCCCGAATATATCGAGCAGCCGTACCCCCTATGCCAGTCTCGGCGTAGACCGCAGGACGAAGCCGGAAAAAGTCCAAGGACAGGGAAAATCTTGATTTTACACCATTGCCGGACAGGTAAGGAGGTTGATTTCAGCTTCAGTTTTTGCTATGCTTTGCCCATGCCGAAGGTAAACCTCAAGGAGAAATGGAGGTTGACGCCGCATTGCCCCGGGGTTTATCTGATGAAGGGGGAAGGCGGCGGGGTGATTTATGTAGGGAAGGCGAAGGATTTGCACCGGCGGCTGGCTAATTATTTTTCGCCGTCGCGGGCGACGCTGGAGAATGGCAAGACGCGTGCACTGATTGCGGCCATTGTTGACTTTGATTACTATGAGGTGCGGAATGAGCAGGAGTCGCTGATTCTGGAGCAGAAGCTTATTAAAGAGTATCGCCCTCATTACAATGTGCAGCTGCGCGATGATAAGCGGTATTACCTGCTGCGGGCGAGCCGGCAGGAGGAGTTCCCGCGTTTCTCGCTGGTGCGCCTGCGCAAGGATGATGGCGCGCGCTACATAGGCCCGTTTGTGCATGCCACAGCGCTGAAGGAGACGGTGGAGTGGCTGAATCACCGGTTCCGGCTGCGCACATGCACCTGCCGCCACCCGGGGGAGGAGCAGTACCGCCACTGCCACGATGATGAGATTCGTCACTGCTCTGCGCCGTGCGTGGGGCGTATTTCACCGGAGGAGTACCGGGAGAATTTCGAGGCGGCTCTGGGGTTGCTGGAGGGGCGAGGGCGCCAGGCGCATCTGGACGCGCTGACGCAGGAGATGATGGAGGCTTCCGACAGGCTGGATTTTGAGCAGGCTGCCCGCCTGCGCGATGTGCGCGAGAATATCATCAAAACCCTGGAGCCCACGCGCCGCTTCACCCGCCGCTCGCCGGATTTGCCGGGCACGGTGGACCCGGACCGAGACCTGGCAGAGCTGGCTGAATATCTGGGGATGGCGCAGCCGCCGGCGGTGATGGAGTGTTTCGATATCTCGAACCTTTCCAGCAATCATATTGTGGCCAGTATGGTGCGGTTCTCGAATGGCCGCCCGGATAATGCAGCCTACCGCCGCTACCGTATCAAGGGGGTGGACGGGCAGAATGATTTTGCCTCCATGCTGGAGGTGGTGCGCCGCCGTTATTCGCGCATTGTGAATGAGAGCAGCGCGCTGTTCGCAAAGCCGGAGGAAGTGGATATGTATGCCTGGCTCAAGGAGCTGGGGGCTGCGGGTAAGGCGCCCATCAAGGTGCCGGATCTGGTGGTGGTGGATGGTGGCAAGGGGCAGCTGGCCATTGCGGTGCAGGTGCTGGCAGAGATTGGCCTGCAGCACATGCCGGTGGTGGGTCTGGCCAAGCGCGATGAGGAGATTTATCTGCCGGGGCAGAGTGAGCCGCTGGTGCTCAGCCATGAGTGCGGCGCGCTGCGTCTGCTGCAGCGCCTGCGCGATGAGGCGCACCGCTTTGCAAATAATTACAATGAGCTTCTGGTGCGCAAGCGTGTGCGGGAGAGTAAGCTGGATGCTTATCCCTCCATGACTCCGCGGCGCAAGGAGCTGCTTCTGGCGCGCTTTCACACGGTGCCGGGCATCCGCTCCCGCAGCCCGGAGGAACTGGCGGAGCTGCCCGGCATCTCGCTCCGGTGGGCTCAGGGCTTCTGTGCCTGGCTGAAGGGAACCCCGGTAGAGTGAGGTGAATCAGAAGATAATGTCTATCCTCAGCACAACCGGGGGCCTGAGTATCTTAATTGTTGACCTTTTTTGTGTTGAAGTCGGGGGTGGAAAAGCTGGCGTCGAAGCTGCAGGATGAGAGACCCAGCACGATGGCGGCGAGAATGATGATGCGCAGAGTAGTCATAACGCTCATTATCATACGCGCCGGCGGTGGATAGACAAGGGGTTAGAATAGTTGTTTTCCTGTCCGACCAGAGGCATGATACCGTTTCCTGTGGAGCGGGGTGTTTTGTTTCCCTATCGATGGGAAGAGATTATGTTTTGCCGAATCGGAAAACGAAATCCCCGCCCTTTCGGGCGGGGACGAAATCCACGCTGCGCGTGGACTTAACATGGGATAGCCTCGATGACGAGCACCTGGAAGGGCTCGAGTCGCAGGGTGGTGGGCTTACCGGCCTGGGCGGTGGCGGGCAGGATGTCTCCCTTGGGTGAACTGAGGGTGTAGCTCAGCGGTGCGCTGAGAGGCAGCTCGAACACGGCGGCGGGGTCGAAGCTGAAGTCCTGTGCGGTGGCGGCAGGGTTGCGCAGCACGAGGATACCCTTCTCCGGGCTCCAGGAGGCGAAACCGTAGGCCTCGAGCGCGGCTGGGTCACCGCCCACCCAGTGGCTGTCCACCATGGTGGCGGCATTGGCGCGGGTCCACTTGGCGGCGGCGGCCAGGGTGTCCCACTCGTGCGGCTGCATCATGGCGGGGGTAATGTAGAGTTCCTGCATCTGGGTGCCCAGGCCAAGGCCGCTCCAGATTTCATCTGCCAGGTCGTTGCCCTCGGTGGTGGTGAGTCCGCGAGCGCCCTTGTTGTAGATGACACCGTGGGTCATGAGGGAGTTGATGGGGAATAGCGGGGAAATCTTCACGTTGTGGGCGTAAATCATTGCATCGCGGAAGGTAATCCACTGCTGGCGGGCGGTACCCTCGCCGCAGAAATCGTGGTCCCAGTTGCCGCGCCACACGGAGTCAGCAATGCCGAACCAGAACGGGCTGGCCCAGGTGCCGGTGGTGAGGTTGATGAAGATATCCGGACGCTCGGCGCGCAGTTCCTCAATGAGGGAGATGGCAGCCTCGAAATCGGAACCGAAACGGGAGCCGGGGGCGGGCTCAGCCATGCCGGAGCAGCCGTCGAGCTTGAAGTGGTTTGCGCCGTTCTCGCGAATCATGTGCAGGCACATATCGCGGAAAAGTTCGTAGTATTTCGGGCCGGAGAGGGCGAAGCCGCGCTCGTTGGTCTCGTAGGTATCACCGGCGGCGGCCAGTCGGTTCAGCTTGGGCTGGCCATAGCCACCCCAGGGGGAGAACCACACGCCCGGCTGGGCGCCGTAGCTTTCGGCCAGCTTACGGGCCTCGCGGAACTCATTGGGCATGCCGGCGTGGAACTGCCAGAGGGTTTCGGTGTCATCCCAGCCGTCGTCGAAGAGGAAGGAATCCATGACTGCGCCTCGCTTGGCTACCAGTTCTTCGCCGAAGAGGCGCACGGTATCCAGCACATCCTGCTCGTTGTAGCGGGTGAAGTAGCCGATGTCGTACCAGGTGTTGTAGTTGAGCAGGGGGAAGTAGGCGCGGGCTCGTTCCTCGTTCAGGTAGGCCAGCTGGAAGGTGCGGCGCAGCTGACCGGGCTGGCAGAAGCCCATGACGGCGGAGATACTGCTCATGGTGCGGGCGGGCAGGTGGGTGGTGCGCTCCAGGGAGCAC
The DNA here is from genome assembly GCA_045631705.1 of Akkermansia sp. Lineage (GTDB taxonomy): Bacteria > Verrucomicrobiota > Verrucomicrobiia > Verrucomicrobiales > Akkermansiaceae > Akkermansia. The sequence goes on along the minus strand of JAZQVE010000052.1, from coordinate 15,472 downwards.
ATGAAACCGGTTGCCGTGGTCTCGCTGGTGCACAGCGGGCTTTCCACACCTGCGAACAGGCGGTTGCCAGCGGCCACGATGGGGGCTCCTTTCACGCTGCCTTCTACGCGGGCTTCGGGGGCGGTCACGTTCAGGAGGGTAATCTTGCGGGTGGGCATGGCGAACTGCATGGGGGTGATGTGCAGGCCGGTGCGGAAGTAGGGCTGGCCTTCGCGCAGCTCCACCCACCATTCAAGCTTGTAGCCATCGGTGGTTACAGCAAAGGGAAGGGATGCGCGCTGGCCGGCGCGGCGTTCCACCAGGCGGCGTGCGGAGGCATCGGCGGCAATTTCGGTGCCGCTCAGCTCGCCGCACATCAGGTCCTGCGTGGTGAGCGGCAGGCACACATCGGTGTATTCCTTCTTGGAGCATGCTTCGTCGGTCCTGGCCTCCAGCAGCTGGATGGTGAATACCTCCTTGCCCAGGTCATAGCTGCGGCCGTTGATTTTGTCCTGCACGAGCACGCTGGCCAGGCGGCGGCCGGCGGTTTCGATGTTGATGCTGATGAATTCGTTCTGGATAATCATAAAATTGCCGAATTGGTTCGCGGGGAGAGGGTAGCACACTTTGCCTGTGAGCGCAAGGCAAATAGGGGATTGACGATGGACAATTGATAAAAGAAAACCACCGGCCTGTGGGGTACAGGCTGGTGGTGGAAATTGCTGTGTAAAAAGCGTGCTTTACTTTTCGCTCAGTGAGCCGGTGCCGGGCAGTTCCTTGCCAGCCTGCGGCTTGCGGGAGCCTCGGTTGAGCAGGCTGTTCATGAGCCATACAAACACGATGAAGAGCGGGGGCAGAAGGTAGGCCGGATTGATTGCAGACCCTGCGGCAGGCTGGGCTGCAACGGCCTCCTTGCTGGTGGCTTGGGATTCCTCGGCTTCGCTGTCCGTTTCTGCCGTGGCTGTCTCCGGTCCGTGTTCGTAGAACAGGTTGCCGGAGAAATAGTTGAGCAGTGCCAGCTGCTGCTGCACGAACTCTTTGGTCTGAACGCCGCCACCGGTTCCGTAGCTGGTCAGCCATTCCGGCATAAAGACCTCGCTGTAACAGTATGCCAGAAGATTGCTCCATTCATCCTGCTGCATGATGAGCAGCGCGCTGAGACCACTACCATCAAGTTCTACTTTCTTGCCGTAGAACAGTTCATCGCTCAGGGGGCAGGAGTCGAGGTATTGATGAATGTTTGCCAGTAGATTTGTGTAGGCGAATGCCTGGGTTATCTGCAGTTTGTCCGGTTCGTGTAGGCTGAAATTAATCTCGAACTGAGTCATTGCTGAGTCGGACAGCGTTTCGGCTATTCTTGCAATGGTCGCGTCCGTGCGGGGACGGGGCAGGGTGTGAATGGGAGCCAGGTATTTTTTTGCCCAGGCTTCGATGCCATTGTAATGATCTTCATTACCAATCAGATAGCAGTCGCCAGCGCCCCATACGCAGTGCTTCAGAATATTCAGGGCGAGGAAGGTGCATTCGTTCTCAATGATCTCGAGGTATGCCTTATACTCCTGCGGGTACTCATGTTCCGGGGTGTTCTCTGTGATGCGGAAGCAGGCCTGGCCGTAGAGCTTCAGCATGCTGTAATATCTGTTCAGATGAACAAATACCTTGTCGATTTGCGGGACTATTTTCTCAACCAGTGTATCGGTGTCGTAGTGCTCGCGCTCTGCAGCAAACTGGTACAGGTGCTGCATGTAGATGGCCTTGCAGCGTTCTGAAAAGGGGGTGTATGGTTCCGGAATAGTGATGTTGTGCTGTCTGAAATAGGTGTTCCAGGTGTCGATTTCATCCTGGATGCCGGATATGAAGAAATTGCAATCGTTTTCTCGTTTTTCCTCCTGAGCCGGAGCAGAGATGAGGAACAGGGGAAGAAGCAGGGAAGTGAGGATTTTTTTCATGAGAAAGAAAAGAAGGTAGCCCTGGCGGTGCAGGGCTACCTGGATGTTAAATTGCAGGGAAAGCCGGGGCTTTACTTCTCGCTCAGGGAGCCGATGCCGGGAAGCACCTTGCCTTCCAGCAGCTCGAGGGAGGCGCCGCCACCCGTGGAGCAGAAGGAGAGCTTGTCAGCCACCTTGAACTTCTTGGCAGCGGTCACGGAGTCACCACCACCCACGATGGAGGTGCAGTCGCTCTCGGCGAGGCATTCGGCGATAGCCTTGGTGCCCTGGGCGAAGGAGTCGAGCTCGAACACACCCAGCGGGCCGTTCCAGAGCACGGTCTTGGCGCCCTTGAGGATGCCGCAGAACTCTTCGATGGCCTTGTCGCCGATGTCGATGCCCATACCTTCGGCGGGCACGGAACCACCCTCAGCCCAGGGAGCGGTGCAGAAGGTCTCAGCGCCTTCCTCGAACTTGAAGGTGTAGCGGGTGTCGGCGGGCAGCACGAAGGTCACGCCCTTGGCCTTGGCGTCGGCCAGAATCTGGTTGGCGAGGTCGAGCTTATCGGCCTCAATCTTGGAGTTGCCTACATCGTAGCCCTGGGCAGCCAGGAAGGTGTTGGCCATGGCGCCACCGATGATGAAGGTCTGGCTCTTCTCCATGAGCTTGGAGAGCACCTGGATCTTGTCGGAAACCTTGGCACCACCCATGATTACCACGAAGGGCTGCTCGGGGGAGCTCAGCTTGCCCTCAAGATACTCCAGCTCGCGCTCAATGAGGAAGCCCATGGCGGACTTCTCGGCGAAGTGGGTCACACCCTCGGTGGAGGCGTGGGCGCGGTGGGCGGAACCGAAAGCGTCGTTCACGTACAGGGTGGCATCACCCAGCAGAGCCTTGGCGAACTCGGGGTCGTTCTTCTTCTCCTTCTTGTCGAAGCGCACGTTGTCGAGCAGCATCACATCGCCATCCTTGAGGGCGGCGCGGGCGGCCGTGGCAGCCTCACCGATGGTCTCGGGAACGAAGGCAACGGGCTTGCCCAGGTGCTGGGAAAGGCACTCGGCGGCAGCAGCCAGGGAGAACTCAGCCTGGTAGCCGGTACCCTCGGGGCGGCCCAGGTGGGAGCAGGGAACGAGGCGGGCGCCGTTCTCGAGCAGGTACTTGATGGTGGGCAGAGCGGCCACGATGCGGGCATCGTTCGTAATCTTACCATCCTTCATGGGCACGTTGAAGTCAACGCGCATGAGCACTTCCTTGCCGGCGACATCGAGGTCGCGTACAGTGAGTTTAGCCATAGTTACTGATTATATATTGGGTTGAATTCTTAGCGATGAATTGCAGAAAGCAATTGGTTCGTGCGGCGTATTTTATCGAAAAATCCCCGATATTCAAGGCTAAATGCGTTTATGCCCGACAAAAAATTAGTGAAATATGCTTGCCAATGTAAATTATTGTGCTAGAGTATGAGACAATATGGGTGGCAAATACCGTAAAAAGAAAGAGGTTGAGATGACATTGCGCCGGCATTCTCGTCCGCAGCAGCGGGCGGCGCGTCGTGTAGCGGTGTCGAGTGTGTGGGTGATGCTGGCCATCGTTGTGGCGGCGTTGCCGCTGGCATCGTGGGTGCGGCTCTGGCAGGCCGGGGATCAGGTGAACTGGGTTCCAGCCTTGCTGGGTACAGCCTTCATGCTGCTGGTGAGTGTGCTTTGCATGCGCGCGGCCTATCGGCGCCTGCAGAGCCACCGTTGAGATGTATTATCTAATTGATTTCTGACGCCCTGCAGGGAGTTGGTGTCCTCCCTGCATGTTGAAATGGGCAGAGCGTGGTACTGGGGCATTGAAGTCCCTGTTTGAGACCGTATGGAATTACCTGGGCAGCCTGGCGTCGGTGTGCCTGTTTGCCGCAGTGCTGGGGCTGGGGATATACCATGCTGTGGTACACGATGCCGGACTGCGTTACTATTGTTATGCCGGTGTGTACAATCCAGTGGGGGCTGAGGCACCGCGTGGTATTCAATTGCTGGGGGCTGGTGCCTCCCCCGGGGTGGCGCACGTGCGCATGGAGTACAATAAGCAGGGGGAACTGCAGCGTATGAAATCGATGGATTCTGCCGGCAATGTGCGGGCTCTTCCCGGTAGCCGCGTGGCGGAGCAGCGCCTGTATTATGATGCCGGCGGTCACCTTACCCGGCGTGAGAACCGGGATACTACCGGTGCGTTGGTTGAGGATTCTCAGGGGGTGGCAGTTCGGGAGTTTTCATATGATGCTGCCGGGCGTCATACCCGCAGCCTGTTCCGGAATGCCGCCGGGCATCTGGTTTCTCCGCACTTTCCCGGCTATGCAGAGTGCCGCATCCGTTACGATGCAGAGGGGCGTCCTTCTGCCATCTCCTACCTGGGGGCGGATGGAAAACCGGTGGTAAATGCCCTGGGTGAGGAGCAGGTGCAGTATGAATATGGGGAGGATGGCAGTGTGCGCCGCAGCAATACGGTGGGCGGCACGCTGGCTGAGAACATACATGGCATTGCTACAGAACTTTACCGGGAGCAGGGGGGCGAATCCTGGCGCAGCTGGCTGGATGCGGCGGGGAAATCAGTAGAGCATCCACAGGTGGGGAGTGCTGCCTTGCGGAAGGAGCACAGGAGAAATCCGCATCTGGATACTTCCCGGCTTATGGGGACGGATGGTGAGCAGAAAATCACATGCCGCGCCTGCTCGGAACATCTGGTGCGCTGCAATAGCCGTGGCCTGCCGGAGTGGGAATTCTATGGCGGAGCCGATGGCTTGCCTGTGAATAATCCTGCTCTGGGCTATGCAGAGCGTGTGTGCCTTTACGATGCAGATGGACACCTGCAACGGGAGTTTTTCTGGGATGAGGATGGTAATCCGGCCCCGCTTTGTGAACGTCGACATACCAATACTCCCGGAGGTCATTATATATTATCGCTGCACGCCGATGGCAGCTCTTCTGTGCAGCCGCAGTAGGGAATTTTCTGGAACTCGCCGATTCATTTTTGATTGAATTGGCGGGAATGTGAGTGTAGTATAGGGGCATGAAATGTTCCCTGATTATGCTTGGCACAGGTAATGCAGCGGTCACCCGCTGCTACAATACCTGTTTTGCTGTGCGGAACGCTACTCAGTATCTGCTCACAGATGGTGGCGGTGGCAATGGTATTCTTGCACGCCTGGAGCAGGCTCGTATCCCCCTCGCCGGTATACATGATATCTTTCTCACCCACACCCACACCGACCACATTTTCGGTGTGGTATGGGTGGTGCGCATGATTGCCCAGGCGATGAATGCCGGTAAATATGAAGGCTGCCTCCGTGTGTATGGGCATGAGGAGGGACTGCAGAGCCTGGAAATGATTTGTCGCGCAACTCTTCCCGGCAAGGTTACAGCTCACTTCGGGAAGGATGTGCTTTTCTGTCCGCTGAAGGATGGCCAGCCGTTTTCTGCTGCCGGTATGCAGGCTGTAGCCTTCGATATCGGTTCCACCAAGGCACGCCAGTTCGGGTATCGAATCATCCTGCCGGATGGTCAGCGCTTCGTCTGCCTGGGGGACGAACCCTACAATGAACGCAACGAGGCGCTTTGCCGCGCTGCTGACTGGATGCTTTGCGAGGCGTTCTGCCTTCATGCCGATGCGGAGGTCTTCAAGCCTTACGAGAAGCATCACAGCACTGCGCTGGATGCCGGGCGCCTTGCCGCTGCGCTGGAGGTGAAGCACCTCGTCCTCTACCACACTGAGGACTCCACGTTGGCCAATCGTCGCTCCTCATATTCCGCGGAGGCCGCTCAGCACTATACTGGCACCATTCATGTGCCAAATGATGGCGAAATTCTGCTGTTGGAGTGATTTTTGCCGATTTTGCCTTATTTTTCTAAAAGCTTGCAAGTTGTTTACTTGCAGGCTTTTCTGTTTAAAAAAAGGCCTGAAATTGGCTATTCTGACGGCGCTGGAGGAATGCCTCCGGACGTCTGCACGCCGGATTTTACTGTCAGAGAGGCCTTTTTCGTACCTGTCGGAAGAAATTTAAATCCGGCTCCTGGAGAGACGAAAATAAGGCGTGAATTTCGAAATTTTATGCCTTGTTTCACGCGTGCTGATGCTTTGAATGGATATAACTAACAGAAACACAAATATACAAGCATTTCAAACACCAAGGTGTAAGTACAGCGCAAAGTTGCGTAAAAAGCCCTGATTTAGTAGGGGAATGAGCCCTTGTTGCCTAGATTACACTGCCCGTTTCTGCTCTGTTGTTTGTTGCTGTTCGAGGTGGATGATGGTGCCCCTGAAATGAAATTTGGAAGAGGTGTTAAGAAAGGGGTGAATCCGTATGTTTTACATCTTTGTAGAGATAAAAGGGTAAACGAACTACGAAAATTATAACACCGGGTGTAATTATACCAAAAAGGAGGGTAGAAAACAGGTTTTAAAGGGTGAAACGGCGACAAAAATGGCTATATTTAGACACCTTAAATTCACTCTGTCAGCTGTCTGTATTTATGGTTGCAGGTGCGGGGCTGCTGTGATAAGGTTAGCGGCAACGAGATAAGTAACTGATATGCCCCCCGTTAAGAGAGACGCTAGTAAACGACCGGTGACATTCTGGCTGAATGCCGAACTTCACGCTAAATTCACCCACCTGGTGAAGGAGCGCGGCGACAGTATGTCTGAGCTGCTCACCCGATTCATCGAGGAGGTAACCAAGTCTGTGCAGTTGACTCCGAAGGAAGCTGCAGAGCTGGATTCATGGTTCCGCAGCCGGGGACTTCGCTGATTTTCATCTAATATTTCACACAATCATGTCGGAAGAACAGAATCAGAGCGCTCGCAAGCCATCCTGGCTGAAAGTGAAATTGCCGAAGGGCAGGGTGTTCAAGGATGTGCAGCATCTCATCAAGGATAATGGGCTGGTGACCGTATGTGAGGAAGCCATGTGTCCTAATCGAGGTGAGTGCTGGAGCCACGGCACGGCCACCTTCATGGCATGTGGTGATGTGTGCACCCGTGCCTGCGGGTTCTGTGCCACCCGTACGGCCAAGCCCAAGCCTCTCGATCCGGAGGAGCCCCGCAAGATTGCCGAGAGTGTGGCGCACATGAAGCTGAATCACGCCGTGGTGACCATGGTGACGCGTGACGACCTGAAGGATGGCGGCGCTGCTCACATGGCGGAAATCATCTGTCGCATCCGCGAGCTCAGCCCGCAGACCGTGCTGGAGGTGCTCACCTCTGACTTCAATGGAAACGAGGATGCGCTGGCTATGGTCATGGATGCCGCTCCGCACATTTTCAACCATAACCTCGAAACCGTGGAGCGCCTTTCCCCGATGGTGCGTTTCCGCGCCAAGTATCGAGTCTCTCTGCGCATGCTCCAGCGAGCTCTCGAAATGGCACCCGGCCGTGTGGTGACCAAGAGCGGCATCATGCTCGGTCTGGGTGAGACCCGCGAGGAAATCGAGCGCACTATGGATGACCTGCGCGAACACGGGGTGACCGTGCTCACCATGGGGCAGTACCTGCGACCCTCTCCCCGCCACCTGCCGGTTATCGACTACATTCGTCCCGAGGTGTTCGATGAGCTGCGCGAGGTTGCCCTCGGCAAGGGCTTCTGCCATGTAGCCAGCGGTCCGCTCATCCGCTCCTCCCACCATGATGCCGCTTTCCGCCCCGAGCTGGATATCATGGAAGCCATGAACGCCTATCTTGCCAGCAGGAAGTAAGGGCAGGGAACAGCAAACTTTGTTTTACCACGCAGCTCATTCCGGGCTGCGTGGTTTTTTCTGAGCAGAAAAAGCTTTCAAAAATAAGCCAGACATAGCGGTTTATTCGTGTTAGATTGTCTGGTGAATTCAATAGAACCATCATGTATGAGACGTTTTAATGTTGTTTCGCATTCGGAGAAAATGGAGGCGCGGGCATGAACACGCTTCAGGGCTGAAAAGAAAGAGTTGTCCTTTTATGCAGGACAAGCAGGCGTTTTGATTCTTAATCTGGGTGATGAGCATTACCTGGCGGTGGATGCTTATGCACTGATGCGTGAGTTGGAACGCAGCGGAGCTATATGCTATGGCGGAACCTATTTTTTTGAGCTGGACTGGGTGAGCCATAAGATATGTAAGACTGACAGCGATGAGTTTTTTGATTGCAAGACTATTTCCGGTGAGGGACCAGAGTTTCGTAATGAATATCTTATCGAGTATCTTGTGGAGGCCGGGAGGTACATACCACAGGGCGACCCGGAGGATACGGATTCGAAAGAGCAAGGCGGTAAGCTTCACCGCATGATGGGTACCAATGTGACTACAACCAATCATCCGCAGGGTTGGTGCTGTGTGCGGTTGCAACGCATTGAATATGCCGTACAAAAGGGTTACCCGTGGCTTTTCTCTGTCTGGCGGGCAGATGACAGCGCTGAACTCGGCGGCTACATCAAACGTTACTCGTGTTCTTCCCGTGACCTGCTGGAACTTATTCAATCCCGGAAGTTGTACCTGATGAACGGCGGTTATTCGTTGTATATCCAATTTGAAACCGGGGATGCCTATGCCTCGGCAAATTTATATGACCGTGTCATTCAGATGACTCCCGTAAGGTCTGAAGATTATTTCGGAATGTTGCGAATTGTTCCGACGGTTTCGGCTCTTTCGTCAACTCGTACGGCAAAAGTTATAGCCAGACCGGTTGCTCCTGCACCTCTGCATGAAGAGCAATCATGCAGTGATGTGGATTCTCTTTGCCGCCTGCTGGACTCAGCATTTCGCAGCGGCGCTAATGTGGACAACCAGACTCTTATCGACGTAGTGCTGAGTTATGCTGAGATGGCATTGGGCAGTGATGGGATGCTTGAGTTGCTGAAGGAGCTCGAGCAGAGAGGGGGCGATATACCATGGGCGTGTGACGCAACTGGTTTAAGTGAAAAAGACCTGCAGTATGCGCTGTACAGACTTGTGAACGGCAAGCCCCAGCGGAGATATTATAGTGACCCCATTTGTGTTTGCGAGCGTACGTATTATATCTCCAGCCAGTGGTACAGTCATGTGAATTATCCGAATCAGGAGCAGACAAAAAAAGAACTGATTCAGATGATATTGCGAAGAATGTCATCCCAGTGTGCTGATGAATATATCGAGCGACTGGAAAGAAAAGCACGTGGAAAGTAATGTCTGTTTCCTCCTGCCGCCAGTCTGATGCGCGAACAAAATGGCATTTGCCCGTTTTGTGATGCAAGCTGACAAGTAATTGGCTCCCTGTTGTCTTTTTCTGGGGTAATGCGTTCGTCGAAAATCTAATCATAAGAAATATAACAATCTATAGTTATTTGCTCGAAGTTGGGCAAAATCTATAATATGTAAGAAAAAGAAGCTGAAGAGCGGCATTTCTTCTGCCGGATATGGTGCAGGGCGCGATGTTTGCTGATTATTTACAAATAACGACAAAAACTAATATGAAGACAACAGAAAATCAAGTTAACGAACAATTATGGGACGCAGCCGCATGCGGTGACGTGGAGGCCGTGAAGGCTGCGCTTGCTGCCGGGGCGGATGTGAAAGCTGCTGATGAATATGGCAGAACGCTCCTGATGCTTGCCACCTGCAAGGGCTCTGCTGAATGCGTGAATCTGCTGCTTGCCAGCGGCGCGGAGGTGGATGCCATTGACAAATCCGGTGAAAGCAGTCTGATGAAGGCGGCGTATTATGGTCATGCTGACATTGTGCGCTTGTTGCTGGCTGCCGGGGCCGGAGTCAATGCTGTGGCGAAATGCGGGCGTTCTGCACTGCTGCTGGCTGTATACAGGGGCAATGCAGAAGCAGCAGAGCTCCTGATTGCTGCCGGAGCAGATATTTATGCAGCGGACAGGAATGACTATACCTGCCTGTTGCTGGCCGCCGATTGGGGTAGAGCAGAAATGGTGAAATTGCTGCTGGCTGCCGGCGCAGCGGTGAATCATGCTAATTCGTATGGAGGCACATCTCTGATGAATGCAGCCCAGAACAATGCGGAAGATTGTGTTAGGTTGTTGCTGGCTGCCGGGGCAGATGTGAATGCTGCCAATTGGTGTGGATGTACCAGCCTGATGTTTGCCGCTGCTCACGCGTCTGCTGAAATCGTGAAACTGCTGCTTGCTGCTGGTGCGGATGCAAGTAGGACCTCGGATGTAGGTAGCAGCCTGATGTATGCTGCAGGGTGGGGGCGTGCGGATAATGTCAGAGCGTTGCTGGCTGCCGGTGCTGACGTGAATGTTGCAACTAAGGATGGCAAAACCTGCCTGATGATTGCGGCAGAACATGATTTTACAGAGGTGGTGGAGGTGTTGCTGGCCGCTGGTGCCGATGTAAACGCTGTAGATGACAACGGGGTAAGCAGCCTGATGCGCGCGGAGAATAGCAGTAATCACGAGAGTATTGAGTTGTTGCTGGCCGCCGGCGCGATAAAAAACGATGTTGATAATAACGAGGAAGAATGTCCGGTGAATACAGAAGCGGATGATGACCTTGGCCTTGTTATCCATGAGGAATCGGAGAAGCAACCTGTCGTTATTGGCGATGTCAGAGCCGTTGATGAAAAAGGAAGAACGGAGCTGATGAAGGCGGTGATGAGTCAAGATTATGAATCCCTGGAGAGAGCGGAGATTCTGCTTGCCGCCGGGGCGGACGTGAATGCTGCTGATTCAGTTGGAGAAAGCGTTCTGATGAAAGCTGTTGCAAACATCTGGTATGATAGGCCTGACCTAATAAAACTGCTGCTGGATGCAGGCGCTGATATACATGCCGTTGATGATTATGGAAACACCTGCTTGATGAAGGCTGTGCAGGCAGGCCATAGCAAGGCCGCAAAGGTGCTTCTTCTTGCCGGAGCGAATGTCAATGCTTGTGATAATCTTGGCAATACCTGCTTGATGAAAGCTGCTCTCTGGCAGAAACCGGAATGCATCAGATTGCTGCTTGCTGCCGGCGCAGATACCGCTGCGGTTGATAAGAAGGGTAAAGGCTGCCTGGCGAAGATACTGGATGATTATGCACTCATTTGTCCCGATGTTGTGGATGCGCTCATTGAGTCTGATGTATTTGAGAAGGATTGTTCTTCCGGGCTTGTTCTGGCTGCCGCCTGTGGTTACGAGAAGCTTGTGAAATCATTGCTGGCTGCGGGAGCGAATGTAAACGCTGCTGATGAGGCCGGTAAAACCTGTTTGATGCATGCTGCTTCAGAACGTGTTGCGGAAATTGCCAGGATTCGATATTCTGTTGGTCTGAATATTGTGCACGCTCCGGCAGAGAGTAATGCAGAAATTGTACGAATGCTGCTTGCTGCTGGCGCAGATGTGCATGCCGTTGATAAGAATGGCTGGACAAGTCTGATGCATGCGGCGAGTTCGGGATGTAGCGAGAACGTGAAACTCTTACTCGCCGCCGGGGCTGATGTGTACGCCGTTGATGAAGAAGGTAAAACAAGTCTGATGCATGCTGCCCGTCGGGAACACGCTGAGGTTGTGAGACTGTTACTTGCCGCCGGAGCTCGGCATCAGAACCGGGAGTAAGGAATAGTAATCCGGCAAATCACAGCCGCGCGACCTGGGCATGGTTGCGCGGCTTTTCTTTTTTGTGGGAATGCTCGTGTAGCGTAGAAAAATAATGCGCGCCGGGCTGCTCCCGGAAATTTTGCTGTACATGTGGGTGGAAAATAAGTAAAATCAGCGCGTGGCGGCGTATAGGCATAGCCACAATAACGATACAACCAGTGTACCACAATGGCTGAAGAAAGCACGATGAACCCCATGGAAGCCCTTGAGGCTTTGTACGGAAGCGATACCTTTGGTATCAAGACAATGGAGAAGTACCTCTCCAAGAGCGCTTTCAAGAAGATGATGCAAACCATCCAGAAGGGTGGTAAGCTGGATATGAGCATTGCGGATGAAGTGGCCCAGGCCATGAAGGTGTGGGCGCTTTCCAAGGGTGCCACGCATTACACACACTGGTTCCAGCCGCTTTCCGATGCTACGGCTGAGAAACATGACTCCTTCGTGGAGCCGGATGGCAAGGGCGGCATGATTTTCGAGTTCACCGGCAAGAACCTCATCCAGGCTGAGCCGGATGCCTCTTCCTTCCCCAGTGGCGGTATCCGCGCCACATTCGAGGCCCGTGGCTACACCGCCTGGGACCCCACCAGTCCGGCCTTCATCAAGCGCACAGCCAGCACGGTGACTCTCTGCATCCCCACCGCCTTCTGCTCCTACACGGGTGAGGCGCTGGACAAGAAGACCCCGCTTCTGCGCTCCATGGTAGCTGTTTCCCAGCAGACCAAGCGCGTGCTGGCATGCTTCGGTATCACCCCCAGCACGGTGGATACCAACCTGGGTGCTGAGCAGGAATATTTCCTCATCGACCGCGACCTGTACATCCAGCGTCCGGATCTCATCGAGACCGGCCGTACGCTCTTCGGCTGTCTGCCGCCCAAGCACCAGCAGATGGAGGATCACTACTTCGGCTCCATCAAGGAACGCGTGCTGGAGTTCATGACTTCCGTGGACCACGCCCTGTGGGCCCTCGGTGTGCCCTCCAAGACTCGTCACAATGAGGCTGCTCCCGGTCAGTTCGAAATTTGTCCGCTGTTCGAACCCTGCAACGTGGCCGTGGACCACAATGTCATCATTATGGACATTCTGGAGCGCCAGGCTCTCAAGTTCAATCTGGTCTGCCTGCTGCACGAGAAGCCTTACAGCTCTGTGAACGGCAGCGGCAAGCACAACAACTGGTCGCTCTCCACCCCGGAGCTGGGCTCCCTGTTCTCCCCGGGCAAGACCCCGCACAGCAACGTACTCTTCCTCACCTTCCTGGCCAGCGTCATTCAGTGCATCGACCGCCACGCCGACCTGCTGCGCGCCTCCATCTCCAAGGCTGGTAACGACCACCGCCTGGGTGCTGCCGAAGCACCGCCCGCCATCATGAGTATTTTCCTGGGTGATGAACTCACCGATATTGTGGAGCAGATTATGCATGGCGGTGCCAAGTCCTCCTGCACCAAGACCACTATGGAGCTGGGTGTGGATACCCTGCCGGAGCTGCCGAAGGATACCACCGACCGCAACCGCACCTCTCCCTTTGCCTTCACCGGCAATAAGTTTGAATTCCGCGGCGTAGGTTCTTCCCAGACTTGTGCCTGGCCCATGACGGTGCTCAACACCATCATGGCCGAGTCCCTGGACGAGGTAGCCACCCGCCTGGAGCCTGTGGCCGGAACGCCAGCCTTCAAGGAGGAAGTGCAGAAGCTCATTGCCGAGATGATTACTGCCCACAGCCGCATTATCTTCAACGGCAACGGTTATTCCGATGAATGGGTGGAGGAGGCTGCCCGCCGCGGGCTGCCGAACATCAAATCCACGCCGGAGGCGCTGGAGGTGCTTTCCCGCCCGGATACGCTGGAGCTCATGCAGAAGTACGGCGTGCTTTCCAATGCCGAGTTGCTGGCTCGCAAGGAAATCCAGGTTGAGAACTACGAGAAGCTCATTGACATCGAGGCCAAGACCTGCCTCAACATGCTTCAGACCATCTACATGCCCGCTGTGGAAGAGCAGATGACCCAGATCTGCAATACTGTGGCCTCCATTCAGGCTTCCGGTATTTCCGCCGGTCTCAAGGCCGCCACCGGTAAGGCTGAGACTATCGGAGCTCTGTACGACCTGCTGCCCGACCGCATCGAGGACCTGGCCGCCGCTATTGCCGAGGGGAACCCCGCCCACATGCGCTGCGCCATGGTGGCCGCCCGTGAGGTGGTGGACAAGCTCGAGACCATGGTGGACGCCGACCTGTGGCCTGTGCCCACCTATGCCGAGATGCTCAATATCCACAGCAAGTAAGGCTCGGCGTATCAGTAATTCAATCCTTGAGTCCCCTTCCGGCAGGAGTCCGGAAGGGGGCTTTTGCTGGCGTGTTATCAAGAAAAGTCGGAGACCAGTCTTCTTCCTGCTTGCTATTAGGTGGAAAATGGGTTAGAATGCGGCTGCGTAGGGGCTTACGCATATTAGAATCATGGCATACGAAACAGCATTCCTGGGTGCAAGTACGGTTTTCGGTAAATACTGGACGAAGCGCCGCTATTTTGATTATCTGATTGATAAGGAAAATTTCAAGATTACCTTTGGCCGTTCCTTCGGCATGATGGTGTATCTGGATAATGCTGTGGCGAATGGCCCGGCGAAGGTGCGTGCTGATGTGGAGTCCGATACCCGCGCCACGAATTATCTCATCAACCACCTGGCCGATATCAAGCCGGAGCTCACTGTATTTGTGACCACTTGTGATATGCTGCCCGAAACGGCAGATGAGAATACACCTGTTCTGGAGAGCAGCGATGACCCCTACGTGCAGAATCGTATCAATCTTTACCGCGAGCTGAACCGCCAGTACGGACGCGTGCTCAATGTGCATCTTACAGAAATGGCCAATCCCTCGCCGGATTTCAATCCACTGCTGGCCACGCTGCTGAATCCGGATGATTCGGACGCGCCCTTGCCTTTTGCTCCGCTGGAATACCACCAGTTATACCTGCCGCAGCGCATCATGGGCGATGTGGAGCGTTGCATCCCGCTGGGCATTTCCTCCATCATTCCCGCCATGCCGCAGCTCACAACAACAGAGCTGGTGAATCTGCTGAATCCCAAGCTGGCCAAGCGTCTGCGTGCCCCGGAAAACAGCGATCCCCGCGGCTCAGACCGCAAGTCGATTCATTCCTTCCAGTGGCTGGACCCGAAGGACGGTTACCTGGTGACAAAGGAGGACCAGATGGACTTGCTGAAGTTCTATTTTGCCCCTAACCTGCTGTGATATGGCGAAAGCTGCACTGAAACAGGCCGGGGGCGAGTTTGCCCGCTTCTTTGTGGTAGGTGTGGGGGCCACACTGCTGCACCTGGTTGTGTACTGGCTGCTGAACTGGGCTTGCGATTTGTCGGAGCAGAATGCCCTGGGCATCACGCTTACTTACGCGGCGGGCTACGCCGTGAGCTTTGTTGCTAATTATATTGTTACCCTGCGCTGGACATTCAAGACGGAGGGCAGCGTGAGCAAAGGGTTGGGATTCGCTTTCTCGCATCTGGTGAATGCCGGTATGCACCTTGGTCTGCTGAATTTGTTCCGCTCTGTGGGGGCAGGGGATGCGTTGAGCATGCTGCTCATCTGGCTGGCTCCCTGGCTGGTGGAGCTGGTGCCCATGCTGGGGCGCCCGGAGGCGCTTCTTCCTCTGCCGGTGTATGTGATTGTGGTGCCGGTGAATTTCCTGATGGTCCGTTTCTTCCTGAAACGTTGAGCGAAATTCAGAATGCAGCGCACGGAATAAATGGCCCGGGCGCTGTCTGATGGTTGCTCGTGCGTGTATTGAATTGCGCAGATTGTGAGAAAAAGCTTGACTATAAGGGGATGCTCTGATACTCTCCGCGCGTTATGGCAAAAGTTCCCGTTATTCAGCTCCGCAAAGGTCACGCCGTGAACTACAACGGCGATATCTGCGTTGTGCGTGAGAGCCAGCTCAAGACTCCCCCCCGCATGGCCTCCTATGTGCAGATGACC
>JAZQVE010000051.1:0-37940 GCA_045631705.1 Akkermansia sp. | reverse complement strand
TCCTCGTTCACGATGTCGAGCATTTCAAGGAAAGAAGCCTCATCCGGGATGTTCTTAGCCTTGTAGGTTTCAATGCGGCCCTGAGCCTGAGCATTCTCCTGGCGCCAGACCTTGAGCGTAAGATTGAGATTAGCCATAATTATATAATCTTAAAAGGTTGGAATGAGGTTATCTTTACTTGTAGGAACGGATGGCCAGGTGCACGGTGTCGAAGGTAAGCGGCTCCTTGTGCAGCACCGGCAGCTCGTCCGTGCCCTTGTATTCCCAGCAGGCAACGTAGGCGAAGTTCTCGTCATCGCGCTTGGCTTCACCGTCGGCCAGCTGGTGCTCAAGACGGAAGTGAGCGCCGCAGGATTCCTCGCGGTTCAGGGCGTCGTAGCAGAGCACCTCGGCAAAGTCGAGGAATGCAGCCACACGCCAGGCCTTCTCGAGTTCCTGGTTCACACCCTCGGTGCTACCCACAACCTTCACGTTGGTCCAGAATTCCTCACGGATGGCGGGAATCTTCTCGATAGCATCCATGAGGGATTCCTTGGTGCGGCCCATGCCTACGTCCTCCCACACAAGCTTACCGAGCTCGCGGTGGATTTCATCGGGGCTCTTGGTACCCTGCACATCCATCATCTTCTTGATACGGGCCTTCACGGCATCCTCAGCCTCCTTGAACTCGGGAGCGGCGGTAGTCACGCTGCCGGGCTTCTGAGTGGTCAGGTAGGTCGGCAGAGTGGCGGAAATCACGAAGTAGCCATCGGACAGACCCTGCATGAGAGCGGAAGCACCCAGACGGTTAGCACCGTGGTCAGAGAAGTTAGCCTCACCGAGCACGTGCAGGCCGGGGATGGAGGACATCAGGTTGTAGTCCACCCACAGACCACCCATGGTGTAGTGAGAAGCGGGGTAAATCATCATCGGCTGCTCGTGGGGATCCACGTCGGTAATCTCCTCGTACATTTCGAAGAGGTTGCCGTACTGGCCGTCAATCCACTCCTTGCCCATGCGGTTGATGGCATCCTTGAAGTCAAGGAACACGCCGCGGCCGGTGTTAGCCACACCACGCTCGTCGTCGCAGGCTTCCTTGGCTGCACGGGAGGAAATGTCACGCGGAGCCAGGTTACCGAAGGAGGGGTACTTGCGCTCCAGGTAGTAGTCGCGGTCGCCCTCAGCCACATCGGAGGGCTTCATCTCACCGCGGCGGATCTTGGCAGCCACCTCACGGCTCTTGGGCACCCAGATACGGCCGTCGTTACGCAGAGACTCGGACATGAGAGTCAGCTTGCTCTGGTAGTCGCCCTTCACCGGAATACAGGTGGGGTGAATCTGAGTGAAGCAGGGGTTGGCGAAGTAGGCACCCTTCTTCCAGCAGGCGCAGGCGGCACCCACGTTGCAGCCCATGGCATTGGTGGAAAGGAAGAATACGCGGCCATAACCACCGGTGGCGAGCAGCACAGTGTCACCGGCATAGCTCTTGATTTCGCCAGTCACCATATCACGCACCACGATACCCTTGGCATGGCCATCGACCACCACCAGGTCCATCATTTCGGTGCGGGGGTGCATCTGGATGTGGCCCTTGCCGATTTCCTTCTCCATGGCCTGGTAGGCACCCAGGAGCAGCTGCTGGCCGGTCTGACCGCGGCTGTAGAAAGTACGCTTGAGCTGGGAACCACCGAAGGAGCGGTTGTCGAGCAGACCACCGTATTCGCGGCCGAAGGGAACACCCTGGGCCACGCACTTGTTGATGATGTTGCAGGACACCTCAGCCAGACGATACACGTTGGCCTCACGAGCGCGGAAGTCGCCACCCTTCACGGTGTCATAGAACAGACGGTACACGGAGTCACCGTCGTTCTGGTAGTTATGAGCAGCATTGATACCACCCTGAGCAGCGATGGAGTGAGCGCGGCGGGGGCTGTCCTGGTAGCAGAAGCAGTGTACATTGTAGCCCAGCTCAGCCAGCGTGGCAGCAGCAGCGCCACCGGCCAGACCGGAGCCCACCACAAGCACCGTGTACTTACGGCGGTTGTTGGGGTTGATGAGCTTGGCTTCGCGCTTGTACTTGGTCCACTTCTCAGCAATGGGGCCATCCGGAATGCAGGAATCCGGCATGTAGTCGCTTACAGGAAACTTAATATCTTTCATAAGTGTCTATGAATGGGAAAGGGATTACTTGAGGATGCCGCAGAGAACGGCCACCGGGATGGAGATGAAAGCGCCGCAAACCACCAGACCGAAGAGAACGGAAATGATGTTATAGAGCGGGCGCACCTTGCGGGTGGAAAGGCCCAGGGTCTGGAACACAGACTGCAGACCATGACGCACGTGCATGAAAAGGCAGCAGATAGCCACGATGTAGAACACGGAGCACCACACATTGGAGAAAGCGTGAACGATGTGGCCATAGCAATCGGAGGGGTCACCATTCACCGTGAGCTGCCACAGGTGGAACAGCAGGAAGCAGAAAATCATGATACCGGTCAGCACCATGGTACGGGAAGCAAGAGTAGCCTTGAGGGTACCTTCCTTCTGGTACTGAGTACGGGCATTCACGTTCTCAATCTTCAGAGCCAGGGTGAGCACCACGTGGATGAGAAGCACCACAGCCAGACCAAGGCGGATAGCCATGAGCAGCCAGGCAGGCATGGAGTGCAGACCTACGGCGTAGGCATTAATCCAGGAGGGCACGCCATTGGCAGGATCACCACCGTAGATGGTCATGTTACCGGCCAGATGCCCCACGAGGAACAGGAGGAGACACGCACCAGTAAGGGCCACAAGAATCTTGCGACCGATAGAGGACGTGACGAACTTGCATGCTGTCGTGATAATATCGTTCATATGCGCAATAACGTCTTTGCGGCATTACTCTACCGCATCAGCCCCCAAAAAGCAAGCCCCAATCAGCCCAGAACCTCAAATTCTACTACGGCAGCAGCAGCTTCGCAGCAAAAACAGCCAGCAGAACAGCAAATACAGCATCAATAGCTGTGGTGTGACCCAGGTAGAAACTGCGCACCGGACGCCACTGCAGCAAGCCACTCCACAGCACCCAGCCCAGCAGGCAGGCTCCGCTGGCCACCAGCACCAGCACTGGCGCATACCAGCAGAAACGGCCACCAAACTGCTCCAGAGGCCCGATGGCCAGACCACAGATAAAAAGGGTGCATTTCGGATTCAGAATATTGCAGAGAAATCCTTGCGCAAACAAGGTGCGAAGGCGCTCACGAACCTTTGTTTCCAGCATTCCCTGCTCTACCTGCACCCTGCGACGGGGAAAAATACGCCAGGCCAGGTAAAGCAACCAGACGGCCGCGACATACAGCACATACTGACTCCAGGGCTGAGCCATAAGCCAGCCACCCACCCAGGCCACCAGCACAGCCTGAAGAAAAAAACCACCTGTAATACCTGCGCCTACAGCGCTACCGGCGCGAAATCCCTGCGCCAACGCAGTACGAAACACAAAAAACACATCCGGACCAGGGCTGAGCTGCGATACCATAAGCAGTCCGCCCAGCATTACCAGACTAATGCAGGCCTCCATCATAATTGCACCCTGGGCAGAGACAGCACTACATTGGTCTGCATGGGAGACTTTCGCTGCACCACCCGGTCCGCCAGCATCGTTGCGCCCTCATACGCAGCGCGGAACATCTCCATCTTAGCATCCACATTGTCCGCATGATGCAAAATAAGCGCTTCAGGCACCTTGGGCAACACCGGAGAACCATACTCCAGCAGTCCATGATGAGAAGCCACCAGATGCAGCAGATGAAGACGCACCTGCTCACTTGCGGGTTGCATCCCCTTCCACTCAGCCTTACGCTCCGGGGTCATCATGTCGTGCCAGAGCCTGTTGATAATCTCTATCCCCACAGGGATATGCCCCAACAGCTCACCAGCCTCCGAATAGGGCATCTCAAGACTGTGTTCCTCGTAATTATTCTCCACAATCTTGCCACAGTCATGCAGCAGAGCACCGGCCAGCACAAGGTCTCGATTCAGCCGCTCCGGATACACACTGCAGAGCGCATCAGCCACACGCATCACGCTGGCAGCATGTTCCACCAATCCGCCACGGCGGGCATGGTGAAAATTGCGCGCAGCAGCAGCACGGCGGAATCGTCTCTCCTGCTGCTGGAGGAAAAGCCTGCAGAGTACCGCCAGTCGCGGATCCTCCATCCCGGCAACGTAAGAGCAGATAGTATCCCAATCCGCCTGTTGGCGCGCCACCAGCTCCGGACTACCTGTCAGCACCTGCTCCTCCTCATCCGGAGTAAGCGGACGAAGATTCGCATCCCCCAGTTCCATCCCATACTGGCTGAGCTGCCATGTACCGCTCACCGCCACCGAAGCAGGCACCTCCAGCAGGTCAAAATCCATATACCAGGGAGACGTCTCCCATATTTTAAACGAAATCGTGCCGGCAGCATCCGCCAGCACGATTTCAAGAAAAGGCTTGCCGGTCTTTGTAGTGCGGGTCGTCTTCTGCGTAACCTGCGCCAGCAAAGTACCCTGCACCGCGGCGTTTGCAGCCTCGGCATTCAACTCTGTAGTGCTACCGAACTGCATGGCCTTGATCGGTTCCGGGATTAAGCGGCAGGCTGCTCAGCCGGAGCAGCATCCAGAGCCGGAGTGGGAGCAGCTACAGGACCCTCGCCCTCAGCTGCAGGAGCCGGAGCGAGATTCTCCAGATTCTCCACCGGAGCAGCAGGTGTCTCAGCAGCCGCGGGAGCTTCAGCCGGAGCCGTCACCGGAGCCTCCACCTGCTTCACGTTCAGGTCAGACTTGCTGCGCTGGAAGCGGGCATTCATGAGCACCGTCAGCACAAAGCACAGTACCATGAAAAGCGTACCGAAAAGCACCGTGCCCTTCTTAAGCACATTGGTAGTCTGAGCACCAAAAGCCTGGTCAGTCATCTGGGCACCGAAGGCAGCACCGAGACCTTCCTGCTTCGGGCGCTGCATGAGCACAACCAGAAGAAGCAGAGCGCATACAATCAGAAGAAGAGCGAATACAATGTAAATAGCGGCGTTAAGCATGGCGGAATTATATCTTAGTTATAAGGTTTTGTAAAGAAATCAGGCAACAATTTCATTCAATTCGTTGCAGATGACGCGCTTGGGCGTAATGGGCTTATCATCCCAGGCGAAACTCATGATGATAATGCGTTCACCCTTGCCAATGAGGTGGGCGGCTGCACCATTCACAATAATCTGCCCGGTTCCGGGGGGCCCGACCAGCACATAGGTTTCAAAACGGTTACCGCTCGTTACCGAAGCAACAAGCACCTTCTCCCCCGGCCACAAGCCGGCGGCTTCCACCAGATCCTGCGGAATCTCTATGCTGCCCTCGTACTCCACATCGCCACGTGTTACCATGGCACGGTGAATCTTGGATTTAAGCTGACAAACTAGCATGACTGTGAATGCGGATGACCGCCAATCAAACTACTTTTTCCCAAAAAGGTCAAGCACAATCAGGGAAAAGGGGGCATTTTTTATGACAAAAGGCGTGCACAGACCGGACATGCAGGCTTACAGCCCCGGGCCGGGCAATACTGCCGCCCCCAGAGTACCATCTGCAAATGAAGTTTACCCCAGACCTCCCGAGAGAAACACTTCTTGAGGTCGGATTCCACCGACTCCACAGTCTTGCCACGGGAAAGCCCCCAGCGACGAGCCAGGCGGAAAATATGCGTATCTACAGGGAAAGCCGGATATCCGAAGGCCTGATTCATCACCACACTGGCCGTCTTATGCCCCACTCCCGGTAATGCCTCAAGCTCCTCAAAACTTCCCGGCACCTCCCCCTGATACCGCTCAACCAGAATACGGGCAGTCTCCACCAGGCGGCGGGCCTTCATTTCGGTGAGACCGCAGGTAGCAATGAGTGGCTGAACCTGCTGCCACTCCAGTGCAGCCATGCTGGCAGCATCCGGAGCAAGTTCAAACAAGGCCGGCGTGACCATGTTCACCCGCGCATCTGTGCAACGGGCAGAAAGCATGACTGCCACCAGCAGCGTAAATGCATCCCGGTGGTGCAAGGGAACCTCCGGTTCAGGAATTCCCCGTTCCAGCTCTTCCAGCACAATGCGTGCCCGCTCTGCCCGTCTCACAGCAGATACAAATCATCGACGGTTCATATCACCCAGCGGACCCAGCACAGCCTCACCCTCCTTGCGGGTGGTGTTGTTCCAGGGTTTCACCGCCTCAGAAGAGCCCTTCGGCCCCACAACCGTACGATTACTTGGCGGCACAGGCGGCATCGCCGGCTGGCAGGCAGTCATCAGCACCGCCACAAGCGGTGTAATCATCAGAATTCGCTTCATGTTCATACTATTCATATTCATTAAAAAAGGACGCCCACCCTACACCGGGCAGGCGTCGAAAAAAAACTTTCCTGGCGTATCCGCCGGCAACATCAGTTACCCAGCGGCTTCACGCGGAATACGCGGTCGCCGACTTCAGGACGCACTCCCGGCACCAGCTTCTTGGGGTCAAACTCTGCCACTACCATTCCCTTGGAGGAGATAGTTACAATACGCAGCGGAGCCACCACCGTGTCACCACGCTTCACCAGCAGAGGCGTTGCATCACCAGCCACCAGACCACTTTCAGCACCCACATTGAACACCACGAACTTCCAGCGGGTATCCACTGCAAGCAGCGGGAACTCATCATCGTTCTTGGTGTAATCGGTGAAGAACTTGTCATTGATAGCGGTCAGACGATTCAGCTCCACCTTCTCCTTAGCCAGCTTCTCAGTGGCAGCCGTACGGGCAGCCTGCCAGTCAGCCAGCTGGGCATTAATTTCCTCTGTGCGCTTCTGCTCACGCTCCACGGTAGCGCGAATGCTTTCCAGCACAGCGTCAGAGCCAGCATCAGCAGCCACATCAAGAGAAGCTGCGGCCTTGATTTCCTCCAAAGCCGCCTCGAGAGCCTTGCGGAGCTCTGCCACGCTCTCATCCATGGCCTTCACCTTGCTGCGCAGGCCAGTCAGTTCCTCCTGGTGACCATCCACGCGCCCCTGTGCTTCATCACGCTTCATGCGGTAGTCAAGCATCTCCACGCGGGCAGCCTCCGTAGCCTTCACCGCGGCAGCACGCTCAGCAGCCACAGAACCACGTTCGGCATCCAGATCCAGATTCAGCTTGCGAAGACCTGTGGAGCTGGAAGCCTCCACCTGCTGGCCACCACCGTGAGCGGCAATAAGAACGTCCATAACCTTCTGCTGATCGGAGGAGTACATAATTGCAGCACCACCTGCCAGCAGGACCAGAATTGAAACAAGAAGTTGAGAGATTTTCATATCTTGAGGTAATAATAGGTAATGTCTTATTAGTTACGGACAGCAACAACGGTATCGCCGGGGCGCACCTTATCGCCAGGGCGCATGGTGCTGTACACCACATCACAACTGGACTTGGAAGCTTCCACAAGCGTCACAGAAAGCTCGCACACCTTCTGACTGCCACGCATCACAGCCAGGCGGGAACCGATAACGATACCCTTATCGATACCGGCATCGAGAATCACATAATCCCAGGTGGGATCCGTCATCACCACAGAGCACTTCAGCTCCACAGGAGAGAGACGAGCCATGCGGTCAGCGGCCAGCTTTCTGGCAGCGTCAATCATAGCCAGAGTGCGCTCACTCTCGGCACCCAGCTCAGCAGTCATCTTTTCCTCAGCAGCAGCCTGGGCCTCCAGGGCGTTATTAGCCTCCACCAGACCGGCAATGCTCTGACCAATGGCCTGAATATCATCCTCACCGGTCACCTCAGCGCCGGACGCCTCAGCAGCCTTACGCTGGAAATCCTTCAGTTCATCGTTGTACTTCTTGAAGTCAGCAGCGGCAGTCTCCAGGTCAGCATTGGCCTTGGCAATCTCCTGCACAAGGGGGACGTCCTCGGCATCAAGATTAACACGTTCTTCCTCGAACTTCGTGCCCTGCTGCTTGAAATATGCGGTGCGCAGCTCTGCATAGCGCTTGATACCCTTATCCTTCTCAATATCAACGGCCTTCTTCTTGGCCATATCAAACTGGGACTGGAACGCAGCAACCTCGCCATCAGGCCCGGTCATGGCATCATTAGTCTTATAAAAAAGGAAACATGCCCCCAGGAAGAGCACGACGGCGGCGATGATGATGTATTTCCACATGGTGTAAGTAAAAAATTTGCAGCTGTTCGCTAATATATCTATACCAGAACGCTACCAATTGCAATCAAAAAATCCCTCATCAGCGTTTTTTTTGCGCTTTTTTTCAACTTTCCTACACAGGAAAGAAAAAGACCGCCACCCGGAATTCCGGGCAGCGGTCCGAAATAGCAGATGCAGAAGGATTATTCCTTCTCAGCAGCCTCCTTGGCCTTGCGGTCGCGGGCGGCAGCGCGCATGGACATCTTGACACGGCCCTTGTCATCGATACCGATGCACTTGGCGGTCACGATATCACCCACCTTCACCACATCCTCGGTCTTCTGAGTGCGTCCTTCGGCCAGCTCAGAGATGTGGATAAGGCCATCCTTACCGGGCAGCACTTCCATGAAAGCGCCGAATTCCTTGGTGGAAACAATCTTACCCTCGTAGGTCTCACCCACTTCAATCTCCTTGAACATGCGGTCGATGAGGTACAGAGCGCGTTCCACACCTTCCTGACGGCTGCCGTAGATACGCACGGTACCATCTTCTTCAATGTTGATATCGGTGCCGGTCTCAGCCTGCAGAGCCTTGATGTTCTTACCGCCGGGGCCAATAAGCTCACCAATACGATCCTGCGGAATGCTGGTGGACTCAATACGCGGAGCATTCGGGCTCATGGCCTGCGGGCCGGGGATGCAGGCATTCATGGTATCGAGCACATCCAGACGCCCCTTGCGGGCAAGGTGGATAGCATCCTCCAGAATGTACAGCGGAATACCGGGCAGCTTGAGGTCCAGCTGGTAACCGGTCACACCCACAGAAGAACCGCAGAGCTTGAAGTCCATATCGCCGTAGAAGTCCTCAGAGCCGATGATGTCGAGCAGCGTCTCATAGCGCTTGGGCTCACGGTCACCTTCATTCTCGAACTCCGTCACCAGACCCACAGAAATACCGGAAACCGGGCGCTTCAGCGGCACACCGGCAGCCAGCAGGGACATGGTACCGGCACACACGGAAGCCATGGAAGTGGAACCGTTGGATTCCATAATCTCGGAGGACACGCGGATGGCGTAGGGGAAGTCATTCTCATCCGGAATCACAGGAGCGATGGAACGCTCCGCCAGAGCACCGTGACCGATTTCGCGGCGGTTCTGACCACCGAAACGACCGGTTTCACCCACAGAGAACGGGGGGAAGTTGTAGTGCAGGATGAAGCGCTTCTCATCCACAGAACCGGTGTAGTTATCCAGGTACTGCTTCTCTTCCATGGGAGCCAGCGTGGCAAGGCACACAGACTTGGTCTCGCCGCGGGCGAAGAGAGCGGAACCGTGCACCACGGGAGGCAGCACGTTCACCTCGGCCTGAAGCGGGCGAAGCTGCTTGATGGCGCGGCCGTCGGCGCGCTTGCCCTGCTCCATGATGGAGATGCGGAAAGCCTTCTTCTGGATGTATTCGAACACCTGCTCCACGTCGAAGTCAGTAGCCTCGGGATAAGCAGCCTTGATGGCCACCTCAACCTCTGCGCGCAGGGCGCCGGTCTGCTTCTGGCGCTGAATCTTGTTCGGAGCATAGATAGCGTCCTCAATGCGATCGCCGGCCACCTGGTAGCCGATTTCAAGCAGCTCGGGCTTGGCCAGAGTCAGCTCATACTCGCGCTTGGGCTTGCCGCAGATACCGCGCAGCTCTTCCTGGGCAGCGCAAATCTTAGCCACGTTCTCCTGAGCAAAACGCAGGGCAGCAATGAACTCCTCTTCCGGAAGCTCATTGGCAGAGCCTTCAATCATGATAACCTGGTCCTTGGAACCGGCATACACGAGGTCGAGATCAGACTCCAGACGCTGGGAGTTAGTGGGGTTGATAACAAATTCACCATCGATGCGGCCCACACGCACAGCGCCCACGGGCTCAGCGAAGGGAAGGTCAGAAATCACACAAGCTGCGGAAGCACCGTTGATGCTCAGGATATCCGGCTCATTCTCGCCGTCGGCAGCCATCAGCAGGGAGATAACCTGCGTATCATAGAAATAGCCCTTGGGGAACATGGGACGCAGCGGGCGGTCCGTCATGCGGCAGGTCAGAATTTCCTTCTCCGTGGGGCGTCCTTCGCGCTTGAAGTAACCACCGGGGAACATACCCGCAGCAGCAGCCTTCTCCTTGTATTCCACCGACAGGGGGAAGAAGGTCTGACCTTCCTTAATCTTGGTAGCGCTCACTACGGTGACCAGCACCACGGTATCACCACAACGGACAGTAACGGCACCATCGGCCAGAAGGGCAAGCTTGCCCGTTTCAATGGTGATGGGGTTTGTGCCAACGGCACAAGTAACGGAATGTATACTCATTTTTATTTTCTTTCTCTTCTAAGTGCCGGTTCCAATCTGCACCTCCGGAGACCGGTACCGGCCGCTGTCTCCCTTGGTTCCGCGGGGCAGAATCACGTGCTTCCTGCCCCACATGGCTACAATGAGCCGCTGGCATTTTACACTGCCCCCCATCGAAGCGCAAGCAAATAATTCAGCCCGAAGCGTTTTAGCTTCACAGCAGACATTTTTTTGTGTAGAATAGCACGACGTATGGAACAACCACCTTTCCCCTGCACCCCGAGACTACTCGACCTGGATGCCAGTGAGCTTCCGCGCGAGAAACTGCTCCAGAAGGGACGCGCCGCGCTCAGCGATGAGGAATTAATTGCCATTTTCCTGCGCACCGGCATGAAAGGATGCAATGTACTGGAACTCGCCGCCCGGCTGAAGCGGGCAGCAGGCTCACTCACCGCACTGGGACGCATGGAGGCCCGCGGCATCATGCAATGCTGCAAAGGAATCGGCGCCGCAAAGGCCGCCACGCTTGCTGCCGTCTTCGAGCTGGGCCACCGCGCAGTAAAGGAGGAGATTTCCCGCGAGGACATGACCCACCCCCAGGCCGTCTATGAATACCTGGCTGGCGACCTGCGCTATGAACAGCAGGAGCACTTTGTCGTCCTCATGCTCGATACCCGCCGGAAACTTATCCGCCGGAGCAACGTTTCCAAAGGAACCAGCAACCGAACCATGGTCCATCCGCGCGACGTTTTCCGCGATGCCATTCTCTGCAACGCCAGCTCCATCATCGTAGCGCACAATCATCCCAGCGGCGACCCCTCCCCTAGCAAAGCAGACCGTGAACTCACCCGCGAACTGGTACAAGCCGGCGCCGCCCTGCACCTTCCCGTCATCGACCATGTCATCATCGGCACCATGGGCAGTGGTCAGGCAAAACCCTATTTCAGCTTCCGGGAACACGGATTCATCAGCATATGAAAGATTACCACACCCACCACCCCAGCCCGCAGGGCGGCTATATCTGCGCCGCCACCCGCAGCGATTGGGAGCGCATTGCCGCCGCCAGCGACATGATACCCTGTTTCGGCATTCACCCTTGGCATGCCCATGAAACCGACCCGGCAGAGCTCGCTTTTGAGCTGGATGAATGGCTCACCCACCACCCGCAGGCCGGCGTGGGAGAATCCGGACTCGATGCCTCCCCCAGACACGCCGACACCTTGGAAGCGCAGCGGCTTCTGCTGCACATTCACCTGGGAGCCGCCTTCCGGCACGAGCGCATGCTGCAACTGCACGGCGTCCACGCCTGGAGCGAGCTTCTGGAAATCCTGCGCCAGCGCAGCCGCTGCGGCACCATGCCCCGGGTGCATCTGCATGCATGGAACGGCTCGCATGAACTCGCCCGCGAATTCATGCAGCTGGGCCCCGTCACATTCAGCGTCGGGCTGCGCGAACTCAGCCACTCCAAGGCCGCTGAACGCTACGCCCGCATCCCGGAAGGGCGTCTCTTCCCGGAGACTGATGAGCACCCGGAAAACTGGGCACGCACCGTGGCCCTGCTCGGACTCATCCGCGGTGGTTTATTCTGATTGCTCAGCAATGATATAGTGCGGGCGGCGCTTGATTTCCAGATACATCTTGGAGATATACTGGCCGATAACACCTACGCAGAACAACTGCAAACCACTAAGGAACACAATTATACACACCAGCGAGGTCCAGCCGTCCACCGAATTGTGCCAGAGCATCTGGCGCACGCAGAGACTCACAATGAGAATCAGCGACACCAGCATACAGAGCATCCCCAGAATGGAGGCCAGGGCCAGCGGCATCGTGGTAAATGCAACAATACCTTCCAGCGAGTACTTGAACAGCCTCCAGAACGACCACTTGGTCTCCCCCGCCACTCGTTCCACATTCTCGAAGGAAAGCCATTTCGTGCGGAAACCAATCCACTCATACAACCCCTTGGAGAACCGGTTATACTCAGGCATGGCCAGCAAAGCATCCACAGCCTTGCGATTGAGCAGCTTGTAGTCACGAGCCCCATCTACCAGCTGAGTATGAGAAATCATATTGATAAAGCGGTAGAACATACGGGCAAAGAACGAGCGGATAGGCGGTTCGCCCTTGCGGGTTGTGCGGCGGGTTCCAGCGCAGTCATATCCCTCCTCACGCACCACACGCAGCATCTCCGGCAGCAGCGCGGGCGGATCCTGCAAATCAGCATCCATCACCGCCACATAATCACCCTTTGCTGCTGAAAAACCAGCCAGCATGGCACTTTCCTTGCCAAAGTTGCGGGAGAAAGACAGGTAGCGTACATACTCATACTCTGCACTCAGTTCGCGCATAACCTGCAGGGTATTATCCGCGCTGCCGTCATTCACCATCACAACCTCCGGCGTCACCCCCTGCAACTCACCCAGCACCCGGCTCAACTCCTTCATGAATGGCCGCAGGGCTTCCTGTTCATTATAACACGGTACTACAAGGGACAAGGTTATCATGCCACCACTATAGGGAATAATTTATCGAATAGCAAGAAAAAAGCCCGCTCCTGGCAGGAACGGGCCTTGAAAAAATTCATTCCGGGTCAGAACTCAGGGCATATCCACCATATCCTTTACGATATGAAGAGCCTCACGAAGCACAGGATCCAGATTAGAAGGATAATCCGGTGTTTCGGTCAATTCCTCCTCCGGGTCCTTATTCTCATCCATATACTCATTCTTATCATCCTTAGAAGCCAGAGGAAGCTTGGGCTGCTTCACATCCGTCAGCTTCAGACGATAGATAGTCAGCTTCTCCGCATCCTCGGCAGCCATCAGCTCATAACGAACCTTGCGCTCGGCATCAATAGCCTTCTTACGTTCCATCAGCTGAGCATTCTCTGCATGGCGCACAGCCTTATTCAGAGAAACCACATTCTTCTCCTGGCGTTCCTTGGCGCGGGCAATATCCTCGCGGGTATACTGCATGTCCTTATCCGTGGCCGTACGTGCCTTACTGCGAGCCATCAGCTGCGGCAGAATACGGGCAATGCGGCTGCTCTTCACATAACCACCGGCACGGGGAATCTCATCGTAAGCCATGGCATAATCCTGCTCAGCTTCGCCAAGTCGCAGCCCGGCAGTCACCGTCGGCAGCACAATGTCACTCTCAACACCCTTCAACTGGGTTGAAGCACCACCCACGCGATAGAACTTCTGTGTAGTCACCTTAATCATACCACACCCCTCACGGGAGGAGAAGTAAGGCATGTAATCTGCCAGACCACGGGGCACCTGCACCGTCCCCTTGCCAAAGGTAGCCTCATCGCCCACAATGACAGCGCGACCATAGTCCGCCATGGCTCCGGCAAAAATCTCGGAGGCAGAGGCGCTCAGCTTATTGATGAGCACGACCAACTCGCCATTGAAGAGAGGCTTGCCACTCACCGTAAGGCGCTCCACGTGAGAGCGGGAATCCTTCACCTGCACCACCGGACCGGCACCAGTGAAGAAGCCCACCATCTTACGCACCTCATCCAGAGAACCACCGCCATTGAAGCGAAGGTCGAGCACAATACCCTGCACCTTCTCCTGAATCATACGGCGCAGAATCTTCTTCACATCCGCTGCGCAGTGCACATCACCATCGTCCAGGTCAATATAGAATGAAGGCAGAGTCAGCACACCCAATCGGTAGGTACGCTCCCCATCCTTCATATCGATGATACGGCCACTGGCCAGTTCCTCAGACATGGGAATTTCATCACGGACAATGGTCACCACCTTTTCCTCGCCACTGCTGGCGCTCTGCACACGCAGCTTGACAGACTGCCCCTTCTGGCCGCGAATCAGATCCACCACCTTATCAATGCTCAGGAACATGATATCCGTCCAGTTCTCATCCCCCTTGGAGGCCACAGCCACAATGCGGTCACCCAGCTGCAGCTGGCCGCACTTGGCAGCAGGCCCCCCCCTCACAATACCTTCAATCGTGGTAGAGCCATCGTCATCAGACTGCAACTTGGCACCAATACCCACAATGGAGGCCTTGATCATATCCTTGAAACGCTGCTCCTCACGGGCACCCATGTAGTCGCTGTGCGGGTCATATACATGAGCTACAGCATTCAGCAGATAGGATACCATATCCTCACGGTCTGCCTCCTGAATCTCATTGCGCATGCGCTTGATACGAGCCAGCATCTTATCAGCCACAGGCATTTCCTTCGCCACAGGAGAAGTCTTACCCTTGGCTGCTGCCAGAGATTCCAGATTCTCCCGGCGCAGCACTTCTGTAAGAATCATATCCTCCACCTGGTCGCGCCACACCTGGTCAAGTTCTGCGGCGTTACGAGCACGCGGCAGCTTCCGCCGGGTGCGAGGCACCACTCTGTCCGAATCAAATGAAGGCATCTTCTTTGCATACCCCTGCAGCAGCTTCTCTGCCTGCACAATACGAGGAAGCGCACGCTCGCTGAAATAGCCATACAATTCCTCCGCCAGGCGCGTGGTCTGATTTGCCAGCAGATAATCACCAAAACTGCAGGCATAGCGCTCGCGCAGGTAGTCCACATCCTCCTGCGTCAGGAAGAGGTGCTGCGCATCCAGGCTCTGCACATAGCATTCCAGGAACTGCTGGTACATATCCTGCGTGAAGCGTGCACGCGAAAAATGCGCATGCTGCAGCACCAGGGAGAACTGCTTGCCTATAATATCATAATCCGGCTCAGCCTGGCTGACAGAGCAGCACGAAACCAAAGCAGCCGCGGCAGCCATACCCAGGGCACGTATGCGCACCCGCCAGTTGTTCAAACTCATTTTCATATCGGATATATCCTGTTACAACCCGCCCGCAGGCAGGCTTGTACTCATCTGCTGATTATAAGTACGGAACCTCTGCCGCTGACCTGTCAGCAAAATGCAGTAGAATCCTCAGAAGAGCAAGCGAAATGCCCTATCACGCCTTCTTGCGGCGCGGCCGGGTGACCTTCACCAACTTACACCCCATCTTGGCTGCCAGTTCGCGCACTCCATCCTCCAGCGCAGAAACTCGGGTCTTAGCGGACTTGACAGCAGCCTCCAGACGGGTAGCGCGGGTCTTGGCCGTTCGAGCCTCAATACGAGCCTTGCGCAGTTCTTCCTTCATTTCCTCGGGCGCAGTCTCCACCTTGCGGCGGCCAGGACGCGTGCCCACAAAACGCTCCAGAATTGCATCTTCCGCCTGCTTTTTCCACAGGGAAACCAGCGTAGGGGCTATACCCTTCTCCTTTGCAATCTTCTGAATCGTGGTCTTACGATTCATCACTGCAAGAATAATCTCAGCCTTTTCCTCAGGCGTATAAGACGTACGGCTCTTAGTATCTTCAGACATAATAAAATTTTTAACGTGCTTCATTTATTACTATGATTCCTTCTCCATTTCAAGCATTTATTGAGCATTAAACACAGATAATGACACAACATACACCTAATTGCCTACATTTATCATCAATCACCTGCCGCAATCCGACATAACAACAAAACAGACAATACGCAAAAAGCGAAGAACTCCTTGCAATATTCTGCAAGGAGTTCTTTCTGATACGCACGAATGGACTCGAACCATCACGATGTTACTCACTAGAACCTGAAACTAGCGCGTCTACCAATTCCGCCACGTGCGCATTTGATTGGTGCGAGGGCAGTTTACCACACCTCCAGCTCCATTGCAAGCTAATTCTGCAAAAAAATTAAAAAAAGTTTCATCAAGGACAAAAAAAGGGGTGCAAAGCAGCTTGCGCCGGGAGAAGCAGCGTGCTATAATGCACACGCATGGAGCCCGATAGCACAGCGATAAGCCCGACACGCCGCAGCATGCGCGGAACACCGCGCAGACGCTCGCTGCGACCGGAGGGTACGCAACCGCAGGTGCCGGACCACGAAATCCTGCGCAAAATCGGAACCGGGGCATACGGGGAAGTGTGGCTTGCCCGCTCAGTGACGGGCGCATACCGAGCAGTGAAGGTAGTATGGCGCGAGGACTTTGCAGATGAGCAGGTATTCATCCGTGAATTTGATGGCGTGCTGACCTACGAACCCATAGCACGCGGCATACCGGGACTGGTGCATATTCTGCATATCGGCCAGCATGGCGGTCCGTTTCCCCATTATTTCTATGTAATGGAGCTGGCAGATGATGCCTACACCGGCGCCCATACCGAGCCGGATTCCTACATTCCGCGCACCCTGTTCAGCGATATGCAGCAATATGGCAATCGCCCCATGCCGCTGGATTATGTACTGGAGGTAGGTTGCCAGCTCTCCCGCGCGCTGGCCGGGCTGCACGCACAGGAACTGACCCACCGCGACGTCAAACCCACCAATGTCATCTTCATCAACGGCCGGGTCAAGCTGGCAGATGCCGGCCTGGTAGCCCACAGCAACCAGCGCACCCTGGTAGGCACAGAGGGATATATTCCGCCGGAGGGTCCCGGCACCCCGCGCGCAGACGTTTACGCACTGGCTAAGGTATTGTATGAGATGTCCACGGGCATGGACAGGCTGAATTTCCCTTCCCTGCCGACAGAATTGCCGGAGGGCGCCAGCCACCGGCGATGGATTGAGTTTAACAGGATTATCTGCTCTGCGGCATCTCCCCAGGTGCAGAAAGACACCATCGTGAACGCCAAGCAGTTTGCCGAACTGCTGGAGCGGCTCCGCGACGACGCAGCCATCCGCCGCAAACGGCACCGTTCCCTGCGCCGGCTGATGCTTCGCCTGACCATAGGCACAGCAGCCCTTGCCGCCGCAGGTACCACGGGATATCTGCTACTGCCGGAGGATATGCCGCAACGCCTCACCAACGCACGCAACGCTCTGCTGGCCACAGAACAACCACCCCCTGCCCCCACCACCAATCCGGAGCCTCCCCCCGCACCGCTGCCGCAGCATGGGCAGTATTTCGTGGGCAGCGTGCCGGCGGGCGCATCCATCTATACAGAGGATGGCGTATACCTGGACGAAACACCCTATGGGCCCATCACCGCAGATACAGGTAAGCGCATTGCCTTTGTGCTGCGCAAGGAAGGATACGCGGATTCCCATGTGAGCGGCATCGTACCGCCCGGAGAACTGCTATCGCTGGGTGGGGAACTCCGCCCCTACCGTCCGCCCCGCACTGGCGAAGCCTGGACCGACGCCCAGGGAACCCGCTACCGCCCGGCGGGCGGTGTTCATGAAGCCACCACCCCGGTTTCCGTCGCGCAGTTCCGGGAGTTCCAGAAGGCAGAGCCCCAGCTGACAGCAAAATTCACCGCACAGGAGGCCGATGGCCAGCTGCTTACCTCCCAGGAGGCCATAGGAGCCTTCACCCTCTGGCTCACTCGCCAATGCGAAAAAGCCGGCACCATCGGTCGCGACCACTCGCTCATCGCCCGTCCGGATCCCGGCACCGCGGCAGGCCCGGATTTGTGCGGTTACCGGCTCTGCACCATGCTGGTGCAGAAGACCCCCGTCAGTATCTACACCAACCCGGCAGGAGCCAGCGTCATGCTCAACGGCATGCCACTGGGTATCACTCCCATGCAATCCATCAGTATCCCACTGGCGCCGTATTATCTGGAGGTGAGGCTTCCGGGCTATTCCACCATACGCCGAAGCGGATTATCGCCCAAGGACCTGGTGCTCAATCTGCACATGCAGCCCAACCACTCCGTAAGCTTCGGAGCTGAATGGATTAACAGCCTGGGTCTCAAGCTGCTGCCTCTGCGGTCAAACCTGCTGGTATGCGCCACCGAAGTGCGCGTGGCCGATTTCCACCAATACTGCCAGAAAACCGGTGCAGAGGAACCACCGCCCGTAAACTTCGAGCAGAATGAACACCACCCGGTGGTCAATATCTCCCGGACTGATGCCGAGGCCTTTGCCGCCTGGCTCACCCAGAGCGAACGCGCCAACGGTCTCATCGAGGAGACTGATACCTACCGTCTGCCCACCGATGAAGAATGGAGCCAGATGGTAGGCTGCAAGGACAGCAACGGCCAGAGCCCCTATGAACGCCAGCGCGTGCGCGCCACCGCCGGTGCAGAATACCCCTGGGGGCAGAAATGGCCCCCTGCCCGCAATACGGGCAATTTTGCCGACACCAGCGCCATTCCGGCAGTGCGGGCGGACCATGTGATTCCGCAATACCACGATGACTTCACCCACACCGCACCGGTGGGCTCCTTCACCCCCAATGCCATGGGCCTGCACGACCTGGCCGGCAACGTGCAGGAGTGGGTGAGCGGCGAGTACGGCGGGCCGGAGAACTTCCACTTCCGCAGCTACGGAGTAACCCGGGGCGGCGACTATACCTCATTCCGCCCTGGTCAGCTCAGTTCCCACCGCCGCACCCCTCATCCGGCAGACTCCTGCCGTCCCACCATTGGATTCCGTCTTGTACTGGAACGAAGCCTGCAGAAGCAATAGCCCTCACCCGGCAGATTATCAACGCACCACGCTGCCCGGCTCGGTCCAGGTGCCAGGCTGCAGCACGCGCCCAGGCAGAATCACGCATTTGCAGCCAATGCGGCAGTGCTCACCGACCACACATCCCAGTTTATTCCGACCAGTGGGGCACAGTTCCCCCTGCCAGGGCATGCGGATTTCTCCGGCATCGTGCCGGAAATTAGAAAAAATGCAACCACCGCCCACATTCACATCATCCCGGATGATAGAATCCCCGATATAGGACAAATGAGAAACAAAAACATGGTTCCCCAGCAAGCTGCTCTTCACCTCTACGGCATTGCCAATCACGCAATTATCGCCTATGCGGGTTTCTCCTCGCAGATAGGCATTCGGGCCAATCCGGCAGCCGCGGCCTATGCTCACATGCCCCTCGATAACTGTACCAGGCAGCACCACGGAGCCTTCCCCCAGTTCCAGTACACCCAGAATATGAGCACCAGGGCTCACCTCACCGCGAATATCCGGGCGCAGCTCCTGCAGAGCAGCGCAACCTTGCTCCAGTTCCTCCCAGGGGGTCTTATTCATCCTTCTGTCCGATATTCAAACGCTTACAGGCATCCAGCAGCAGTTCGTAAGGCGACTTTCCACCATCTGCCGGTTTCTCCAGAAACATCGGTTCCGGATACACATGGGCATAGCGCCGGCCCTCGGCATCACGGTTCTGACCAGAATACGCCACATTGACATCTGCCTGCGGGCAATCTCCCCATGGGCCGCCAACCCAGGCCGCCACATCGCGAACATTGCGGTACGGGCGGCAATAGGAATTCACCCAGTAATCCACCATTGCAGCGCGCTCGCGGGGCTTGGAGCGCTCCCGGCGGCTGACCGGGTCCAGAGTCACCACCAGCACCTTACCCGTATGCTGCACATCCTCAATCTGCCGCAAGGCATCCATAATGGCAGAGCCGCCATAGCTGTGCCCCAGCAGCACCACATCAGCCTGCGGATTCACCACCAGGAATGCACGCAGATCCCGCTGCAACTTCCAGGTACTGTGGAAAAGCAGGTTACCTGTACCGCTGTCCCAGGCATAATAAGCGCGCAACTGGCGCCCCTTGCAAGGAAGCAGTGGCGTCTTCTCATACACTTCACGAAAATGCAGCAGAACCTGCTCCGTGAAGCCGCCCACAAAAATAACTGCCACATCGGCCTTCTCTGCCGGCAGAGGCAACTGTTTGCGCCGCCCCACCACACCTGTCCGTGGCTCGGGCTCTATACCTTCAGCAAACTGCGGCTGGCTGCAACCAGCCAGCAGAACAGCGCTCAGACAGCAAAGGAGAATACGCTTCACTTCAGGCCCTTGAATAATTTTTTCAGATTCGGCTTCAGCACACGATAAAGTTCCTTCTCCATCGCCTCAGAGAGCACCACATCATGCATCACCACCCGGTCATTCATCACCGTACCGGCAAGACACTGGCCATTGGATGCATATATGTAGAACCTGTTCTTCGCCAGAGGGGCATTCTCATCATCTGTCTGGTATGCCAGCTCAGGCACCTCGCGGGCAGCACCCGTGCGCAGAATGGAACATACATCCACACGGTCAGCCTCCGCCAGAGGCCAGATATTCCGGCCTTCCTCATCCAGCCAGGCAGGCTGAAACGGCGTTACCGCCAGCCTGGGTGAAGCCAGCATCTCCTGTACGGCATCACCGCTCACAGACCCCGTAATCGGCTGACAGGAGGAAAAACAACTCACCATCCCCAGCAGGATGGCAGCACTGCAGATAAGCTTTTTCATATGGAGAAACGATTATTCAGAATTTCAGGACTCAGCACGAGCAATATCGCTGGCCATCTGGCGCGTTGCCCCAGCCAGCAGGAAGACTACATCATCAAAATCACGAGTGCTGCCATAGTAGGGGTCCGGCACCTCATGCAGCGGACAATCATCAGCAAACCAGGCACTCATCGGCACCACCCTGGCCATCTCTTCCGGGGTCGTAGCCATCTGGATAACATCCTCGTAGTTGCTGTTATCCTGGGGCACAATCAAATCAAAATCAACAAAATCACGGCGGGAGAACTGGCGACCACGATGGCCATTGTACTCAAAGCCAGCGCGTTCCAGAGCAGCCAGCATACGGGCATCCGGCTTCTGCCCCACATGGTAATTGGCCGTGCCGCAGGAATCAGCCTGCACATGGTCCGCCAGACCAGCAGCCTGCACGGCGGCGTTAAAGGTCATCTCCGCCGCCACGGAGCGGCAAATATTGCCCAGGCACACAAAAAGCACGCGGAAACTCTGCACAGCAGATTCCGGTTGACCATCCTCGCCAATTCTGGTATTTACATCCATGTCACTGTGTATACTAACATATCATGCTGAGCATTGCACGCCTGAATTCTGCCCCCGAGATATTTTACTCCCTGCAAGGAGAGGGAACCCGTTGCGGCACACCCGCCGTCTTTCTGCGTCTGGCAGGCTGCAATCTCAAATGTAAGTGGTGTGATACCAAACACTCATGGCGAAACGGCCTCGATTATTCCCCCGCAGAAATCGCAGAAAAACTCCTGGCCTATTCCTGCGATTCTCTTGTCATAACCGGCGGAGAACCCCTGCTGCAGCAACAGGCTCTGGAGGAACTGCTGCAACTGCTGCCTGCCAGCCTCCACATTGAGGTGGAAACCAACGGCACTCTCACCCCCACCCCCGTCCTGGCTCAGCGCATCAACCAGTGGAACGTATCACCCAAGCTCCAGCACTCCGGTAATAAGGGCTCCGAAACCCTACCGGCAGATGCCCTGGCTTTCTTTGCCGCGCTCGAACATGCCTGGTTCAAATTCGTCGTGCAGCAGGAAGCTGACTGGGATGCCATAGCCGCCCTGGGATTACCCCGACACCGCATCATCCTGATGCCCTGCGCCACCACCCGGGCCGAGCTGGAGACCGCGCGTCCCGCAGTGGTCGATATGTGCCTGCGCCACGGTGTACGCCTGGGCGACCGTCTCCACCTCACCCTCTGGGACAATAAAAAAGGCGTATAACTCCGTTTTACTCCAACAGTCAGAGAAAGACTGCTCCAATAATTAGGGCTAACACCTTGCATTCAGCGCACCTGCATGATAAACAGGGAGCGCTATGAAAAAAGCACTCATCTACCTGACAGCCCTCTGCTGCACTGCTGGCGCAGCTCCCTATTACCTGCCCACCCCGGCCTCCGGTGCCCTCACTGCTGGTGACTGGCAACCCACCTGGCGCCTGGATGCCCTCTACGGCCTTGGAGCACGCCACACCCCGGATACCGCCGGCTTCCGCACCGGCTTGGAACTCTACAGCAACCGGAACTCCGGAATCCGCCACCAGTTCGGCTTCTGTGTCGCCCCCCAGTGGGGAACCGGCAGCCACACATACCACGGCGAGCCCTCTCGCCAGAGTCTCTGCACCATCCCCCTCACCTTCGGTTACACACTGAACATCGGCATCTCAGAAGATGTTTTTCTCTTTCTGGGAGGCAAGGCAGGCTGGGCCGTGGGGCACTACAAGGAAAGCACCCCCACCTGGCGCCATTCCGGTTCCTGCCATGGATTCACCTTCGCTGCTGGCGGCGGAATAAAACTGCAGTGCAGCGACCGACTCTACTTCCACCTCGGCTACGATTTCGCCCGCACCTACTCCAACAAGAAAATGGAATCAACCATCGGTCAGCATATCATCTCCACCGGCTTCGACTGGCAATTCTGAAGTCATCCCCGCAGCAATGGGGCAGCCTCCCTCGAAAAAGCATCCGCTTTCCGTCGTTTTACTAGATTTACCTTGAAAAACAGCGGAAAACATGCTAGAAGGGAAATGCTATGAAAAAAGCACTCTCCATTCTTACCACTCTGGCTGCTCTTGCAGGTTCCGCCAGTGCCGCTGGCTATGTTCTCCCGACCAACACTCCCGGCGCACTGACGCCTGCAGACTGGCAGCCCACCTACAATATCGAAGGTCTTTACGCTATCGGTGAAGACGAAATGATGGATACCTGGGGTGTACGCGGCAGCTTCAGCCTGTACGACAGCGGCATGGACACCGTCCGCCACCAGTTCAGCCTTAACCTCGGCGCAGAATTCGGCTCCGACAGCGAAACCTACGATGGACTCAAGGAAAAGGCCAACCTGTGGATGGTACCCATCACTGCCGGTTATGATGTCAATATCGGAGTGACAGACAACGTCTTCATCGACCTCGGTGTCAAGGCCGGCTGGACAATCGGCGAGATTGAAGTCAAGTGGAATAAGCAGAAGGACTCGGCAGACTTCGACGGCTTCACCCTGGGTGTAGGCGCCGGTATCAAGATTCTCTGCAGCGACCGTCTCTACTTCAAGGTAGGTTATGAATTCAACCGCACCTTCGTGAGCGACGATGTAGGCATCAACATCAATCAGCACCTCATCACCGTTGGCCTCGGAACTCAGTTCTAAGCTACTGACTTCTCCTGTAACTCAAACGTCCTGCCCGGATTCCCGGACAGGACGCTTTTTTTGTTATCTGAAATGCTCCGTCAGGCATGCCGCCCGCCTGCATTCTGATTAATCATTTTATGCCGTAATCCCGCTTACCGAAGATAGCAGAGCCCACGCGGACAATCGTGGCGCCCTCCTCCACAGCCACAGCATAATCATGGCTCATGCCCATGGATAACTCCGGCAAAGGCAGCGGCCCACGGGCGCGGAGCTTCTCTGCCAGCTCCCTGAGGGCCCGGAATGCCGGGCGAGCACCCTCCGGGTCCGCTGTCGGAGCAGGAATGCACATGAGCCCGCAAATTTCCAGATACGGCAGCGCCACCAGCTGTGGCCACAACTCCTGCACCTCGGCCGGAGTAAAGCCATGCTTGCTCTCCTCGGCATCCACATTCACCTCCAGCAGAATACGGGCAGTGCAGCCCAGTTCACCCGCAATGCGCGATACGGTCTCTGCCAGCCGCAGGGAATCCACCGCCTGAAGCAGTCCGAATCCCTGCTCCAGAGCCTTACGCACCTTATTACGCTGAAGCGGACCTATGAGATGCCACTCGCAATCCCGGGGCATTTCCGGCATCTTGCTCATAGCCTCCTGGAGCCGGTTCTCGCCAAAGAGTCTCTGGCCGTCCGCATAGGCATGCATGATATCCTCCACGGGAAAAGTCTTGCTCACCGCCAGCAGCTTCACGCTGCCCGGCTCGCGTCCTGCCCGCAGCTCTGCCGCCGCGATATTCGCCTTAATTTCCTGCAACTGGTCCTGAATATACATATGCTGAACTCCCTTTTCTGCCCCACATCATAACACGCCCCCATGGCCATTGCAAGTATTCGCATGCACAAAACTGCCCAGGCAGGCGCAAAATGAGCTTGTAGAATGGCGCATATCGTGGTACACATTTCAGTAATGAACACATTCTTCCATTCTCTTCGCGCTTCGGCCCTGGCTGCCATGATTCTTCCGGCAGCCGCCGGTGACTGGACCAGCGATTTCGACACTGCCCGCAAGCAGGCAGAATCCGAAAACAAGGCCATTCTGGTCAACTTCACCGGCTCCGACTGGTGCGGCTATTGCATCCGGATGAAAGCCAACGTGCTGGATAAACCGGAGTTTTCCAGCTACGCCGAGGACAAATTCGTACTGCTGGAAATCGATATTCCCCGCCGCAAGCAGGTACCTGCAGAAGAACTGGAAAAGCGCCAGAAACTCTGCCGCCAGTACGAGGTAAGCGGATTTCCCACATTCCTCATCCTGAGCCACACCGGCGAACTGCTGGGCGGCTGGGTAGGTGCCCGCCCCTCGGTAGAAAGCACCATCGCCCTGCTGGACAACGCACTGGCTCGTCAGAAGATGCTGAATGCAGCCCGAGAACTGGAGGGCGCGGAACGTGCCAAGGCCCTCATGGAGGTCTACGAAACCTATCCGAAGAATTTCAAGCAGGCCGCCGCTGCGCTCCGCGCCGAAATCTGCGCCTGCGACCCCGAGGATACATCCGGCATCCGCGAACAGGTCAAGGCTGACGCCCAGATGCAGGAACTCATGGCCGAGCTCCGCACCTGCCACCGCAACTACCAGCTCCAGACGGAAATCTACGACAAATACATCGCCCAGGCCCATCCGCTCAATCTCGAGCGCATAATGGAACGCAAGCGCCAGTCTGTCGTCTTCCCCTGTCTGAATCTCATGCTGCTGCGTGCCGATTCCGTGGAAGAAGTTCTCAAGGGGCGCGATTATGTGCTGGAGCAGGCCGAAACTTCCTATCCGGAACACCAGAAGGCCCAGATGATTCAGGCTCTGAAGGAAAACTTTGCCGACCCGCAGGCCCTGCTGGAGCAGATCCGAGCACGCCGGGCCAGGCAGAAATAACACCGACCCTCAAACGCCTGACAAATTATCCGAAACAAAGGAAGCGTGCACCTGATTTGGTGCACGCTTCCTGCTTATAAAACGATGCGGCGCAGTCTTATTCAGCTGCCGGCTGCTCAGGAGACTCGGCAGGCGTCTCAGACCTAGCCTCGGTCTTTTCAGACTGCTCGGGTCGTTCGCTGGCGGCGCTCACCATCAACTCTCGGCCCATGAAGGGCTGGCCGTGCAGCACCTCAGATGCACGCTGGGCATCCTCCAGCATCTGCATCTCCACAAAAGCATAACCCTTGCTCTTATAAGTGCGGGGATTGTAGATAATCTCCACGCTGCGCACATTGCCGAAGCCCTTGAAAAGGTCCTCAAGCTCAGCCTCAGTAGCCTCATAGGAGAGGTTACCCACATAGAGACGCCCATTGCGGGTGGGTGCCACGGAAGCAGGGCGGCGACGCTTATCCTGGCGGGCAGCCGGGTTGCCACCCTGATTACTGCGGCCCTTGGCCACACGCACATTCTCCTTGGGTTTGCGCTTGTCGTTCTTGCGATTATCCTTACGGTCGGCCTCCTTGTTCTTCTTCTTGCCGAAGCCAAAGAAACCAAGGATGCGCTGCAACAGGGAGGGCTTGGGTGCCGGAGTCTCCTGCGCACGCGGCATACGGCGGCGGTAGGGACGGCCCTTGTTATTACGGCGGCGACGGGCTCCCTGCCCCTGCCTGCCTTGAGTGTAATGTTCAGCCATATAGGTTATTGAATCGAATTGAGTATCACGAGCTCATAGCCGGCTCTGCCTGTACATACCCGGCGGCCTGGGCAAGATGAGCATTGTCCTATGGATACAGTGTATCCATTTCCATGGTACTGATACGCAACACATTTAGCAAGCCAAAATTGCGCCATCAAGGCACCAGACAATAAAAAACACCATGCAAACCGCCGTGGGATATGCGGATTTGCATGGTGTCTGCAATAAAAAGCAGTAGAAGTTACTGTTTCTTCACCTCGATGTTACCCCAGGTGCTGCGGTGTCCGCCATCGTTCTTGAACACGAACTCCAGCACGGGCTTCCGCACAGGCTTCTTCACATTCAGATTGAACACCTGCGTGCGGTGAACATAGTCGACCGTGCGTTCCTGTTCATCGGAAGCCACGCATTTGTCACCATCCAGCAGGCGCACAGAGGCCACCTGCAGGCTGTCGCGACCGGTGACAA
Source organism: Akkermansia sp. (assembly GCA_045631705.1). Taxonomy (GTDB): domain Bacteria; phylum Verrucomicrobiota; class Verrucomicrobiia; order Verrucomicrobiales; family Akkermansiaceae; genus Akkermansia. The sequence goes on along the minus strand of JAZQVE010000051.1, from coordinate 11,470 downwards.
TATAGAAGGAAACAGCATAGTTGCCGGCCTCCTTGATGGGGATATCGCCCTTCATGCGCACGGGAGCAGTACTGCCCGGCAGAGAGTCCGGGCTCCACCCCATGCCATAGCGGTATTCCTTAATCCAGTCACGAATGACAATCGGAGCCGCAAGCCCCAGGGTGGACTCGGGGTCGAGCTTCTGCATGGCCGTGGCATACTTGCGGATGAGGTCGCCGCCAGCCATCATACCGAGACTGCGGCGCAGATGACCGAGAGCGGCAGCGCAGGCATTCTGCTTCTGCCAGGGCGTGAGCATCTTGTTCTCCAGCGCAGCATCCACGCGCTTCAGGTAATCATCCAGAGATTCATCATTGCGGGGATGGCAGGAGAAATCCAGCGCAGCCATGCAGCCGTACTCGCCATTCGGGTCAGCCTTGCGCAGGGCATCGCGCAAGCCACCGGGCCAGTCCAGCTTATCCACGCGGGAGGATTCCAGCAGCAGGCGGGCTTTCTCAGCGCCGGAGGAGCTGTGAGCCTTGGCCAGCAGCTCGTCCTGATGGCGCTTCAGCTTCATGCGCTCGCGCACGGTTTCGGCCACCTGCTCCTCAGTGCGGTCCATAAGTTCATCACCATACACTGTGGAATAGTGGCGGCCGCCCTTCTCATAGAACACCAGAGCCGGGTAGGAAATGCGGCCCATGCTGCCCGGATACCCCAGCGGACCCATGACAGCCTTGGCAGCCTCGCGCTGCTTTTCGCTGCCCGACTGGTAGATAGGGGCCAGCAGAAGCACGGCATCACCGGCGGCCTTCTGCACCTTCTTGCTTTCGTACATCTTGCGGCAGAGCTTCTTACCGGAGCCATCCCAGTCGCCGGGATAGATGAACACGATATAGCCACTCTGCCCCACTTTTGCCTGAGCAGCGGCGTGATTCTCTGCCAGATGTGCGGCAGAAAGCGGCATGGTTGCCAGGGTGCTCAGGGCTAATAAAGGAATCAGTAGAGATTTTTTCATATCATCATAATAGGTTGCGATTCAATAATCAGGCAGCAGGCTTGCCATACACGAAGATACCATCGGCATGGAAGAACTCAGGACCGCCGCGGCGCAGCACGCGGATGTAGAGCGCCTTGGGATTCTGGTTCTGCAGGTCGAAGCGGTTGATATAGTTACCCGTGCTGGGGATAGCCTCGCCCACATCGTGCCAATCGTCGTCATTGCCCGTATCAGAAATCTGAATCTGCAGGGGACGGAAGCGGTGAATAAGCTCCCACTTGTTCGTGCCGGCAAAGACAACACCGGAGATATGAGCATGGCGGGGCAGCTTCACAGCAATCCAGGCATCCCTGTCCTTACCGGTGTGAATCTTGCCACCCTTCCTGGTAAGCAGCCCCGGGTGCGTGTGCGGAGCGTCCCATTCGGAGGTGGAACTGGCAAACACCATGCCACCTTCAGATACCAGTTTGCCGGGGAATGCTGCAAAATCAGGAATATCATTATCAGCCTTCTTCACCTTGTCCGGAATCATCTTCGCAATGGAGTGGTAGGTGCTGGCATCGCGGGCACGCTCAGCCGTGATAAGAATGCGGCCCAGCAGGCGGGAGCGCTGCTCATCCGACATCTTGCTACCGGCGCTGAGAGCCTCGGTCATGGCCTTCATTAGCTTCTTGTCACCATCGGCACCCAGCTTACCGGTCACAGAGTTACCCCAGCCCATGATGGGACCGGAATAAGCATCGTGCGGAGCGGCAGCGGCCAGGATATCGCGGAAGCAGGCATAGGCAGCGCCCTCAGTATCCCCCTGCGCGGCCTTCAGGCAGTAATCCATCTGCTGGTTAGCCAGAGTCTCGATGTACCAGCGGTCCGGGCCCATGGTCTCTGCATTCTTCCAGAAAGCAGTGAAGCAGGCGCGCAGCTTGTCGCCAGAAATGCCGGATTTGCTCAGCGGACCATAGACAAACTGCTTCAGCAGCTCACCGGCCTGCTCCGGATACTTGGAAGCCACACCCTTGCAGAGCTGCTCATTCAGCTTCTCCCAGGCGGCAACATCCTGAGCCTTGTGGCGGGAAAGGAAGGCTGCATACTCACGCCAGATCGGGTAATTCAGCGGCTGGGCAGAAGCAGCCTGCACAAAGCAGCGCAGCGCCTTGTCCACCTGGCCGCATTCCTCGTACGCATGAGCCATGATGCGGTAGGCATTCGAGAGGCGCTTGTCCTCCACCGCCTTCTCATCGTTCAGGTCGGTAGTCAGATGCAGCGCCGTGAAGGTCCAGTTGGAATCCCACGGAATCCAGTGCAGGCCACGCTCCCAGGAAAGGGAATAAGCAGGAGTCCAGCGGCCATCCACATTCACAATGTAGGCGCAGTGGCCGGGCTCACCGGCAGTGAGTGCCGGCACACCATTGGCACAAGCAGCGGCAGCACCGAAGTGGGACAAGCCACCACACACACCACCCACATACTGGGTGAAGGCGAAGTGGTTATCATCGTACACGCCGTAGAAGGGGGCTGCATACCAGCCTGTCTGTACGGAATCGCCGAACATGTTGTCGGAGATATAGCCGCAGCGCCAGCAGCAATCGGGATACTGGTTAGCAGGCAGATGCACATTGCGGAGAGCCCACTCAAAGGCCTTCACCGTGCCGGAAGAGTGCTGGTTCTTCCAACCGCACACGATGCGGCGCTGCCAGAAAGGAATGCTGCCATATACGGAGTTGAGGCGGTCATTGCGCCAGTTGCGCACAAAGTAATCCGTGCGGGCCTCGGCATCCATCATGCTCCAGTCATTGCGGGCATATTCCAGAGCGGTGGCAGTGGCAGTCTCGCGGGGCACGCGCTGCTTCAGCAGCTTCTTATCCCGAGCCGCAGCACTGGCTATGATACCCATCACGCGGCCGGGCTTGTTCAACTCACCGGAGAACACGATGTCCTCCATCCACTCATTATCACCGCAGATGCGCTTCACCACCTGTGCAGCCTCTGCATTGCTCATCACATCAGCAATGCTCACCGGACGGCGCAGCTCATCCTTGAGTTCCTTGAGCTCGGCCTCGGCACGGCCCAGCAGGAAACGAGCCTGATCCGCCTCGGAACCCTTCTGATTCTCGGCATTTTTCTTATGATTGGCACACTGCTGCTCCTTCTCCTGCACCCAGCGCTTCACCTGCTCGCGGTAACGCCGGTAGGCATCGCCGGAGTTGGATTCCACCCAGGCCAGGTGACGATTCAGCAGCAGATTCAGGTTTGCCTCATTGCTGAGGAATTCCTTCATCTTCTTCTTGCTGAGACCGGGGACCTCGGCCACCAGTTTCTCAGCCAGCTTCTTGCGCAGTCTGGCAGGATTCTGCCAGTCCGCATTTTCAATCTGCACCGTCGGCGTGGCTGCCAGCGCTGCCTCCGGCAGCACACAGCACCCCAGCATCGTGGCCAGAATACATGCTCTAAGGATGTTTGCTTGTTTCATTGTCAGAAAATTATGTGTGGTATTCTACCATAAATCTCTCTCAATTCCAGAAAAAATCAAAGGATATTTACAGAAAGAAACCATGCAAACCGATAATTAAAGGACGATTTGCATGGTTTCTGAGGATTCTGGATGAAGAATTTTACTTTTTATCAGGCTGCACCTTCCAGCCACCGCCCATTGCTGTGCAAAGCTGGGCGAGCTTGATGCGGATGTTCTGGCGGGTGGAGATGATGTTGAGCTCGGAGGAGAGCCAGGCGCGCTCGGCTGCGGCCACGCTCAGGAAGTCAGCCATGCCTTCGTGGTGAAGGCGCAGGGAAAGCTCGGCAGATTCCTTATTGGCCGCGCAGGAGGCCTCATACTGCGGCAACTGAGTGGTCAGCTTGGCGTAGTCGATAAGGCAGTTCTCCACCTCGGCAAAGGCTGCCAGCACCGTCTTGCGGTAGCTCTGCATGCCGCTGAGCTGGTTCAGCTCGGCCTGCGTTACCGCTTCATTGAGAGCGGAACGATTCAGCAGGGTGTAGCTGGCGGAAGCCCCCAGATTCCAGGCCGTGCTCTGCCAGAACTGAGAGAAATCGGTTCCTGCACTGCCGGAAACGTTACCCGTAAGGGAGAGACGGGGGAAAAGATTGGCCACACTCACACCGATGCGGGCAGTGGCGGCATGCAGGTCACGCTCAGCGCGGATGATGTCCGGGCGGCGGCGCAGCAGCTCACTGGGCAGCCCGGTGGGCACACCGGGTACCAGGTTATACACGCTCTGGGGAGGCAGTTTCAGAGCCACATTGTCCACGGTGGTGCCCAGCAGAGTGGCGATGGTGATTTCGCAGCTGCGGATATTGGCCTCCTGTGCCGGAATCTGAGCACGGGTGGAGGCAATCGTGGCGCGGGATTCAGAAAGAGACAAGGCGCTTTCCATACCGCTGGCATGGCGCTCCTGAGTCACCCTGTAGGTACGCTCCTGGTACTCCAGCTGTTCCTTGGCAATGCGCAGACTTTCCTTGGCGGAAATCCACTGGAAATAAGCCGTGGCAATGCTGGAGGCCAGAGCCGTGCGGGTAGCGGCAGCTGCCGCCTGTGTGGACCCCAGAGAGGCTGCGGCTGCCTCAATCTCGCGACGGGTACCACCCCAGATATCCGGGCTCCAGGAAGCCGAAAGGCCCGTGCTCCAGCTGCCGTGGGAGGTGGAGGTGCTGAAATCACCCCGGTTCGTGCCGCCAAAGCTCAATCCCACGCTCGGGAAAAGGCCGCTCTGAGTGGAACGCAGAGCAGATTCAGCCTTCGCAATGGCCAGCGCCGCGCTCACCATATCCGGGTTGGCTGCAAAACCGCCTTCAATCAGGCGGGTAAGCTGCGGGTCGCGGAAGCAGTGCCACCATTCCTCCAGCGTTTCGCTTTCGGTGCCGGGCGGCACCGCATTCACCCAGGTGGCAGGCAGTTCAGGTGCCTTGGCACCCATGAAATCCGGCCCCATCATGCAGGAGCTGAGCAGGAAACCGGCAAAGGTAAGAGGTAAGATTCGTTTCATATCAGAAAAAGGGTAAGAATTATTCGTGACGCAATGCATCAATGGGATCCAGACGGGAGCCCTTCCAGGCCGGGTACCAGCCGAACACAATACCGATAACCGCAGCCACCGTGACGGAAAGCACCATGGCGGGCACCGATACGGAAACAGGCCAGCCCATCTGCATGCTCACCACATAGGAGGCAACGCGGCCCACGGCAATGCCGATGAAGCCACCGATGGTGCAGAGCAGCACTGCCTCCAGAAGGAACTGCCACATGATATCACGAGGGCGGGCACCTACAGCCATGCGCAGGCCGATTTCGCGGGTACGCTCGGTTACCGATACCATCATGATGTACATGATGCCCACACCACCCACGACCAGAGAAATCATGGCCACGGAAATCAGCAGGCTGCTGATGGTGGAGGTGGTATCCGTCATCATCTTGACGAACTGGGAACGATCGCGCAGGGTGAAGTCATCCAGCACGCCGGGCTCCAGCTCATGCTGGCGGCGCAGCACGGGGGTCATGGCATCCATGGCCGAGCTGGGGTCCTTGCCATCCGCCACCTGCACCGCAATGGAATCCACCGTGCGGGTGCGCAGCGGGTGCGGTGCATTCGTATACGGCTGCAGGTCGCAGCCGGGATAGAAATTCACACCGGAGGTGGGGAAGGTGCTGGTGGAGGATACGGAGAGGCCGCTATTGGCCGCACCACCCTTCATGATGGTAGCCGTACCACTGGAGCCCATCAGGCGCGTGCGGATACTGGTCCAGGGCAGAATAACGCAGTCGTCCTGGTCATTGCCCATACCATCAGCGCCCTTGGTATCCAGCACACCGATGACGGGGAACACCACGTCCTTGATACGGATATCCTGGCCGATGGGTTCAGTATCGGCGTAAAGCTCCTTGGCAATCGTGTTGCCGATAAGGCACACGCGGGTGGCTTCCTCCACCTGCTTGGCAGTAAAGGAGCGGCCACGGGCCACCTTCCAGCCTTCGATGGAGAGGTAATGCTCATTACCGCCCATGATGGAACGCGGACTCCAGTTCTGGTTGCCCACAATAATCTGGCCACTGGCACGCACCACGGGGGAAGCGGCCTTTACAAACTCCGGGCAGTCCTTCATGAGGGCGGTGGCATCCGTAGCATAAAGCGAGGCGCGGCCACCCATGCCGGAACTCACACCAGCAGTGCTGACCGAGGCCCCGGAAACCGTAACCACGTTCGTACCCATGGAGGAGAACTTATCGGCCACCTGCTTCTTGGAGCCTTCGCCAATCTCCATGATGGCCACCACTGCGGCAATACCAATCACGATACCCAGCACTGTGAGTGCTGCACGCATCGGGTTGCGCACCAGTGCCTTAAGACATGTCACAAATAAGGTGTTGAACTTCATTTCTGGAGGGTGGCTGAGAGTTCATCCGATACACCGTCGAGGATGAGACCGTCGCACATGTTGATGGCGCGGTCCGTGAAGGCGGCGGTCTTGGGGTCATGTGTCACAATGATGACGGTGATACCCTGCGTGCGGTTCAGCTCGCGGAACATATTCATCACTTCCACGGAGGTGGTGGAATCCAGGTTACCCGTGGGCTCGTCGGCCAGCAGGATGCCGGGGTTGTTGATGAGCGAGCGGGCAATGGCCACGCGCTGCTGCTGACCACCGGAAAGCTGGGCCGGCGTGTGGTGCATACGGTCAGTAAGCCCCACTAGTTCAATGAGTTCCAGCGCGCGCTTGCGGATTTCAGCCGTGCTCTTGGCGGGGTGGTAATAGTATGCCGGCATCATCACATTCTCCAGTGCGGAGGTACGGGCCAGCAGGTTGAAGTTCTGGAAAACGAAACCGATGCGCTTGTTGCGCAGCAGAGCACGCTCATTGGCATTCAGGCCGGCCACGTTGTGACCGTCAATCCAGAATTCACCGCCACTCGGATGGTCCAGACACCCCAGAATATTCATGAGGGTGGACTTGCCGGAGCCGGAGGCACCCGTGAGGGAGACGAACTCGCCGTCCTCGATACGCAGGGAAATCCCCTTGAGCACCGGCAGGTCAATCTCACCCAGGTGGTACACCTTGGTTATATTTTTCAGCTCAATCATGGCTATGAATTGAGATACGAAAGCTTACATAGGAGGACCGGGGCGGCCGCCCTTGTCGCTCTGACCAGGCTTGGCCGCAGCACCACCCGTGCCGCGCTGGCGACGCTGCGGACCATTCATACCGAACAGCCCCTTCTGGGCACCGGGAGCACCAGCCTTCATATCGCCGCGAACCACGCTGACACCGGTCACCAGTTCATCACCGGGCTTCAGTTCCTCGCCTTCCGGCAGGGTTACGATAGTACGCGTACCGTCGGAATCGCCCTTGATGACGCGCACCGGAGCCACAGTCTTGTCGTCCACCTTGCGCCACACCAGTGCGGGGCGGACAGCCGGCTCACCCTCCTGCATTTCATCACGGGACGGTCTCGGGCCACGAGGGGAAGCGCCCTCAGCAATCTGCTCCGGAGAGGGGCGGAAATCGAAGGCTGCATCCGGCACCAGCAAGGCATCCTTCACTTCCTTCACGATGAAGTTGGCGTTGGCGCTCATGTAAGGCAGCAGCTTGCGGTCCGGATTGTCAATATCCACCTCCACAATGTAGGTCACCACGTTGGAGCTCATGGTGGCATTCGGACGAATCTTGTTCACCGTGCCGGTAAAGTTCTCATTCGGCAGGGCATCCACCGTGTAGCGCACTTCCTGACCGGGCTTCACCTTGGCAATATCGGCCTCGTTCACGCTGGCCCAGATCTGCATCTTGCTCAGGTCACGAGCCACCAGGAACAGGGTCGTGGCGTTCATGCTGCTCACCACCGTCTGGCCCACGTTCACCTGGCGCACCACAATCGTGCCGTCCACCGGGGTGGAAATGCGGGTATAGTCGCGGTTGCGCATCTCGCTCTCCAGCTGAGCTTCGGCGCTCTTCAGCTGAGCAGCAGCGCTGGCCTGCTGGGCCGTGGCAGTCTGCAGCTGGGCTGTGGCGCTTTCCAGATTGGCAGCAGCAATCTCGGCAGCATTCACATACTGGTCATACTGCATCTGGGAGAGAGCATCGCCCACACCCAGGTTCCTGGCGCGGTTCAGGTCACGGTCAGCCTTGCTCTTGTTAGCCGTAGCCTGGGAAATAGAAGCCTTGGCCTGAGCCACAGAGGCATCGGAAGAAAGAATCTGAGCCCTGGCCTGAGCCACCTGAGCCTCTGCGCGCTTGATGTTCAGCTCCACGATGGTGTCGTCGATGCGGGCCAGGAGCTGACCAGCCTTCACCTCGCTGCCGTAGTCCACCTGGCGGCCATTCAAATCCACGCCGAATTCCTTAATCTCACCCGTCACCTGGGCACCTACGTCCACCAGCTCCTGAGGTTCCAGCGTACCAGTGGCCTGCACCTTGCTCACAAAATCCTCCTGCACCACAGACACAGTGCTGAACTGGGTCTGAGCTGCTGCAGAATCACCGGAGAAATACCAGTACCCTGCCCCACCGGCGCAAATCAGGGCTACGCCACCCCACTTAAAAATCGCTTTCACGGCTACTATATTACTATTTCCTGTTTACTCTTGTCAAGCTGCCTTCACAAAACAGCACTCCTACCACAGAAGAACGTTTTAAATACCACCTTTTCTACATGAAATTTACGCGGCGGAAAAAATTCCCGAGGCGAGCCGCGAGCAGCAAGGCGGCTCTCCAGCGATTTTTCCGGGTCTAAAATCCCATGCTCCGACAAAAGAAATCAACTCAGTTGCGGGAGCGGCCGTCATCCCAACCAGTCTGCGAGTGGCGCTTCTCTGCCTCGCGCTGGCGGGTCTCCTCCTCGGCAGCCCGCTGGGCGGCAGCGGCAGCAGCGGCCTCCGCCTCGGGGTCGACGGGCTCAGCCACGTCCTCCTCAGCTTCCAGCCCCTCGGGCACATTGGCCTTGCGGGTGGGCCCGGCCAGCACTTCCTCCATACTGGGTTTGATACCCTCAAAGAAACTCTTCACAACCATGGCCGCCATGTGACCACCGGAGATACGCTGGTGCGGCTTACCTTCATACAAAGCCACATAGGCGTAGCGCGGATTATCGGCCGGCATAAACCCGGCAAACCAGGCCAGACGGCAATCCTGCGAGGGGGGGCCCCACTGGGCAGTACCGGTCTTGCCGGCATTGGTGGTATAACTGAGTGCAGCGCGGCGACCAGTACCACCATTCACCACAGCCTTCATCCCCTTTCGCACCACAGCCAGAGCACTACTCATATCCTGCAGGTTACTCTGCGCAGCAGGGGTAAACTGATAAACCACGTTTCCATCCTTGTCCAGAACCTGGCGAATCAGCTGCAGCTTAGGAAGATACTCACCATTCGCAATACCCGCCACCGCATGTGCCACCTGGAGCGGCGTAGCCAGCAGAGCTCCCTGCCCGATGGAAAGGTTGGCGGCATCACCGGCCATGAAGCCGCGGCCATAGTTGCGGTGCATCCAGGCCTCTGTGGGTACATTGCCGGCCTTATCCGGCAGGGGAAGCCCGGTGGTGGAGCCATAGCCGAAGCGGCGGGCAACCTCGCACAGACGAGCTGCACCGATACGAGGTTCGCGCGTGGCGGCAATCTGGTACATGAAGGGGTTGTTGGAGAGCACCAGGGCCGTCACACAGTTGATGGAACCGGAGAACTTGTTGTGGTTCTTGAAGTCGTGGTTACCGATGCGGATGCTGTACGGGCAGTTTACGTAGGTACCCTCCGTAATCACATTGTGCCGCAGACCTGCCGCCACGGTAATGGTCTTAAAGGTGGAGGCAGGCGGATACACACCAGCGTAGGCACGGGATACCAGCGGAGTATCCGGATCCAGGCGCAAGGCATCGTAATCCTTCTGGGAAATAGCGGGAATAAAGGTATTCGGGTCGAAATTCGGGGCAGATGCCAGCACCACTACCTCACCGGTGTGCACATCAATCATCACGAAGGCGCCGCGGCCCAGGGTGTTATCCCGCAGCGACTGCTCCGCCGCCTTCTGCCACTCCAGATTCAGCGTGGTCACGATGGTGCCGCCGGGCTTGGGCTTGCTCTGCAGCTCATCCAGTATCTTGTTGCCGCTCTCATCGAACATGAGGCGCCAGACACCGGGGCGCCCAGTCAGCTGCTTGTTGAACTTCTGCTCCAGACCTGCGCGCCCCTCCTGACGCTCGAAAATCGGGTCATTGTGGTTGATGGGCCCCGTGGGGAGTTTGGCCTTCACGCCCGTGTAACCCAGAATATGGCAGGCAGAGGTCTGGTGCGGATAATTGCGGATATAAAGGGGAATCAGGTGGCCGTATTCAATGCCGCTCACCTTGGCACGAACGGGCTCCAGCTCACGCACCCGGATGGTGGGTCCCACCGGAAGAGGAAGCCAGCGGCGCTGCTTGTAGTGGTCCAGCAACTGGGCATCCGTCTTATCATACACCTTGAGTCCGGCGGCAGAATAAGCCGCTATCACCTTTCTCGCAATACCCAGGATATTAGCTTCACTCTCATCCTTCAGCTGGCCGAAGTTCACAGCAGGCTGGTATGCCACCTCGGAACAGGCCATAACCTGCCCGTTGCGGTCAGATATGATACCACGCGGCCCCGGCACAGTCAGTGACATGGTGCGGGCATTCCTGCGGTTGACCGCATAAGCCACACGCGAGGGGTCGTGTACGGACGGGTCATTCGCCGAGGCTGTAGGCTTGAGCGTATCCAACCCGGGGTCCTCCTGCGCGGCAGTGCCGGTTTCGACATGCAGCGGAGAATCCGGATCCACCGTTTCCTCATAGCTTTCAGCCTGACCCACGCCTTCCTCCATGGCCGGCACGCGGTCTTCACCGCCCAGTTTCACCGTCTCCACGATTTCCTCTGCCGCCTCGTCGTCCGGCATATCGGCCACAAAGGGCACCGCCCCCTCCTGCCCGAAGGCATAGGGACTTCCTAACATCGTAGCCAGAACAACTAATCCGGTGTAGAGCTTACTCCTGAGCATCGCACCCGCATTCTACCCTATTTTGCACGCAATAGTCAACCGTCAATTGTCAATTGGCAATCAAAAAGCCCCATCGCCACTGGGGCAACGGGGCTTTTCCATTTGCTTCGTCTGCTTAGAACTTAAGCCTCGGGAGCAACGTTGACGCGGCGGCCTTCGCGATCGAAGAACACGCGACCATCAACCAGGGAGAAAATCGTGTAATCGCGGCCCATGCCCACGCCCTTGCCGGGGTGGAACTTGGTGCCACGCTGGCGAACGATGATGTTGCCGGCGATCACAGTCTGACCACCAAACTTCTTCACGCCGAGACGCTTGCTGCGGGAATCGCGACCGTTACGGACGGAACCTTGACCTTTCTTATGTGCCATGACTAGTTAGTATCTATGGGATAGGGGGTTAATAATCAGGCGTTGATAGCGGTAATCTGCACCTTGGTAAGAGCGGCGCGGAAACCCTTCTTCTTGTGGAAACCCTTGCGGC
>JAZQVE010000050.1:0-54281 GCA_045631705.1 Akkermansia sp. | reverse complement strand
GCATCCTCTATCTGGTCATCATCCTCGAACAAGGATTGGGAGATACCGTAGGCATTCAGCAGCGGCGTGAGTCCCTCCGCATTGCGGGCATTGACCTCAGCCCCATCCTCCAGCAGCTGCCGCACATCCGCAGGTCCATAGTTACCGTAGCTGAAGGTAACAGCCTCCAGAAGCCGGGCATCCCGGGTGGCACTACAGGCAACCAGCACCAAGGCAAACAGGCAGGTATAACAGATTCTCTTCATTTCCAATGAAAGAATAGCACAGAGAAAGCCCACATGCAAGAACAAGCGGGCTGTTTTCCCGTATGGAGAAACCAGCCCGCGGATAATCTGTTTCAAGAACGGCTTACTTCTTCAGCTGCTCGGGGGTGGGTGCAATAATCTGCACGGGCACCTTGATTTCAGGCAGCCATTCAGCCTTAACCTTCACGGTGGCGGTACCACTGGCACCACGCTTGCCACGCACGACTGCCAGAAGGCGGCCATTGAAGAAGCTCTGCTTCAGGTCCTGCATGCAGGTGTGGTCCACAGGGTTGCCATTGCAGAAGCCCACCAGCTCGGCGGGGCCATCGATACTGAAGCTCACCTTGCGGCTGTCAGTGGGCACCACATTACCCTGAGCATCAGTGAGAGACAGGGAGATGTAGCTCAGGTCGCGGGCATCGCCCACAATGGCGGGGCGATCCACTTCGGCACGCACGCGGGCAGAAGCACCCGTGGTCACACGCTTAGCGGTAGCCCAGGGCTGACCATTCTTCTTCACCACCACTTCCACAGTGCCGGGTTCGTATACCACATCCTCCCAGGTGAAGCGGAACTGGTTCTTGCTCACCACCAGGCTCTTATCCTTCTGGGTGAAGGTGGGGCCCTCACCACGGCGGCGCACGCCCTGGCTCTTACCGTTCACGAAGAGCTCGGCCTCATCGCCGCTGGTAAACACCATCACAGGAGTCTTCTGACCCTCGCGGCCTTCCCAGTTCCAGTGCGGCAGGATGTGGGCCATCTTCTTCTCCGGGTTCCACTGGCTCTGGTAGAGGTAGTAGATATCCTTCGGGAAGCCGGCCAGGTCAATCAGACCGAAGTAGGAGCTGCGGCTGGGAGCCTTGTTGCCCATGGCCTTGAGCTGCTCCATGGCGGCCTTCTTCTCTTCCTCGCTGGCGCCGATAAAGTTGCCGATATTGGAAGCATCCTGGTTGTAGGGAGTGGGCTCACCGATGTAGTCGAACCCGGTCCACACGTACTCGCCCGCCAGGTCAGGAGCCTTGGTGTGGGCGTGCATCTCAATATCCGGGCAGGAACCCCAACCGGTGGAGGAAAGAGCATAGCTGCTCACCTGGAAATAGCGGGCGCCGCTGTGCACATCCCAGTTCATCGGGAAGAAATAGGTGTCACGCGTGGACACGCAGCTGCAGGTCTCGGAGCCGTAGTAGGGCTGCTCCGGGTGTTTCTTGCGGAAATCTCCATAAAGATGCGGCTTGTAGTTCAGGCCGTACACATCCATGGTATCGGAGAAACCGTTCTTGTAGGCGCGCATATCATTGCAGCCCACGGTGTAAGGACGCGTGGTATCATACTTGCGAACCTCATCGCGCAGGTTGATGGCAGTCTCCAGATTCTTCTTATGCTTCACGGGGTCATTGTGTCCCTGCTCCGGGATTTCGTTACCACCGCTCCAGGCAATGATGGACGGATGGTTACGGTCGCGCAGCATGAAGTTGCGCACATCCTTCTGCCACCACTCGGGCCAGTAGAGGTGGTAGCCGTTCGTCTTGTCGTACTTCTGGTTCTTCCAGATATCGAAAAGCTCGTCTATAACCAGGATACCGTGCTTGTCGCAGAGGTCGAGCACCTCAGGAGCGGGCGGGTTGTGGGTCATGCGGATGGAGTTGCAGCCCATCTCCTTCAGAATCTCAATCTTGCGCTCATAACCACGGGCATGGAAGGCAGAACCAAGGGCACCGAGGTCGTGGTGTTCGCACACGCCCTGGAGCTTGACCTTTTCACCGTTCAGGTAGAAGCCGTCCTTCTTCCACTCCACAGAGCGCACACCAAAGGTGCTTTCCTTGCTGTCCACCTGCTTGCCATTCACCAGAATGCTGGTCTGCATGGTGTAGAGATGCGGATTCTTCATGCTCCACAGCTCAGGGCTGTACAGACGCAGCTCCTGCTCCACCGTGCCGGTCGTGCCAGGTTCCAGGGTGATGGTGGAGGGCTGAGCCTGCACGCCGTCCACAGACTGCTGCACGGTAATTTCAGCCATCTCGCTTCCCGTATTCTCCACCGTGGTCTGCACCTTCACGAGAGCATAATCCTTCTTGATTTCCGGGGTGGTGATGAAGGTGGGCCACTGGGCGAGATGCACCGGGCTGGTCTTTTCCAGCCACACGTGGCGGTAGATACCGGCACCGGGATACCAGCGGGTGGAAAGCGGCAGATTGCTGGCCATCACAGCCACCAGGTTATCCTTGCCGGCTTCCAGATAAGGCGTGATATCCACGCGGAAGGAATTGTAACCATAGGCCCACTCACCGGCCTTCTTGCCGTTCACATACACCTGAGGATTGGCCATCACGCCATCGAAATCCAGGTAGTAGCGGTCCTTCTCAGCGCTGAAATCAGCAGGCACGGCAAAATGCTTGCGGTACCAGCCCCAGCCGTTCCAGGGCAGCTTGCCGGTCTCATTCGGCTCATCCATGAGGAAGGGGCTCTCGATAGCCCAGTCATGCGGCAGCTGCACCGACTCAAAGCCGGATTCATCAATTCCCACACCGGCATAAGCCGTGGCGGGCAGGCCCTTCCGCACGTTCAGCGGCTGGTTATCCATGCCGGTGAACATCACCTCGCGGATGCTGGCCCAGCTGGAAATATGGGTGCCGCCCACGCGGATTTTGATGGACTTGATGGGCTTGCCACCCACATTGATGAAGGACGCAGCCTGGTGGCCCACATTGATAATCTGCTGGGTCTCGGAATCACCGTGATCAATCGTGACAATAGCCGTCAGGTTATTGCGCTGTTCCCAGTAGATGACAGCCATCTTGACAGGGTCCTTGAATCCGGGACGAATGACGAGGTAGTGGCCATCATACTGATCCTTGGCGCACCAGCGGGTCATCAGGTCACCATCCACCGCATAAGCAGCAGAGTGCGTTCCCTGGTGGGAATCCGCATACACAGGAACACCGGCCTCTGCAGGGTCGCCGGAACCCAGATACCTGAATTTCCAGCCGAAATCGAAAGTCTCACGGTCACCGGCGTAGGCGCTGGCCACGCTCAGTGCCAATATTGGAAGCATGTATTTAGCTTTCATCATAATCATGGATACGCTCCATTCTACCAGATTATTTCATCATGAAAAGAAAAAAAACGGGGCTAGACACGCAGATACGCGCGGTGACGATAGAGAAAATACAGCATGAGCCACAGCAGACCGTAGGAAAGGCACTCATATAGCAGCGGATTCCCAGCCCAGCGGAAAAGCGGATAAGCTATGTTTCCCCACAGGCTTCTGCCACCCATGCCGGGGGTATTGGTTAGCAGGTAGGCCAGCAGGGCATTGCATCCTACAACCTGCAAAGGAAGAGCAAGATACTTCGTTCCTGGAAGCATATCGAATAATACATGAAACATGCCCAGCAGTAACAGACACCATCCACCGCTCCACAGCACCATGGTGCTGGTGAACAAATGCTTGATAAGCGGCGTATCCAGTTCCAGCAGCAACGCACCACCCAGGCACAGAATCCCGCTGCCAGAAAGAATGGCACAAGCACGCCAACCACTCTGCCGGAACACCACACCGCCGCCCAGTACTCCGAGCAGCGTCATGGCCCCGAACGCCAGAGATGTAAGAATCCAGGTATAGGGAGTACCGTCCTGCCAGTGTCCCTGCAACGCACAATCTATATAATAAGCCAGATTATTCTGCGGCAGGAAAAGGCCACCGGGCTGTCCATTGTACGGAACAAACCTGAGCAGGGCCCAATACCCCGCCAGCAGCGCTACGCAGCAGGCCAGCTGTCCCCGCCAATTCCAGAACAACAGCACCACAGCGCTGATGAGATACCCCGCCGCAATGGCCTGCAGCGTATTGCAGAAAAGACTCATCTGCTGAGGGTTGCCACTGCACAGATTTCCCTGCACCACCATCCCCAGAGCGAAAAGCAGTGCCACGCGCCGCAGCACGCGCCAGAATACACGCCATCTCCCCTGTTCGCGATAGCGGGTGAACGCCACCGGCATGGAACACCCGGTGATGAAAAGGAAAAGCGGCATCACCAGATCCCAGCAGGTAAAGCCGCATCCCCACTCCGCATGCCTGAACTGGGTGGCCAGCCACCCTGGCACCTCAGTTCCCCAGCCCAGGCGACACAGCTGCCAGAGCACAGCAGCTCCGCCGGAAAGCAGCACCATATCCAGCCCACGCAGCGCATCAATGCTCACAATTCGCTTCTTTTCCTCAGCCATGGCGTGCAGTCTACACAAAAATTGCCGTAAACTGAAGGAAAATCTTATTTACTACTTGCTTTTTGCGGCACGGGCGTTAGAATATCCCAAGTAAAACCTTATCACTAACCATGAAAGTACTCATTACCGGCGGCGCCGGCTTCATCGGGTCTCACATTGCTGAGCATTATCAGGGTATCGCTGAGGAAATCCGCGTTCTGGACAACCTTCGCACCGGCTACAAGAAGAACCTGGACGGTCTGAACGTCACCTTCATCGAAGGCTCCATCACCGACCGCGAGCTCGTGGCCAAGGCAGTGGAGGGCGTGGACTACATCTTCCACATGGCTGCCATGGTTTCCGTGCCGGAATCTGTGCAGAAGCCCCGCGAGACTGTTGAACTGAACGTATACGGCCTGCTCAACGTGCTGGAGGAAGCCTCCAAGGCCGGCGTGAAGAAGGTGGTGCTTGCCTCCTCCGCCGCCATCTATGGCGACAACCCCATCGTTCCCAAGGTGGAGACCATGTACCCCGAGCCCAAGAGCCCCTACGGCATCACCAAGCTCGACGGTGAGTACTACATGGAAATGTTCCGCACCTCCGGTCTCGTAAACACCGGCTGCTGCCGCTTCTTCAACGTGTTCGGCCCCCGTCAGGATCCCAAGGGTGCCTACGCTGCCGCCGTGCCGATTTTCATGGAGAAGGCCCTCCGCGGCGAGGATATCACCGTATTCGGTGATGGCGAGCAGACCCGCGACTTCATCTATGTGAAGGACATCGTGGGCGGTCTCACCTACGTGGCCGAGCACCCCGAGGTGACCGGCGTGTACAACGTGGGTTACGGTGGTCAGATTACCATCAATGACCTTGCCTCCATCATCATCGACGCCGCAGGCTCCACCTCCAAGGTGCTGCACCTGCCCGAGCGTCTGGGCGATGTGAAGCACTCCCGCGCCTGCGCCGACAAGCTCCGCAACGCCGGCTGGGCTCCCAAGTACACCCTGGAGGAAGGTCTCAAGACCACTCTGGAGTACTTCAAGAGCGTGACCAAGTAAACCCTCTTTATCCCAAGCCGGGGTTCCTGCCGGGACCCCGCCTTTTTACTACCCATCCCACCATGTGTGACGATGATTTCTGCCCCCGCCTGAAAGCGGCAGATTTAGAAAAACTGGCAGCTGCGCGACTTGCAGAATACCAGGCCGAGGGCGAGGAACTGCACCCAGTGGTGAACAGGACACGCAAGCTCGCCAGGAACTTCTGGGGCAGCGCATGGATGAAACAACTGGCTCTCTGCGAATCCGGCGGCATGAGCCTGGCGCCGGGCCGCACCCTGCTACGCCACGGCTGCGTGCTGCACGTGAGCATCCAGCCCGGCAGCATCTCTGCACTGGTCAGCGCCGAAGAGGTTTTTGAGGTTGAGCTGAAACTGGCCCCCCTGGACGAGGAACGGCTCGAACCCCTGGCCGGCACCTGCAGCGGACACATTGACTCCCTGCTCTCACTCATGCAGGGCAAGGTGGACGAAGCCGTACTCCAGCAGCTCTGCCACCCGGAGAACGGTCTGCTTCCCACCCCGGAGGACTGGCGTATGAACTGCACCTGCCCGGACTGGGCAGAGCCCTGCCCCCACGCCGCTGCCGCCATTTACGCCGCGGGCTGCCTTATTGATGAAAAGCCGGAGCTGCTTTTCACCCTCCGCTCCCTCCGCCCGGAATCTCTCCTCAGCGCACCCACCCCCGCAAACGAAATCGATGCCGACAAGCTCTCCGCTATGTTCGGCATCGACCTCGATTTGAACTGATTGATTACCACTGGTTGTTGAGACTCTTTGTCTCCTTGTGCACCTCCATGTTGCGCTCAGTCTTGCCGGAGATGGCGGGGGGCGTGTCGGTGGTCATAAAAAGGTCGAGAATCTCGATGGTGTTGGTGCCCTGTTTCAGGAATTCCCCGGGGCAATAGAGACGCTCCTGCGGGCCGACATTCCAGTAGCGACCCAGCAAGTGGCCATTTACCCACACGTAGCCCTTCGCCCAGTCCTTCATATCCAGGAAGGTATCTATGGGATTCTGCAGTTCCACCTCTGCAAGATAGTAGGCACCCTTCTCAGTACCCCTGGCCCGTGCGGCACGGCGGGGGCTCTGATTCTCCAGGTCCATGGTGGATACCCGCCAGCCGGTCAGCGGTTTATCGCCCAATGTCACCTTGCCGATGAGGCCCTTGCGGTCTTTCTCCAGGAACTTGGAGAAATTCACATGGCCGAAGGTATCCACCACAATCTTGAGCACAGCGTCCGTCTTACGCTCCGGCAGGTCGATACTGCGCTGGTTCAGGCGGCGATCCATGGTGCCGATAAACTGGTCATCCACATAGACCAGGGCGAAGTCCTGCGGAGTGCAGTGCAAAGTCGCGGCGGGACCTGCAGGCAACCGGGTATTGTAAATGGCTATACCCTGATTCTGCCTCAAGGCCTCCAGCGTCTTCGGATTCTCGGATTTTCCCTTGCGGTGGGGAGCCCTCAACTCGTGGAATCCGCATACCTTCCGAGGCGTGAAAGCCGGAATCTCCATGGCCACCGGCTGCACCGGCTCAGGCACATCAGCCCCTTCCGGCAGAGCAGCCTTGATGATATCGCGGTATTCAAAATACTCCTTCGTGAGATTGCCGTTTTCTCCGATGGGTGAGCCGTAGTCATAGCTGGTGAGGTCCGGCTCGAACTTGGAGCCGTCGCCATTGGTGTTCGAGCCGGCGGTAAGGCCGAAATTCGTACCGCCGTGCAGCACAAAGATATTAAAGGACACGCCGTCGCGCATATACCAGCGCACCGAGTTGAGCGTGTTGCGGGAGGGTGTCCAGTTACCCTCGCCCCAGTGGCGCAGCCAGCCGGGATACGTCTCGCTGGAGAATACCGGCACGCCGGGAGCCACGCGCAGCGCGGTCTGCATCTGCCAGGCGTTGTCGGCAGGGTCCAGGCCCACGGCCACACCACGGGGCACAAAGCGCAGGTGGTGGTCAGCGCTGCCCTCAGAGAGGTAGAAGGGACCGGCACCCTTGTCTTCCCAGAACTTCTTGAGCCATTCGATGTACGCCAGCTCATCATGCTCACTCTTGTAGCTGCCGTATTCGTTCTCCAGCTGCACCATGAGAATCGAGCCGCCATTCCGGCTCAGGCGGGGCACAGCAATCTCCGCCATTTTTTCCAGATAGCGGGTCTGGGCCTCCATGAACTGCTTGTTGCCCGTGTAACGCAGCGGAGTCACATCGTCCCTGATGAGGTAGGTCGGCAGGCCACCCAGATCCCATTCACCGCACACATAGGGACCGGGACGGAAAAGCACCCACATTCCCTCCTGCTGGCAGAGATCAATGAAGGCGGCAATATCATTGCGTCCGGAGAAATCCCAGCTGCCGTCCTCCTGCTCCAGCGCATTCCAGAACACATAGAAGGCAATCGTGTTCAGCCCCATGGCCTTGGCCGCGCGGATGCGGTGCTGCCAGTGCTCGCGAGGCACACGCTGCGGATGAATCTCACCGGAGCGAATCTGGAAGGGTTTGCCATCCAGCATAAACTCGCGCCCGCCTTCGCCACCAAAGGAAAGCACCGCCGGGGTTCCCGTCTGCGGTTTCTGCAGGTTCTTCATCGCCTCCACTCCGGCGTCTGCACTGAGCGCCGCCATTGCCAGCATGCTGAACAACACACATTTCATAGGCTACTCTCTACCATATTCCACGGCAGAAGACGAGAAAAAAAGCGTATATCCCACCCAAATGTTACAGGTGTCCCCGGAATTTTGCAATCGACGGAAGCAACTCAACAAATCACCTGCATATATGACAACCTGGAATTTGGCGGGCGTATGCTTCTGGACGGAGCGGGGTACTTTAGTCCCCCAACGGTTATGTTTTCGGGACTAAGGCCCCCCGCTCCGAAAGATTTGAGTCCCCGCTAAATCGTCATTTGCGACACCCCGCCAAAATGCTGATGATACCCCCCCGAACAACGAGCCGGGCAGCTGGTCACCAGCCCGGCTCGTTGACTTAAATGTACAAAATGTTCAGCTCTTTCTGCGGCGGCGTGTTACCAGCGCAGTCAGAGCCAGCAGGCTAAGCGTAGTTGTAGCGGGCTCGGGAACGCGAATCCAGAGCATATTTCCGGAAACAGATACCTTAGTGGTGCCCATGTAAACCTCCACAGCAGACGAAGAAACCCAGTCAGAAGTCAAATTTCGACCGCATGCATCAGTCAGAGTGAAGCTGCTGTTATTAGAAGAGAAATTCTTCTGCAAATCAAACTGGCCGGTTTCGCCGCCCACCTGAATAGCAAGGAACTCCATACCCATAGCATGAGCCTGGGCCCAGATATCATCTGCCAGAATCAGAGTGAGGCCGCTGCCTGTCACATTCACATTCTGGAACTGGTCGGCATATACATGCAGAATCTGTGCACCATTGTCGCAGGTATATACCGTGCGCCCGGAAGTCGTCATCTCCACCGTAGTGGCAGCCCCCACCGTTGCAGTCTCCGTTGCGGCCTTTATTGTGGTGGACAGCTCATCCAGCCCCTGCACTGCTGAGGAAGTCGATTCCAGTTCACTGTATCCAAGAGAGCCGCAAACCACGGAGTTCCTGTCAACCAGCACAGCGTCCGTCAGATCAAGAGCACATGCCTTATGCAGCTGAACCACACTACCGTGCAGATCAGTATCATGCATCACCAGCTTATCATATCCCTCATCTGTATCAAGAGAGGTGACATGCGCATTCTGCGCAACCATGCGGGAGTCAGCATCTGTGCCGCCGATGCTGATGGTCTTGTTCTTGTCAGAGCCTGTCTTTACCATATCGAGATCAGACAGCAAGGCCTGCTGCCCGGCACGGTTCTGAATCCTCAATTCCGCCTGGGTCTCATCTACAGCAGAGATTCCTCCGGTGGTGCTCTTCAGGGTACCACCCAGCAGCATACGACCGCCATCCTCCAGCACCAGGTTGTTGATGTACTGGTCCGTCACCCCATCCAACTGGTCCGTCACCCTATCCAGGAACTGCAAGGCTGCGTTGTTCCCCTGCACCAGGATGTCCATATCAGCCTTGTCGGCATTGGCAGTGCTATTCGTGTTCTGAACCTGCAGCACCGTCATGCCCTCCACCGTGATATCACCGGTGAACTGGTGAATATCGCGGATAGCCACATAACCCATCTGCGTGCCGGTCTCGCCATCGTAGCCCAGGCCATCGGCTCGCTTGGTGGCAGAGCCGTCCGCCAGCGCCGCGGCGCTGATGAGCTCGTTGTTGAAAATGAGGTTCACATTGGAGCCTGTCATCGCACCCAACAGTTGGATGGCATGGCTGGCGTCATAGCGCCCGAACACATCATTGGATGCAGTGATGTATTCGTCCGGCGTGTAGTTATGCGTGTTGAAGGTCACCGTAGCACCGGTGGCGATGTCAATACCGACCTCGAGTTTTACATTCGCTCCGTTAATGCTTTCTGTTCTCTGGCGATTGGTCTTCCAATCACCAAATGCCGAGATGGTAGCACCATCTGCTAGGTAAATGAAAGCAGAAGGAGCCACTTCTACGGTGATGGTCTCACCATTTTGTCCAGAAGGTTCTACTGTATACGATTTCGGAATGCCTGCCCCCAGGCCGGCAAAGGCATCTGTCGAACCATCGTTATCGATAGCCAATATACCCCCCTGACCAATAGCAAGAGCATAAGCACTGTCACTTACCCCCACACCCACCGATATGTGCGAACCATCAGCACACTGAAGACTATTCACCACCAGGGCTTCATCCACAATAAAACGGCCACCGGCAATGTTGCCCGACACCTTACCAACCTCCAGACGATTCAACCAAGCGCTGTTGACAAACTGAACGGAAGAGCCAAGTTTATTCACATTCAACTCACCCTCACCTGCTCGCCCATAGTGATGCTGAACAAGCCCTATACCAGTCTGAGTCGCATTATAATCCACCGTCTTCTGAAAATCTCCGAACCCGAGCACGCCATCATAATCGCCATTTTTCGTGCCTATAATCTCCAGCGTGATAGATTTGTTCGGACTCATACTGAGCACAGATGAATTGATACGCGAACCATCGGCACTTTTACCCTGCAGTGCAGCAATCTGAGCCACCTGTGCAGATACCGAGTTTGTGGTACCTAAAGCATCCAAGGCCAGAACCGTACGATTCGTTCCATTCTGCACACCGAGATCAACCGTAGCATTAAGCCAGTTGCCACCGTCTGTAGCCTTCGTGGTGGTCATAATCTCCATCTGGACATTACCACCATCACCTGTCTGCCCCATAAGGTTACCATCCATCTTCACCGTGCCATAAAACGAACCGGGGTCCAACACTTTGAAAACGGAATAGGTGAAATAGGTGAATTCATCTGTTACGCTCGGAACGGCAGAATTACCGTACAGCGTCAACACCGTCTCAGCACCACCGTTCAATTCCGAAAGGACAAGTTTCTTATCGTGCGCTACTGACAGGCGTCCATCAACATCAGATGAGGAAATGGTACCATCAGAATTAATAAAGATAGCAACATACACCGGGTTCGTGATAGTCGTCGTATCCATGCCTTCGCCCGTATAGGCAGAACCAGACCGACTGGCATCTGCAAAGTCACCCTGAAGAATAGCACCGTTCTGAATGGTGATTCCTCCTGTACCCAGAGCATCCTTGTGCTGCATCACCAAACGCCCACCTTCAATTACCGAACCGCCACTGAAGGTATTAGCCGTAGCAATGACTGCCGTTCCAGTGCCTCCTTTACGCAGGTAGGTCTGCCATGCCTCAGTTCCCTGAACAAAGTTCGGCAATTTAATTTCACTGTTTACAGCATCACCAATGCTGCCGGAGCCATAGAAGTAGTAATTAGTATCATCCTCCACTTCCACATCGTGCCGCAGGTAATCAGCATTAATGGCGACAGAAACAGGTCTGACCTCCCCTTGAATTTCTACCAGCTGGAAGTCCTGACCATCGATAGACACTGTTCCGGTTGTGCCGGAATGCTTCACATCACCCACAATGGTCGTGTTGGTACTGGAAGCCCCCCACTCGCCTTCACTCCAGGCAGTTGGCTGGTAAAGGTTGCCGAACAATACAACCTCACCATTCATGAAATTATGATTTTCCTTCCATGTATAGTCAATGGCATCAGTTGTTGCAGCCGTCCACACCCCCTTGCTGGTTGCCTTGTCACCAACATTGCCGGACCATGTGCGACGAGGGTCACCGCTCACCGTCATCACCAGATAATCCACAGACGTAGAATTCTGCGTATTCAGAATACCATAATAACCATTCCCCAGCGGAATATATCTCGTCTGGAAATTAGAGGCATCCTTCCCATTAATCGTGATTCCCTTATCTGCGGAAATAAGATAATATGTTTTACCTGCAGAACTCTTAGCAAATTCCACACTAGTGAAATTCACGTTAATAGGTATATCGGCGCCCAGGGTCAGGCTTCCCGTAAGCTGCAGCAGCGCCGTTCCTGCATTTGTGCCAAGCTCCGGACGCAGAACAGAGAACATAATATCACTTCCTCCATTCATGGTAATAGAACCCTGCACATTGACAATCTCATTCTTATTTCCATCAGCAGCGGCAATAATCAGAAGTTCCTTCCCGCTCTGAATTGAAACTGAAGAAGAACTCGTCGACGACGTCCATCCCTTTGCTTCCGCTACAGTACTCGAAGTCACCCCTAGCTGCAAAGTTGTGCCGGAAGTAAGATTCAAGTATCCACTAAGGGAAAGATTATTAAACCCAATCTTACCTTGCTGAAGTGATAAGGTATTCAGCTTTGCCGAATGAATATACTGATTGGCAGAGCCTTGCTTAATAAGGCTTAATGATTCAACACCTAACGTTCCTCCTCCAGCAGAAAAACTTGCATCTGAATCGCTGCCTGTATACTCGTTGATATATTCCTGGCCTGCCTGTATATAAGATTGAGCAAAACCCATTGCACCGGAGAAAACATGCGTATCATCAGAATCATTCAATGTCAGTGACGTAGCACTATTAGTCACAACACGCACACGCCAGCGCTCATGATCCTGGCTACACTTCTCCTCCTCAAACATGGTGGAGGTTACTGTGAAGAATAAGGCATACCTGGTAGAATCGTGACGCCAGGCCGAGCCAAGGAAATCCGCCTCTAAACCTTTCAGCTCTGTAGCGCCGGATATTACCAGAATATTATCTGATGTCTGCGCTACATTCTGCTCACTCGTGCCATACAAACTGCCACCTCTACCATGCCATCCCACTGTCTTGCTGGTCTGCTCCCGGGTCATGTTAATGGTAGCATCCGCAAAAACATCGTCAGCCAGCACAAGCTGCACAGCACCACCAACCAACGCACCAGGCAACCAGTTTCGTCCGGAA
The DNA here is from genome assembly GCA_045631705.1 of Akkermansia sp. GTDB lineage: Bacteria > Verrucomicrobiota > Verrucomicrobiia > Verrucomicrobiales > Akkermansiaceae > Akkermansia. The sequence goes on along the minus strand of JAZQVE010000050.1, from coordinate 41,418 downwards.
GCGGAAGCAGAGTTGAACTCATTGCGTAAATACACAGTACCCGTAAACGACTCCGGAGCATCTGAAGGAAGATATGACTCGTTCAACCCACTCTTATTAATAGCGAAGGATGAAACATAGTTATATTCTGAATCCGCAGAATAAGTATAGCCATACAGATAGAGATTACCTGTACCAAAAACACCACCATTCAACGAAACATAACGGGATTCTGCAGGCAGGCGAGTCTCCCCATAGGAACCTGTACCAAAAGATACACGGACCTGATTATTCTCGCCCTTTGTACCAGCAACAATAATGGAGTTACTGATGGACGGAGTTTTATACGATGCATTGGAACTATTGTAATTAATAATAAGTTCAGCCCCAGTAATCTCTTTGTGAGTAGAGGACGAATTGGTGTTTTCAAAACGACTCCATGTGGAATCTCCATGCAGAGTAATTGCGCCCTTACCTGCAGCATTGACACAGCCCAGATACAAAGCACCATTCTCAACCTCCACACCACCAGTGAACGAATTGGCTGTGTTCAATACAAGCGTAGAACCACCCTGGTTCACTATTCTGGTAGGAGTGATGATATTCCCCTGTGCATCCTTGACATCAGCTATACATGCAGAAGAATCAGCAGCCAGAAAAGCATAGCCGTATTGTACATATGCATTAACTTTACCCACCGATCCAAGAATTTTTAAACCTTCAAGGATAGAAGCTAATGTATGAGACGCAGCACCGCCACTAGAAGCAATGTCATTTGTGGCATTTACCGTTATAAGTCCGGGTGCTACAATACCGGAGATGGAAACATTTCGTGTTGAACTTGTAGAAGTATCACCGAATACAACCTCGTACCCATTCTGGAAGATAGCACCGCTCTGCCAGGCAGAGGACGATGCCGAGTTCCCTGCGACCCAGGTGGTGGAGCCGGAGCCGGTCCAGGTAAGTACCGGAGCATCGGCGGCGGCAAGAGTTACCGGGGCAGCAGAGCGCATGGCGAAAAGTCGCATAGGCTGGGCGTAATTCACAGGTGCAGCAGCCCCCATGGCCTCCTGCTCATCAGTCAGGAGTTCGTTGTCCTCCGGCTCGTCTTTCTCCTCTTCATCATCCTTCAGCTCGGGAGATGAGGCAAGGAAATTCTCTACTTCGCCGGCGGTTAAATCCATGCCGGCAGTAAAATCCGGGGAAAGCGTATCTGATCCCTGAGGAGACTGCTGCTCAGTACCGGCCAATGCGGAGGAATCGGCCGAGCCCAGTGTAAGGCTGTACTGCTTCGGTGTCTGACGATATTGATTCCGGGTATATACACCCATACCCCATGGGGCGCGATACCCCAGCTGCCGAGACTGCATGATACGCCCGCGATTCATCATGAACAAAGCCTGACGATAGGCAGACATGCCGTCCATTCCATAATTCATGGCAGCGGCGAACTCCTTCATGAGGCAGTCCTGATATGCATCAGCAACACGCTGCTGACCAAAGCCGGCGGCACGCAGACGCAGGCAAAGCTGCTCCAGCAGCTTCCTACCAGCCTCTGTATCCATACGGTCATCATCCTCCAGCAGAGCCTCAAGCAGCCACTGCACGTCGGCATCGCTGAGATTCAGGCCCGTTTCCCCCGCTGCAACGCGGTCTAGCAATTCCTCCAGGCGGCTGCTGCCGACTCCCCAGTTTGAACTGAGACGGCTGCGCTTATACACTCTAATCCATGCTTCCTCATATGCCAGGCCTGGCTCCATACCGGAGGCCCGAAATTCCCGGGCAAGACGGAGCGCCTCTGTGCGCAACACCTGCTGGCGGGATACACAGGCCTCCTGTAGCACTGAGGCATCCTTACCTGACACCTTGCCTGTCGCAGCAGCATCCTGCGGCATAATCCACCAGTAGTTCTGGACAACCTGCTCCTGAGCCTGAACCGCACCAAAGCCCACCCCCACTGCTACCGCGAAATACTTCATCCAACCAGAAATCGCCGGTCCTCGTGTATTCGAGAAACAACAATCCAGCTGGCAAGAATTTCTGTAATCTGTGTCGGATACGTTCATATAATACGGCAGGTAAGTTAAAATTTGCCTTTTATTATACAAGACAGAATCCACATGACAAGGTATATTTTCGTCAACCGAATAGTTTTCCTTGTTAACGTTTCTTTTTGTAAAACTTTATTTACAATGATACCGACCGCGAAGGAAAATGCGAGGTTAAACCCTCCGATTGGCAAATGGAGATTTGCAGGGAATTAGAATTTTGAATGTGTTGAATTCCGCGTGCATTCTGCCCGCCTATATTCCAACTAATCCTCAACCCCTCGACAATTTTCCATTTGCCGCGGCGCCCTGCGTCCCGCGACGTTGCGTTCAGGTTCTATCTCTTCTGCGGATGATCGCAGTAATGGTTCGAGCGCTTGTGCTTATGCCCTTTGTGAGAATCCTTGCAATTTCTATGGTAATACTGCTGCTCCGGTTCATCGAATGGAGAGCTTGTTTCCGTTTCTTCCGGAGCAGGTGCAGGAATGACGTCGAATTTCGGCATTCCGGGACGCAAGCGCGAGGGGGCCGGATTCTGCGCAATGCTGCGGGCAAAATCCGCCTTCATGAGCAGATGCCAGGCCACCGAACCATACGCATCCAGAGAGAAAGAGGCACCGGGGGCATAGCCATCCGGGCTTACCATCCCCTCCGGGGCGGCATCCATGTAATCCACAGAAGCCAATGAGCGGCCATCCGCCCCCTCCAACACAAGAGATACCACATATTGCGCAGCAAAATCACCGGCGGGAGCCGACTTAACCGGCTTCAGCCGGGAAATGAGTTCCTTCATCTGCCTCATCTCAACCGCGTTCAGACGCGCCAGCTCCACCGGTCGGCGAATCCGGGCATGCTGTGACTCGGACAAGACAAGACGCATCCCCACACACTGTCCGGCGGCCTCCTGCAGGCGGTGCAGCTTTCTGCGATTCTGCTCCAGATTCGCCGCCTGCTCTGCTGCAGATTCCGCCACCACAGGCGCAGCAATGAACACCGGTGCTGCACCGACAACACTCGCAAGCAGGAACAAGGCTGTGGCGCAGCAACGCATGATACAAAAATTACATTGCCTTGAAGTAAGGCGTGATATCGAACCACTGTTCCACGGAATAGTGCTTGCCCTCATGCTCCACATCGATGATGTGCATATCATAATAGCGCCCATTCTCCTCGACGAGTGCCTGCATCTGCCGCTCTCCAAGCCCAAGGCGCCCCAATACCAGATACTCAAAGGAAACAGCGGCCCGGTCCTTGATTAGAATCTTCCACGCAGTTTCCTGCGTGAAGCCGGGGCCTCCCTTCAGCGCCTTCGGAAAATCGGTCTGCGTACGCGCTATAGTCGCCCCGTGCTGCTGAATCAGCGCCTGCTGCAACTCAGCAGGAGCAGGCGACAACGGCGCAGGCTCACCCGAAGGCACACTGCTGCACGCAGCCAACAGTACCCCCACCATACAAAGCAATCCCGATTTGATGCAGTTCCTTTTCATATCTCGATAGTCAATCTATCATAAACAACAGGAGAAATCAAGAGCGCACTTTTAAAACACTACAAATTGCACATGGGCCCAAAGATTTCACAATTAACTGAATTATCAACACCGTTTTGGAGCCTGCTCCCTCTTTATGCGATAAATGACGATTTGGCGGGGGCTCAAATCCTTCGGAGCACGGGACTTCGGTCCCGAAAACATAACCGTTTTTGGGGGGGACTAAAGTCCCCCGCTCCGACCAGAAACATCCGCCCGACAAACTCCAATTTAACAGGATAAAGGCTCTGGAGCGCGACAATGATACCACCGGTGCTAAAATAGATTTCCGCCGCTCCTCCTTGTGGGAAGAGCGGCGGAAAAAGGGTTGCTTTTCAGCAGATGCTTGCTTTAGAACTTGGCAAGCATAGCCTGGCGCTGAGCTTCAAGCTCGGCGGGCAGCTTGTCACCCACCATGGCGAACAGCTCGGTCTGAGACTCGAGCTCAGCCTTCCACTCGGAAGCGGAGAGAGCCATGTTGGTGTTGAAAGCGGCTTCGTCGTAGCCCTCGAGACCCTCGGTGTCGAGCTCGGAGTAGGCGGGGGAGATACCCAGAGCGGTCTCCACACCGTCCACCTCGCCGCGGCAGCGACGGAGCACCCAGTCAAGCACGCGCATGTTGTCACCGAAGCCCGGCCATACGAAGTTGCCCTCGGCATCCTTGCGGAACCAGTTCACGTTGAAGATCTTGGGCAGCTTGCAAGCGCAGGTCTTGGTGCCCATGTCCAGCCAGTGCTGCCAGTAGTCACCAACGTTGTAGCCGATGAAGGGCTTCATGGCCATCGGGTCGCGACGCACCTGGCCAATCTGGCCGAAGGCAGCGGCGGTCATCTCGGAGCCCATGGTAGCACCCACGTATACGCCGTGGTTCCAATCCTTGGACTGGAATACGAGCGGCATGGTGGTAGCGCGGCGGCCACCGAAGAGGAATGCGCTGATGGACACACCCTCGGGGTTGTAGTACTCGGGGTCGAGCGTGGGGCACTGAGAAGCGGGAGCGGTGAAGCGGCTGTTCGGGTGAGCGCACTTGCGGCCGCAATCGGGCGTCCAGTCGTTACCCTGCCAGTCGATGGCGTGAGCGGGAGCCTCGCCGTCCATACCTTCCCACCATACGTCACCGTCGTCGGTCAGACCCACGTTGGTGAAGATGATGTTCTCCTTGATGGTGTCCATGGCGATGGGGTTGGACTTGTAGGAGGTACCGGGAGCCACACCGAAGTAACCGTTCTCGGGGTTGATGGCGTGGAAGGTGCCGTCCTCGTGGGGCCAGATCCAGGCGATGTCGTCGCCGATGATGCTGGTCTTCCAGCCCTTGGCGGCCAGAGCGGGCGGGGGCACAACCATGGCCAGGTTGGTCTTACCGCAGGCGGAGGGGAATGCGCCGGTCACATAGGACTTGCGGCCCTGGGGGTCGGTGATGCCGAGGATGAGCATGTGCTCAGCCATCCAGCCGTTCTTCTGGGCGATACCAGTGGCGATACGAAGAGCAAGGCACTTCTTGCCGAGCAGAGCGTTGCCACCGTAACCGGAACCGTAGGAGATAATCTCGCCGGTCTCGGGGAAGTGGCAGATGTACTTCTCTTCGTTGTTGCAGGGCCAGGTCACGTCTTCCTGACCGGGCTCAAGGGGAGCACCCACGGTGTGCAGGCAGGGCACGAAGTCGCCGTAGCCGTCACGCTTGGGGTTGCCACCACCGTTCACTTCGTCCTCAAGACGCTTCAGCACCTTCTCGCCCATGATGGTCATGATGCGCATGTTGGTGACCACGTAAGCGGAGTCAGTGATTTCGATGCCGATCTTGGCAAGGGGGGAATCAAGCGGGCCCATGCAGAAAGGAATCACGTACATGGTACGGCCCTTCATGGAACCATCGAGATAGGGGTTGAGGATGGCGCGCATCTCAGCCGGGGACTTCCAGTTGTTGGTAGGACCGGCGTCCTCTTCCTTCTCGGAGCAGATGAATGTGCGTTCCTCTACGCGGGCCACGTCAGAAGGAGTAGAACGAGCCAGGAAGCAGCCGGGGCGCTTCTCGGGGTTCAGGCGAATGTAGGTGCCCTTCTCCACGAGCATGTCGCAAAGCTTGGTGTTCTCTTCCTCGGAACCGTCGCACCAGTAGACGGAATCGGGTTTGCAGAGCTGGCGGATCTGTTCCACCCACTCAGCAGCCTTCTTATGAGTAGTACCTGTAATCATGGTGCCCTTAAAATACCACAGGCATCACAAACTTGCAACTCGAAATTTAGAGAATTTTCGGCATTTTGCACGAATGGCTGCAAATTTCCTACGTGGCAGACAGGGTAAACAACACCCCCGCCGGTTCCGGCGGGGGTGAATGATACAGAATCCACCTTGATACGGGAATCAGGCCTCATCAAAGTCCGGCTCCTCTGCGCCATCGGCAAAGAGCTCATAGGCAATGGAATCCACGATTTCCACCTCGGCAAACTCGCCCACCGGCAGAGTCGGGTCCACATGAATGGAGCCGTCCACATCCGGGGCATCCCAGGGGCCGCGGGCAATACCGGGAGCATCCACCAGCACACGCATGCGGGTACCGATACTCTCCTGCCCGATTTCATCGGCAATGCCTGCCAGCAGCATGGAAAGCTCGTTGCTGCGGCGTTTCTTCGTAGCGTGGTGCACCTGGTTCTTCATCTTTGCCGCCAGAGAGCCTTCCTCCTTGGAATAGGGGAACACACCGGCGCGTTCAAAACGGAATTCCTTGATGAATTCCCGCAGCTCGGCGTGGTCTTCCTCGGATTCGCCGGGCAGACCGGAGATAAAGGTAGTGCGCAGACCGATACCGGGAACAGCCGCGCGGATATTGCGAATAAGATTGCGGATGTAGTCACCATCTGTCTTGCGGCGCATGCTGTCCAGAATGCCGTCCGCAATGTGCTGGAGGGGAATATCCACATACTTCACCACCTTGTCACACTGGGCAAAGGTATCGATGAGCTCCTGGCTCCAGTGGGCGGGGTGAGTATAGAGCACGCGCACCCAGAAATCGCCGGGGATATCGTTAATCTCGCGCAGCAGACTGGCCAGGGACTCACCGCGGCTGGAATCCACGCCGGCAGTCTTGCTGCCACGCTTCTCCCACTTATCCATGCCGTAATAGGTGGTATCCTGTGCAATGAGGTTAATCTCCTTTGCCCCCTGCTCCACCCAGTGGCGCACTTCCTTGATGATATTGGCCTGCGGACGGCTGCGGTGCCCGCCGCGAATGCGAGGAATCACGCAATAGGCGCAGGCGTGGTTGCAGCCCTCGGCAATCTTCACATAAGCATAGTGGGGCGGCGAAATCAGCTTGCGGGGCACCCCCCAGTCCGGCAGATAGGTGGAAACCTTGGTGGTGTAGGTCTTCTCTGCAGTGCCGTTCAGGCAGGCAGTGGCAATCTCTGCCACGCGGGTAATTTCATCCACCCCCATGAAGCAGGCCACCTCGGGCATTTCCTTGGAAAGCTCCCTGGCATAGCGCTGGGAAAGGCAGCCGGCCGCGATGATTTTCTGCTCGGCAGGAGCCTCGCCGGCCTCGCGGGCTCGCACGGCATCAAAAATGGTATTGATTGCTTCCTCCTTGGCGGGGTCGATAAAGCCGCAGGTGTTGATGATGAGTACATCGGCCTCACCCGGGTCCACCTGACGGAACCCGGACTCAACCATGCAGCCCACCATGTGTTCGGAATCCACCTGATTCTTGGCACACCCCAGGGAAATAAGAGCAAAGGAAGCGTTCATGCGCGCATTATAGCGATGTAGCCCCGTGGAATCAAGGCTTTTCCGCCACCGCGGGGGCGCTGGCAGAATCTGTATACTTGATGGAGGGAAGAGACACTGAACCGTTCTTGACACTGATTTTCAGCCCCTGCTCTGCCTTGGCACCGGCAGGCAGTGCCTGGCCGACCAGCTTATCGCCCACCCAGACGTAATATCCCAGGGGGCGATTCCCCTCCAACCCGGGATGCCACACCACGCGAAGAGACTCAGGCTTGACCACTTTCTTCGTCTCGGGAAGGCCGAAGCAATAGAGCGTGCGTCCAGCCCAGCTGATATTATCCTTGGTCACGGTCAGCACACCGCCGCCAGTCTCATCTCCAAGGCTGATTTCCAGAACGCTGGTAAGGGGACGTATGGGGAGCTCGACACTGTAGCCATCCTCACGGGTAAAGGCATCTTTCTGCACGGTGCGGGACTTTCCGCTAGCAATGCTTCCCTTCTTACCGGCAGATTGCCACGCTGCGGATGAGCCGCGCTCCAGCCCCGCCGTGCGACCGGGAATCCCCATCGCTTCCGCCAGATTATGGGCAATCACCATGGAGCCCTGCTCATTCGGGTGCAGGCCATCACGGCCGGGCTTGTTGGACATGGAATCAGGCCAGCTGAAAGGCACCTCAAGCGAGGAATCCACCAGCCCCTTGTTCACATCCACAAACTTCAGTTTTTTGCCATGTGCCTTGGCATACTTCATCACCCACGCCTGCAGCAACAGGTTGTAATTCCGCACAGTCTCGTGGCGCTCCGGCTCATTGTTATTGGCGTGGTTGCCCCAGCAGGGAACAGCCATCACATAGAGGATATCCGAATCCTCCTTGAGGATATCTGCAGCGATGCGGCCCATGTTCCCCCAATCGGAGCCGGGTGTCCAGCTGTAGTATTTACCCTTCACGCTCACCTTGCCGCCCAGCATGTTCTGCATCTTGGTGGCAAACTCCTGCGGAGAATAGCCGCGGTCGGAAAGCAGGTCATTCGTCCCCATGAGGCAGCACCAGGTGTCGCAGTTGAAGGACGCAGCGGCGGATTTGGTGGAATGGCCGCCGTAGTTCACGCCCGACATGCCGGAATTGGAGCCGGAAATGATATTGTGCGTGCGGCCGGAGGACTGAGCCAGGTGCACATTCGGGAACGGCACGCCGGCGTAGGATTCCCCGGCATCACTGGTGGTCAGATTCGTGTAGCCGGGGGTGTAGCCACTGCGGGGACCCACAATCTGGGCTTCGATATCATTATCCACCAGAATCTTGAAGAGCTGCCAGCGCCAGGTCTGGTCATTCACGCCGTGGGTGATGGAATCGCCGCAGAACATGATACGCCCCAGGGACTTTTCCTTCGTACGGGTGAACACCTGGGTATAATCCTCCGGTGCCTTGTACCCATCCGTATCCAGAGTGGAAGCGGCCGATATACCCACAGCCGTCACGTAATTAGTATTCACCGCATAGGCATGAGTCGTATCGAAAGGCAGCCGGGTTTTCAAATCCTTCGCATCCAGCAGCAGCTCGCTGCCGCAGAAAAGCTGCAATCCCCGCGAGGGCGCAACCTTCACCCGCAGGACCACCTTGCCATCCACAGCCAGGGATTTCAGTTTTTCGTAACTCACCACACCATTCTTTGTCCAGGGCTTACCATCCCAGTAACAGGTGATGTGCTGCGCGGTGTCCGCCAGGCCATAGATGAGATTGCGGCCATTGGGCATGCTGATTTCCCAGGTGGCCAGGGGGCCCTGCTTGTAGTCATTGGACCCCAGATAACTATCCAGAGCGGCTATATCGAGGGTGAGTTCCAGCTCGGTATCCACTGCCGATTTCACGGCAAAGCGACCTGCACCATCGTAGATGACCTTATTCTCGGAATCGCAGAAGGCATCTTTCAGGTTTCCGTATTCAGCAGCACCTGCGCAAAGGGAAGCAGCCAGTAGTAAGCTACTCAGAAGGAGTTTCATTTCTATTCTTCGATTTGGTTGTTAAAATAATATCCTACGCCACGCTCAGTAGCAATATAGCCGGCAAAATCACCTAATTTCTGGCGCAGACGCTTCACATGGGTATCCAGTGCACGGCTCTGCGTGGTATCGGCATAGCCGAAAAGTACACGCTGCAGCTCGTAGCGGTCCTGCACACGCCCGGGACGCTCCATCAGATACGCAAGCAGCTTGAATTCTGCCGTGGTCAGCTCCAGCGAAGCCCCGTCCAACGTGGCAGCAAGCGTATTCTTATCCAGCACCAGCGCCCCGGCCCGGACCACCAGCTGCGCGGCGCCGGCATTGGCCCGGGCCAGCACATTCTTTACACGAAGCACCAGTTCCTTCGGGCTGAACGGTTTCGTTACATAGTCATCAGCACCGAGACTCAACCCTTCGAGCCGGTCATCCAGCTCTCCACGTGCGGTCAGGAAAATGACAGGAATCCCGCGGGTCATCTCATTCTCCTTCATCGAACGGAATATCTGCATGCCGTCCATACCGGGCAGCATCACATCCAGGATAACGAGGTCGGGGCGACTCCGCTGTATCATTTCCAGACCATCACAACCGTGGTGAACAAGCGTGCAGCTCCACCCCTGGCGCTCCAGATTAAAAGCCACCAGCTCGGCAATATCCACATCATCCTCCACTACTACGACATGCATGCTTTCTTTCTATACCATAATTTGCGCGCATTGACAGTCCTTTTTTTCACATTTAAGCAAAGAATATTCCGTTTATGGGATTTTTCTGGCATACCCCCGATTGCGCTTGAAATGGAACACGGAGCTGTGTAGAATGTGGCAAAATTTTATGACTGAGCCTTCGAAAACCAGAAATGAACGTCCTGCGTTTATAGGCGAAGGAGCCCGATTCCTCCTCACCGCAGCCTCTGCGGTTATCGTTATCCTGGGGCTGCAGGCAGCGCGCAGTGTGCTCCTCCCCATCATGATGGCGGGCTTCCTGGCTATTATCAGCTACGCCATCACCAAACTACTCAGCAAATATCTCCGCTTCCCACACTGGCTCGCCGTAACGGCTACTGTCGCGGCAGATGGCGGCATCCTCTTCGGAGTGGCCAGCATCATCAAATTCCTGGCAGCGGACATGAAGGACACGCTGCAGGGTGACTTCACCGCCCGCATGGTGGAGAAATACAATGAACTCATGGAATGGCTCGGCCACATCGGCATGGAGGAACAGGCCCGTGCACTGGTGAGCTCTCCGCAGGATGTGTTCGACGCCCAGCAGCTGGTCAGCATGGTACAGGCAGTTTCCGGCCAGGCCATCAGTTTTGTGACCACCTGTACACTGGTGCTGGTGCTCATGACCTTTATGCTGGGTGAATCCAAGCTTTTCAAGCGTAATCTTCACCGCCTGCCCAACAGCACCAAGGGCAAGGAGGATTTCACCGTTGCGCTGCGTGGAATCCAGCGTTACCTGCTCATCAAGACTATCGCCAGCGCTACCACGGGTACCCTGGCCTGGTGGGCCTGCGCAGCATGGGATGTTCCCTTTGCCTTCCTGTGGGGGGTACTGGCCTACCTGCTGAACTACATCCCCACCATCGGCTCCATCGTGGCAGCCATTCCCCCGATTATCATGGCCCTGCTCATGGGTGGCTGGGGCGATGCAGCCATCATCACCCTCTTCTATATCGGCATCAACTTTGCCATCGGCAACGGCATTGAGCCCATTTTCCTTGGCAAGCAGTTCGGCATAGCGACCACGGTGGTGGTACTGGCTGTGCTGTTCTGGGGCTGGGTATGGGGACCTGTCGGCATGCTGCTCGCAGTACCCATCATGGTGCTTATCAAACTCGCGCTGGAAAACTCCCGCGACTTATCCTGGGTGGCCACCATCATGTCTGATGAGCCGCCGCCCCACGTTGAAAAGATTAAACAACATACCAATAAGTAAATGCATTCCTTCGCCTATAAGAACGGTTCCCTCTACTGCGAGGACGTGAACCTTGCAGATATCGCAGCATCCGTCGGCACACCCGTATTTGTGTACAGCAAGAAGACCATTGCCGACGACCTGACCGAATTCCGCAATGCCATGGCCCCGCTGAATGCCCACGTGGCCTATGCGGTGAAGGCATGCTCCAACAAGGCAATCCTGAACCTGATGGCCGGACTGGGTGCCGGATTTGATATCGTTTCCGCCGGTGAGCTCTGGCGAGTCATCAATGCAGGAGGCGATCCCACGCTGTGCACTTATGCGGGCGTGGCCAAGACTGAGCGGGAAATCCGCTACGCTCTGGAGCAGAACATCTACTGTTTCAACTGCGAAAGTGAGAACGAGCTGCGCGAAATCAACCGCATCGCCGGAGAAATGGGAGTGAAGGCCCCCGTAGCCGTGCGAGTGAATCCGCACGTGGATGCCCACACGCACAAATACATCACCACCGGCACAAATGAGAACAAGTTCGGTGTGGATATCACCCGCATTGAGCAGGTATACGCCACCATCGCCGCCGAAATGCCCCACCTGCATATCAAGGGTCTGCAGATGCACATCGGTTCCCAGCTGACTGATAAGCAACCTTTCGTGGATGCCGTGGTCAAGGTGCTGCCCATTGTGAAGAAGTTCATGGAGCTCTACCATATCGAGTTCTGGTCCATAGGCGGCGGTATCGGCATCGTCTATGACGGCTGCCTGGAATCCGGAAAGCCGGAATGGTGGGCCGCGCATCCGGAGCAGATTACCATTCAGAGCTACGCAGAATCCCTCATTCCCCTGCTCAAGCCGCTGGGCATCAGGATTCTCATCGAGCCGGGCCGCCGCATGGTCGGCAATGCCGCCGCCATGCTCACCACCTGCATCTATGAGAAGAAGGGCGAGGCCAAGACCTTCAAGATGATTGATGCCGGTATGAACGACATCATCCGCCCTGCGCTCTACGAAGGCTACCACGAAATCTGGCCGGTGAAGGAACACCACGGCGATGAAATCGTGGCCGATATCGTGGGGCCCATCTGCGAATCCGGCGATTTCCAGGCCCAGAACCGCCGCATTGCCGATGTGCAGCCCGGCGAGGTGCTGGCCGAAATGAGCGCCGGGGCCTACGGTTTCAGCATGGCATCCACCTATAATTCCCGCCCGCTGGCTGCCGAAGTGCTGGTGGACGGCAACAAGTGGAGCATCATCCGCCGCCGCCAGACGATGGAGCAGATGGTGGAGGACGAATGTCTGCCGGAATAAAGGCAGAAAACACGCACTTTCAGCAACCGCCGGAGCCTATCCGGCGGTTCTTTTTTGCTCCAGACGTAATTATCAGGTACTGGGATTGGCTTTACCCTTGACGAAACGGGACTTATTTCCTAAAATGGAGCAGTCATGAAGGTACTTGCCTCTCTCTTCCGCGTTATTTTCAGCATTATCATTATCCTGGCTATCGCCTGTTACGTGCAGGTGTCTCCCACCATCAGTCTCGCAAACTTTTTCCAATCCCTTAATTCAGCCAACCTCGTTGAACAACTCAGCGGGGTCAATGCGCTGACGCTCTCCCTTGTTGCTGTTGTCCTGCTGGGCATTCTTTCCTTTACCCGCGTTCTGGAAGCCGTGTGGAATGTGCTGTTCTCCGCAGCCGTACTCGGATTACTGATTTGCCTGCTTTACGCCATCGGCGGCCCTGCCATCGCCCTGCCCAATGCCATTTATCACAACGATGCCGTCAACAAGATCTGCCAGTCCCTCATCTCCTACGAGGTCCCCATCGCCATTGCTGCGCTGATATTCCTGGCAGGCTGGCTCTGTGCCTCTGCCTGCGGACGGGTTGCCATCACGACGCTCATCAGTTTCGGTCTCTGGTATGGACTGACGGAGTTATTTACCTATGCCGTCGGTCTGTGGGCAAACAGCGCCAACCCAGGTATGCCCGACGCCCTGCACATGATTCAAGGCTCCCCGTGGATTATGGCAGCAGTACCAGGCTCGTTCTTCCTGATTTATGCGCTGCTCATGGCCTTCTTCGAAACATTTATCGGCACAAAGCAGGTAAAGGAAGCCACAGCGCCGCAGGCAACTAAGGAGGAAGCTCCTGCCAAGGTTGAAGCTCCCGCCAAGGAAGTAGCCCAGGCTAAGGAAGAAGCCCCCGCCAAGGAAGAGGTCCCTGCTAAGGAAGAGGCTCCTGCCAAGGAAGCAGCTCCCGCCAAGGAAGAAGCTCCCGCCAAGGAAGAAGCTCCCGCCAAGGAAGAGGCCCCCGCCAAGGAAGTAGCCCCCGCTAAGGAAGAGGCTCCCGCCAAGGAAGAGGCCCCCGCCAAGGATGAAGACCCCGCCAAGGAAGAGGCCCCGGCTAAGGAAGAGGCCCCTGCCAAGGAAGAGGCCCCTGCCAAGGATGAAGCCCCCGCCAAGGAATCCGGAAACCTTTGATTCTCATTTTATCCACAACTTCACAAACACCTGATAAGCTCACATGAAAGATATCACAAATCCTCTCCTTCTTCTGGTCACCATCGTGTTGCTTTCCTGGAAGGTCAGCCTGGGGATGGAAGCCGGCACCGGCGTTGAAATTGCCTTGCTCACCCTCTGCGTCTCGGGCTTCATTGTCAATGGACTACTGAGCATGGCTCAGGCGCTTGCCAGGCGCAAGGCCGTCATGTCTGTGGTGTGGTCCATGGTATTCCTTATTTTCTGTTCCTGCAGCTGGGTAGCCATCCAGACGGAAAAGGATTACAGCAAAGAACTGGCAGCCTACAATGAATTGAGCGCCAAGTGGCAGCAGGGACACGCCAATCCGTTCACCCTGGCAGACAGCGAGGGTCGCTCTCTGCTGGAGCTTGCAGCCATTCTGGGCAAGAAGATGGCCGTGCGTGGTCTTCTGGCCCAGCCCGAAGCGGCTCAGGCAGAAGATATCATCCTGAAAGCAGCCATGCATGCCGCAGACAATGGGCACCACGAACTGCTGCGCGTTCTTCACCAGCGCCAGGGCTCTTTCGATTTCAATCGCATGAGCGATGGTATCACCCCGCTGATTGCCGCCGTGCTCAGCGACAACCTGAAATGCACCCAGATTCTACTGGAACTGGAGGTCGACCCCAATATGTGTGATGAGAACGGCGTTTCCCCGCTGATGCACGCAGTGATTGATGATAACCGCCGCATGGCAGCACTGCTGGTTCAGAACGGGGCAGACCCGACCCAGAAGGACAACACCGGCCGCGATGCCTTCAGCTGCTCCCGCTCCGACAACATGGATGAGGTGCTGACTTCCGCTTCTCAGGTGACAAGGTAAAAGCTTGCACCCGTGCGGCTGTTCGTTCAGACTAATACACATGAATAGCCAGCGATTCAGCATCACCGGCATGAGCTGTGCCGCCTGCTCTGCGCGCGTGGAGAATGCCGTGAAGCAGTTACCCGGAGTATGCCAGGTGCAGGTAAACCTCCTCACTCGCAGCATGCGGGTGCAGTTCGATGAATCGCGACTGAACGAAGGCGCAATTATTGCAGCGGTGGAGCATGCAGGCTACGGCGCCTGCATCGGAGAGGTTATCACACCCCAGGATTACGTTCTCCGGAAACGACTGATGTATTCATTTCTCTGCCTGGTGCCGATGATGGGTCTGCACCATTTCTGGCATCACGAGCTCTCCTCATGGCTCCAGTTCTTTCTGCTGGTGCCCATCGTTGTGCTGAACCGGAGATTCTTTATTTCGGGCACACTGACAGCGCTGCACCGGTCTCCGAATATGGACACGCTCATTTCCCTGGGCGCCGCCACCGGCATGATATACAGCCTGCTTGATTTGCTGGTGCTGCACACCGGTGTAGTCTACCTGGAATCTGCGGCCATGATTCTCACCCTCATCACCCTAGGAAAATGGCTGGAAAGCCGGGCCACCGGCCACACTGGCGATGCCCTGAACAGGCTGAAGGCGCTTCTGCCGCAGAATGCCACCATACTCCGGGACGGGCAACCGCAGACCATCCCTGCCGCAGAAGTGGCAACCGGTGATTTGCTGCTCATAGCCCCGGGAGACAAGGTCCCCGCAGATGCCACAGTGACGGAAGGCTGCTCCTCTATCGATGATTCCAGCCTGACAGGCGAGAGCATTCCCGTGCTCAAGCAGCCCGGCGCCCGCATCTACGCCGGCACTATCAACGGCAACGGAGCCCTGCGTGCCACCGCTCTCTGCACCCGCGCAGAATCTGCGCTCAGCACCGTCATTCACCTTGTAGGCGAGGCTGCTGCATCCAAGGCGCCCATTGCACGCCTGGCCGACCGGCTGGCTGGCCTGTTCGTGCCCACCGTGGTGAGCCTGGCCATCCTTACCGCCGGCATCTGGCTTTTCTGCGGAGCGGGCCTTCCATTCGCGCTGGGCTGCGCCATAGCGGTGCTGGTCATTTCCTGTCCCTGTGCGCTGGGGCTTGCCACGCCGGTTGCCATCATGGCCGGGGCGGGAAAAGGTGCTGAAAACGGCATCCTGTTCCGGGATGGCGGAACCATGGAAAACACGAGCCGACTCAGCGCCATCATCCTGGACAAGACAGGCACTATCACCACCGGGCACCCCCTTGTCGCCCAGGTAGAGCCGGCAGAAGGGGTGAGCCTCAGCTCCCTGCTCCAGCTGGCCGCCACTCTGGAGCAGAACAACACCCACCCCCTGGCCCGCTGCATCCGCCAGTACACCGCAAACTACAAGCCTCAGACCATCACCCGGCAGCAGTATATCCCCGGCCGCGGCATTTCTGCCGGAATAAACGACAAGGAAGCCCTGGCGGGAAATGCCGAGTTCATGCGGGAGCATGGCATCGCCCTGCCCGCCCACCAGCCGGAGGGGGTGACGCCACTCTACTTTGCCTGCGACGGCACCTATATGGGCCAGCTCGGAGTGGCAGACCCCATCAAGCCAGGCAGCGCAGAGGCCGTGCAGAAGCTGAAGGAGCGTGGGCTACGGGTACTGATGATGAGCGGCGACAATGCCGCCACCGTGCGCCATATCGCAGCCCAGGCCGGCATAGATGAATTCCACGCCGGTGTCACCCCGCAGGACAAGGAGCAGATGGTGCGCAAGCTCCAGGCAGAGGGATTCTGCGTAGCCATGGTGGGCGATGGAATCAACGATGCTCCGGCGCTCACTCGCGCAGATGTGGGCATGGCTATCGGCGCAGGGGCCGATGTAGCCATAGAAAGCGCCGGAATCATCCTGGTACGCAGCGAACTCATGGACGCTGTGGGGGCCCTCACCCTCGGACAGGCCGTCATCCGCACCATCCGCCAGAACCTCTTCTGGGCATTTATCTACAATGTGCTGGCCATCCCCCTGGCAGCCGGAGCCCTGTACCCCGCCACCGGGCTTCTGCTGAATCCGGGCATAGCCGCAGCAGCCATGAGCCTGAGCAGCCTGTGCGTGGTGGCCAATGCGCTGCGCCTCCGCAGCCTCCCGCTTCCCCACCCCACACCAATCCAGATGAACACAACCACCATTTCCGTAGTAGGCATGATGTGCCCGCACTGCGAACGCCATGTCACCCAGGCGCTCAGCGCCCTGCCCGGCATCACCGATGTGAAGGCTGACCACAAGACCGCCACCGTCACCATCACCTCCGAAGGGCCGGCGGATGAAGCCCTGCTGGCAGCCACCATCACCCAGGCGGGTTACGACTACAAGGGCATTTGCTGAGGTTGATTAACGCTCCTCGTAATCCTGAATCAGCTCCACAAAGGCGCGCAGACCATGCGTGCGCAGCCACGGGCCCACCCCCTTGAGGCGCTCTGCCGCTTCCATCGTGGTGGGCTTCACTGTGGCCATGGCCTTCAGTGTCTCATTGTGCATGATTCGGTAGGCGGGCATGTTATACTCCTCCGCCAGGTCGCGGCGCAGCTCGGCCAGGTGCTCATACAGCTCCTTATCCAGGCGTCCCAGCCCCATGCTTTCGAGCAGATTCCGAGTTCTGTCCTTCCGGGCAGTCAGCGGTTTCAGCATGGCAAAAGCACCGCACCAGCCGCGGCGCGACATGCGCGGCACCGCGCGGCTCTGCATCACATCCTCACCGGCGGCAGACAGCGTGATAAGCGGCATCTCATCCCCGGAGCGCTGCAGCAGCCCGGCATCCTGCATGGCGCGGAACAAAGCCTTCATCCTGGCGTCTGACAGGTTCTTGAGAATACCATAAGTGGACAGCGAGGTGAGATACTGGTGCATGGAGGCGTTCTTTGCACCGCGCAGCATGTCCATAACCTTGCCGCGGCCGTAGATGCCCACCCATTCACCCGCAGGCCCGCGCTTGGAAGCACGCGCCACACCGGCCAGAGCCTTGCGCACAATTAAGAGCTCCTCGCCGTGCAGTTCCTCGCGCTCGCCATCATCCGGGGCAGCGCACATATCGCAGTGTCCGCAGGGCTCCGCATTCGGCTCGCCGAAATACTGCAGAATCCACTGCTGGCGGCAGCCCGTGGAGTACGCAAAGCGGGTCATGGCCTCAATCTTGAGGTGGTCGCGGCGCGCCTTCTCCTCCAGCGCAGCGCGGTCCACCTCCAGACACTCGAAGTTCAGCTCCGGATGCAGCAGGCGCGTACCCTTTGTCAACTGCCCCGGCACATCGAAACGCTGAATCGCCCCGGCATGAATCAGGCAGGAAAGCGCCGTACCCACCGCCATGGGGTTCACATCCTTCCCCATGCGCTCCGCCATGGCATCCACGGTGATGTGGAGCTCATGCGTGGAAGGGTCGCACTCGAAACGCAGGAAATTATACAGTGAGCGAATCAGCGTGACCGGCGGATTGCTCCCCTCGAAGAAGAACTCCTGCGTCTTCAGGTCCGCATGGTTGAACAACAGCTCGCAGGCGGCGGGCTCGCCATCGCGCCCCGCGCGGCCGGCCTCCTGGTAATACGCCTCCACACTGCCGGGAATCTCAAAATGCACCACAAATCGCACATCCGAGCGGTCAATACCCATGCCGAAAGCATTCGTGGCCACCACCACATCTGCACGGCCGGAAACAAAGGCATTCTGAGAAAACTCGCGTTCCTCGTCCGACATGCCGGCATGGTAAGCCACTGCATTCACATGCTGCGCGGCCAGTTCCTCGAACACCAGCATCACATTCTTGCGTGTGGAGCAATACACAATACCCGTTTTCCAGCGCGCCACCATCTGGTGAATTCGCTCAAACTTTGCCTTGCGTCCCTCGCAGTGCGTGATGGCAAAATCCAGGTTCTCTCGCCCGAAACCGCTGATGATGACAGCCGGGTCGCGCAGCTGCAGCGTGCTGAGGATATCCTCCCGCACATGCGCCGTGGCCGTAGCCGTCAGCGCCACCGTCTGCGGATACCCCAGCGCCTCGCGCACCCGACCCAGGCGCAGATAATCCGGGCGGAAATCATGCCCCCACTGGCTCAGGCAGTGAGCCTCGTCCACCGCCAGCAGCGCAATCTGCATACCGCGCAGCAGGTTCATGAATCCCTCCTGCGCAAAACGCTCCGGCGCCACGTACACCACCTTCAACTCGCCGCAGCGCAGCGCCTGCATCACCTGGCGGTACTCCTCCGCCCCCAGCGATGAATTCACCGCTGCCGCCGGAATTCCCCTGGCCTGCAGCGCGTCCACCTGGTCCTTCATCAGCGCAATCAGCGGCGAAACCACCACCGTGATTCCCGGCCGGCACAGCGCCGGCAGCTGGTAGCACAGCGATTTACCACCACCCGTCGGCATGATTCCCATGGCATCGCGCCCCGCGAGAATGGCCTGCACCACCTCATCCTGACCGGGACGCAGGGCATCGAACCCAAAATACGTCCGGAGCGCCTCCTGCACATCTGTTATCTCGCGGAATCCTGCCATGCTGCCACCATTTTAGCCGAAACCCGCAGGATAGCAAGAGAGATTCCCGACAACAGCACAAAAAAGCCGCGCCCTGCAAAGAGGACGCGGCTTGAACGCACACATGAATGAATCACAACAACAATTAACAGAAAATCAATCACCCGCGGCACATCAGCACCGCCAGCAGCACGGGCACCACACTGCGCCACAGCGTATGGTGGCGGCGCACCGGCACCTGCGGCTGCGGCAGCAGCTCATTCAGCCGTGCATTGCGCTTGAACCGCCAGGTGCGGCGGCGCGTGGCCAGGTGCAGGTTACGACGCAGGGAAAATAACAGACTCGGTTTCTCGATTTCAGGTATCATAGGGTATTTGTAGTAGGGTTAGGGTTCATGCTGACCTCTGCCCCGACGACAATACACCGAAAAAACCAAACGACAATACAACTGTTCACGTTGGCTCGGGTATAGGGTAGTCAGGGAGCGTCAACAGCCGTATACTAACAAATACCCCACGCAAAAGCAAGCAACTTTTTTTAGATTTCCTGAATAAACACATGTCGACGACATCGAAAATCATTGCAATCTCAGCATCGCAGGCTATAATGACAGGCATAGAATTTCCCACCCCACGGCCATGCTGAACCTGCGCACCCTCCTCCTTCCCCTGCTCTCCGCCCTGCTCCTCAACGCCGGCGCCGCCGAGTGGAAAACCAACTACGAGGCCGCCCTGGCAGAATCCGCCCGCAGCGGCAAGCCTATTCTGGCAGAATTCACCGGCTCAGACTGGTGCTACTACTGCCGCCGCCTTCGCACCGATGTGCTCGACGCTCCGGATTTCGCCGCCTGGGCCGAAAAACACTTCATTCTCCTGGAAATCGACCTGCCCCAGCACACGGAAATAGACACCGCCCTGCTCGCGCAGAACCAGATGCTGCGCAGCAAATACCAGATTGACGGCTTCCCCACCCTCCTCGTGCTCGATGCCCAGGGGCGCCCCCTCGGCGGACTCTTCGGCTTTGTGGGGAATCCCAAAACCGTGCAACAGGAACTGGAACCCGGCCTGCAGGCAGACCAGCTCCTGCGCCAGGCCGCCCGGCTGCCCGATGAGGAGAAGCAGGCCCCCCTCCTCGCCGCGTGGAAACTCATCCCCCGCGACCTGCACGAGCTGAACATCCCCCTGCAGCAGGAAGTTTCCGCCCACGACCCGCAGGATCTCAGCGGCCTGCGCGCCGCCGCCGCCGCTGAACAGGCGCTGCAGACATGCAGAGAGGCCGAAGCCGCCGCCCCCACAGACACCGCCGCCCTCCGCATCGTGGAACAGGCAGTCGCCGCCGCCACCCCGCACAACAAGCGCCAGCTCCTCGAGCTGCAGTACCGGCTCCTCGTGCGGCTTGCCGAAACCCCGGCAGACGTCTATGCCGCAGCAGAAGTAGCCTACGCCGCCATCGATGCCGACCTCCGTCTCACCCCGCGGGAGAAGGAATCCCGCAAGCGCCAGCTCCGCGGCGTCTTTGCCAACCCGCAGACCACCCTGAACCGCACCCGCATGCTCCACCGCAAGCGCCCCGCCAGATAACCACCAGCCAAACCATATGAAACGCATCCTCTCCCTCATCGCCCTCGCCTGCCTGCCCGTCACCGGCGGCGACACCAGCACCATCATCGCCCCCGCCGTGGCGGAATCTGCCGCCCCCGCCGGAGAAAGTGGCACCTTCTGCCTCGATGCCGGAGTCGGCACCCTCGGCGCCAGCATGAGCATCGGCTACCACCTCACCCCCGCCCTGCGCCTTCGCCTGCGCGGCGCCATGCTCAGCTACTCCGAGCGCGACATCTGGACCGACTCACAGGCCACCCTCAATATCTACGGCAACAGCCTCGGCCTCATGCTGGACTACTTCCCCATGGACGGGAACAAGTTCTACCTCACCGCCGGCCTTCATCTCAGCGAAAGCAAAATGCGCTGCCGCACCCGCGCCTACCGCGAGCGCGGCATGAGCACCAACGTGGAAATCGGCGGCATCACCTACTCCATTACAGACGGCGACTACGCCGACATCTCCGGCAAATACTCCTGGAACCACGCCCAGCCCTACATCGGCATCGGCTATCAGGATAAACTACTCGACAGCAACACCTTCTACTACAGCCTCGAGCTCGGCCTCGCCTACATGGGCGACGGCAAACTCCGCACCAGCAGCACCGGCAACCTACGCTACCAGGGCGAACGCGGCCAGTTCAAACCCGCCACCAGCGCCCAGTACGAAACCTCCATCCGCCACGAAGCCCGCGATTTCTTCAAAATCGCCAACCACCTCCACATCTACCCCATCCTCCAGCTCACCCTCGGCGCCCAGTTCTAAGCCCCTGCCACCCAATTAGAATCGGCCTGACGAGCAATACTAAGAAGAGAGATAGGCAGATAATAAAGGAGAAGAGACAACACGGCATCCCTTTCTACCAGGAATACCGTGTACAGATTTCTTAGAATCGCAGCAGCTTCACCTTTACCCACGCCGGGCATGGGGACATGCAACACACTTGCCCCTAAGAAACGCTTTCCCCACCCTGCACAAACATCGCTGCCCCACCGAACTCCACATTCTGGAACCCGGTATTCATAAAGAAATGCCCCCAATCACGCTGAAAATCGCCAGCGTTCGGATGAAATCAAGTCCTGAAAACCGACTCGTTTGCATGACTATATTCTCTTATTCGCTTCTCCTATAACCCAGCCAAGATGAGCTTTACGCACCAGCTCCGTCAACAGGAAAGCGATAATTCCACACACTCCAAAATTGATAACAAGCATCCAAAACGGATGGATATCAGGACACAACATAAAAGCGAAATAAATAAGAGGCGAATGGAACAGATAAAGGCCGAATGAGTTTTTAGAAATAGCCTTTATTATCGGACAATCGAGAGATGGCATATAACGAAACGCCAGATAGACCAGCGCGCAAGACGCGACTTCCTTTGAAGGAGGCAAATGGGCCCGCATTAATACAATAGCACCAACTAACACAGATATAGAAACAAAAACAGGCCATCGGGGCTCAAAGATGGATGAATGTTTATGCATCATATATCCCATGACAAACCCAAAGGCATTCGTGCAGAATGAACTATAATAAGGGACAGGAATTGAAATAAGTTTGGGCAATATTGTTAACAATACAAACAGAGACATGACTGTAATATCAAGCCAAAGATTTTGAATCCTCGGCAGCAGTAAGAAGCAAACCAGCATGATTGCAAATAGTGTTGGCAAAAACCATAAATGCCCCACATTATACCCTTTGAGGAAATCATACATAAGGCACTCGATACCCCCCCCCTGTGATAGGATATAACCTGGTACAGCAAGTAAGGCCTTGATTGGAATCATAAAAAAAAAGCCTACCACGAAAAAAGGCAACATGAGTCGCACTGACTTATTTCTCATCAACTCCCATAAACTTCCTTTCTTTTGCAGAGTAAAGAAAAACAGGTACCCACTCAAAGCAAAAAATAATGGCATCTGAACAAGATTGATACCTTGTTTCAGTAAAACGAAATATGGCGCACCAATCGCAGAATTGATGACATTCCATCCTGGATCATAGACAATGATAGAATGTCCAAGCATGACAAGGCAAATAGCCAATGCTCGTATCGTATCTAATCTTCGAGTCATCTTTTACTTGGTTTTATTTTTACCACAAATTTTAAACCGCTTCACCGTTGTCGGCAATAAGTTTAATTCCTCTTCTTTCAAATAAAAATTTACCATAACAAACGCGTAGAACAAGGCATAAAGAAAACATCCGATTCCCAGCCCTACCCACGTTTCGCAGAACGGCTTGCATACAAAAGCCATAGCAACAATAATAGACAGAGAAATAAATGGCAACAGCAAATTCTGACCAACCCCTCTGAAAAAAGCACAAATATTCAAACCTATTTTCCTTTTATACAGAAAGTTTAAGAACAACCACTGTCCGCTTACAAAAGATATGGCTACGCAGCTAGCAAAACCAACAGCGCCGTACTTTATCGACACAAAATAACCAAGAGCAGAAAACAACATAGCAATTAACAACATGCCTTTAACGCGGTCCTTTATAGCATTGCGAGCCTGTAAAATCTGGTGTCCTAACGATTGAACTAGTGGCATCGTGACCGTCGAAATAAGCAGCACAGCCACAAGCCAGGATTCCGTTGTTCGTTCACCTAATGAGGCGCCAATCCACAAATACAGAAACGGTCGACCAAAAGCAACCACGCCGAATAACATTATGCCTAAAATAACGACTTGAATTCGCCCCACTCGAATCCACATTTCTGTCAACCTTTCGTTTGTATTTTCTTCCTGGCAAGCCTTAACAACCTTGGGAAGGAATAAACCTGACAGGCAACCTGCCCCCATGAAGTAATACTGCATCAACATAAGTCCGTATGAAAACACTGCGACTTCGCTTGCACCACAGGTCATACCTACTACCATATTCCCACACCCCCAGTTAAAAATACTAATCAGCTGATCCAGAAACATCCAAAAAGAAAACGCGTACACACTTTTGCACAATAGTGGGTCAAAACTTTTCCAGTTAATTCGCGCCTTCAAGCGTCCAAAACAATAATATACATTCCACACCATGCACAACACTCCTATGGTCACAGCAGATATAGATAAAGCTATAGATTTCAACCCTATCAGCAAAAGCACAATTGTACTACATGCCGTAACGAATGATGATATAACATTCACAATACCAGGCACGATATACCGCTGTCGAGATGAGGATATACCAGCAATGCTGCGCAACGGAAACATCAACACAGTATTAATCAACGATATAATGTACAATATCTTATACAAGCGTAATTCCTCAACCGAAAAATGCGGAAATATCCGATTAAGAAAAGGATACACTGCAAGACCCAGAATAAATACGACCAAACCAACCAGGGAAAACAAATAGGTAACATTACCAAGGAATCTAGCTTCGCCATCCGCATCTTTTCTGGCCTGATATTCACTCAGGAACTTTGTTGTTGATGCGGTTAATCCAAAATCACACAATGCAAGCCAGCCTACAATTGTTCCGGCAATAGTATAGACGCCATATTCTGCAACCCCCAGATGAGACAATACAAAAGGGGAGATGAAAAAACCTATCCCAACCCCCATAAACACCCGAACGTAATTCAGAATTGCTCCTGCTTTAATTTCGCTCATAACTATATTTATTCTCCTATGATAGCCATTAGGTTATCCTCAAATGCTAGTTCTGTATATAAGCGCTGATATAAGTTGCGGCCCTTGACTCCTATACATAGAGACAATTCCGCGTCTTGCATAAGTTTCGCCATGGCAGCAGCAATCGCATGAGCATCCGGGTTCCTTATAATAATCCCCGTTTCTCCATCAATCACCATATCCGGTATGGCTCCTACGGGTGTGGCTATCACAGGGAGAGAATGCTGCATGGCCTCCAGAATAACGAGAGGGAAACAATCATCCAAGGTAGGATGCACAAAGCAATCAGCCACGGCAAAGCGGGCTTCTTTCTCCTCACCATACTGACGGCCATGGTAGGTGACTACCCTTTGCAGGCCCCTGCTCTCAATTTCTCGTTGCATGCGCTCCTCTGAAATCTCAGCTGTGGGCGCGCCTACAAAATGCACATGGAAATCAACAGTCTGCTTAAGCAAAATCTCCGCCGCATCCAGCAGCACAAAAGTTCCCTTGGATGTATTCAAATTAGAAATGGAAAGGCAATGAAACATCAGAAAAAAATCACTTTTAATTTCTTATTCAATTCGCTTTGAATCTTTGGCAGCAAAACGGATACTGGTAAACAAATCGCAATGATGGATGGAACAACAAGCCAAGGTTCACAGTATGTATAAACCAAAGGTTGCCATACATCTCTTGTCACCACAGAAAAGAATATTGCGTGAATGAACCAGATGAATAAACTGTACCGACCAAGTACGGCAAAAAACGAAGATAACCCAGAAGGCACAGACCTCGCCAATACAATGCTAAACAGCACAAAAGGCACAACGGCAATCAATCTTGCCGCAAAAACTGGCACGTAGGTCAAAGCATGCCACATGAGCAGGGATAAAGCAAGGCCTGCGAATCCTACACTATAGTGCTGCCAATGATCAATCCGCTTATCTAACCAAGCGAACAACTTATTAAAGCAATCATATTTTGCAATGTACCACCCCATGATGACGGCAGGAAACCATGTATACTCCCATAAATCCCCGGTGCCGGTACACTTTGAAAACACAATGACTCCAACAAACATCACAAGATTGTTCAACCAACTTGCGTGTTTGGATAGACTTTCCACTTTTACAATCAGATAAAGAATAAGCATACATACGGCATAAAACCACACATACCAGGAAAACCTCCCCACCTGCGCATCGATTACAAACATCTCATTAAATATATCGCAAATATCTAGTGAGAAATCTGTCGTAAAATAATGTGCCAGCAGCATAACTATTAATGCGACCCAATATGAAGCAAATAAAAGAGATACTTTGTAACATACATATCTCAACGATTTATCCTTATGCAAGACAAACAGATAAGAAGTTATAAAAGCAAATACAGGAACACAAATCTTAAATATTTTATCAGCGACATATACAAATGCACCATAGTCTAAATGAGAAAAAGGCTCTATATAATAATAAGGAAAGCCGAAAGCATGATGCGTCACCATAAGTAGCAACGCAATCCCCTTAATGAACTCAACACATTTCTTATCGACGACATTCATAGCCCAATCATTAGTATTTATATTCCATTAGGACAAATCCTTACCTGATCTCTTTTCACCACAGCAGAAACATCCTCATACAGCAACCAGGAAAGCAGGATTACCGTGGCATGTCGATATACCAAGGGCAGCAGCCAACGATAAACAGGCCTATTCACATACCCCGCCATACCCTTATTGTGTTGGTGCAGGATAATTTTACAGCCGAACATTTTAGCCAGTAAGACAAAGGGAGCATCCTTCAGAAAGCCCACACCGCGGCAAGCAATCGCCACATAGCATTTGTGAGGACGAAAAACGAGCAGTTGCCAAAAAGTCTGAAGGAAGGAAGCGAGAAACCTCCCTCCTTTTTTCAGCAAAAGCAGAGGAGAGAATCCTGCCACTTCATCATTGCCGCGTGAAGTGGACAGATTCACATAACGGCAGTCAAAGGCAGCGTTAATTTTCTCACTCTGCTGAATCTGTCGACACACCATACTGGATCCATGTACAGGAGGCGGCAAAGGAACTATAAAAAGTATTTTATTTTTGTTCATACAGTCAGTTTTTCAGCATCCATTTTTTCAACTTACAAAAAGCGTACTGGACGATACGAGGAAGCATAAAATAAGTCTTACCTATCTTTATTCCCCAGCGTTCAGTTCCCCACCACGCATAAAACTTTTTCTTACATGCAGAAAGAGAACATTTCTTCAACATTAATATGAAATCCTCATTTCTCTGAGGCGCCAAATGTCTCCGCTTTCTCATGCCTGTATTCTGGCAAACTATATGACTTGACAATGGTTCAATATGAATATCCTCACTTATTGAACGTATTAAATCCATACCTTTGCTCGAATGAATTACAATACTAGAAACACCATTGTAATCAGCAGCACCTTTATCCGGGCGCTCCCAACAATCTCCTAAGGATATGTCAGAAGTACGGTTGCACACGTCATAGCCACAGCTATAACACGCAGCATTGAGCCCGAATCCAGATAAGAACATCGTCTTGAAATCATTATGTTTATTGGGCACACATTTTCCATTCACACTCATCTCATATGCGCGCCACCCATGAGACTTATCCCTAAAACGAAAGTTTGTAACAGCCCCATAGCGCAATTCCAAATCTCTCATATAGGCTCTAAACATATATACGGATGGAACGCCATGACATGCTATATCTATGATATATAAATTCATATATTTATTACCGTACAAGAGTCTAACCGCCTGAGCTTGGCAAGGCAGTCCAAAAAAACACACAAGAAATCCTTGCTGCAAATCCTGTTTTATCTGCTTATATACAGCACTTGCATCTGCCTGCAAGTATTTACTACCTTGAATTAATTTAAGATCTGATTCTTCCTCTACTCGTGTATATATAGCCTCCAGCTTTTCGTCTGATGAAACACCGTAAACAACACCGCCTTGGCGAATCACATACCGTGATATTACATATGCAATCCCCCCCGATGATGACTCTTTCCGAACAGCTTCTTCCTTTGCGAAACCTTCATAACATAAAATGTCATGATTTTCAGCAGGCTCATGTTTCTTACAAAATGCCTCGCACAGGTGACAACCAATGCACAAAGTTGCATCGACAGCCGGTCGCAAAAAACCGTAATCATCTAGTTTCATCGATATGGCATTTCGAGGGCATTTAGCTACGCATAACCCACAGCTACAGCACATTTTATTTTCTGTGGGCAACTTCGGTAAAGTAATCATCATATATGCTATATGTTATGTTTCATTCATTCTTCTCATGCAGCTTATCCAAAGACGCCTCTAAAAAATCCAGTGATTCTTTTCTCAATATGTTAAGTTTTACGGCAACACTTTCGTAATCGATTACTGTTTCCATTATATCTTCTATTCCTCGCTCTCTTCGCACCATACGGTCTTGAATTCCTAAAGTTCTTAAGATTGATTCAAACCGTGCATTCTGATGTATTCTTTCGCGTAATTGAGGAATAATAACAAAAGGCTTTTCAAAGATAATAGCAAAAACTATTGCATGAAAAGAATTTGTTATTACACACTGACAATTTTTAAACAAAGATAAAAATTGCACAGGTGAAGGTGCGACCATCACATCAGAGGGAAGGAACGCCTCTGTCCCTTGATTTGGAATAGCTTTGAACGCCAGGTTGTATCGTTGCTTATATCGTTGTATTTCATCCCAGCAGATATCAGCCAACGAA
This sequence comes from Akkermansia sp., assembly GCA_045631705.1. GTDB lineage: Bacteria > Verrucomicrobiota > Verrucomicrobiia > Verrucomicrobiales > Akkermansiaceae > Akkermansia. The sequence goes on along the minus strand of JAZQVE010000050.1, from coordinate 13,362 downwards.
AATCCATTAAGGAAATAACCAAGTACATACGGCGGAGCCGTATCCCCGATACCACTTTCATCTATCAATTCTTCCCATATCTCTTTATTTACCAATAGTACAGGATCGAGCACTTGGCGCACATGAGCAACACCTAATTTATGAAGGAGCTGTACACCTGCCTGCTCGCGAACGGATAATGCCGGAATCTTTTGACTTTTCTCTCTCAGGTTTTGAACCCAAAATCGATCCTTTTCCCCCCATGGTGCAGAAACAGCATAAGCAATACGCTTATACGCTGGAACAAATGACAAGAAATAGTGAGCTTCAGAATGTATCCACATCTGGTCAGAGCCTACAATTGCAGCGTAACAATCTTTATAAGCATCACGCAAAGCCTCTTCCGACGAAAAAATTTCATCAGAAACAACACACTTGGATGAAATAAATTGGGAAAAATCTCGCGAATTTTCTTTTTTGAACTCAGCAATCCGCCTTTTCCGCGTATTCCTGCCTATGAGGCGTTCAGGCCATCTCAAACAACGAAACAACTGTTTTTTCATGTTCAGGAACTTGTACAATAAACCATTTTGTGTAGTTATATCGTACTGAACCCATATAGGCTCGAACCCTCGCTCCTTAAGTATATATTGGAGAGCATACGCCTGAAACAAGCTGCCATAATTTGTATCTTCTTTAACCCACCAGAGGGGCATAGTAATGATTGGGATTTCTCTTTTCATTTTAAACTATTTATTAATTTCTTATACCCACAAGCAACAACAGTCCATTGAAACATGTCCGCCAGTTTCTTTGCCGCTTTAGTAACAGCGGCAGGAAACTGATTATCAATTTCCATAAATATATCGGTCAAGTTTTCCTGATTCAGGAAAAGATACCCGGTTTCTCCGTGTTGGATAATATCGGGAGCTATTCCTACAGGACGCGAAACAACTATACGCCCCATAGCAAACGGTTCCACAATACTCTGACCAAATGTCTCGCTGTTACTGGCAACTACCGCTACATTACTATTTTTATACAGTCCCACAATCTGCTGTTTGGAACACTGTCCAGGGAACGATACTCTATTACTGATGCCTAATGAATCAACCAATGCTTTCATTTCATCCAGTTTGGGCCCACTTCCCGGAAGAGTTAAGTGCGACTCCTCATTTTCTGTCTGTACGAGGTAATCGGCAAAGGCTCGTATAATCATATCCTGATTCTTGCCTTCGCGAAACTGGGCAGGGAAAATTATTCTCAGGCCTTTCGTTTCAGGCAAAGGAGAGGGAGCGAAGAATGCGTCATCTATCCCTAGTGGCAGCAATGCTATCTTATGTTGCAATAGCGCGAACTCTTTTTTGAGATACTGGCACATGCATATCACCTTATCTGCGCACAAAAATAAGGCTGTTCCTATAACCAACTTGGCTATTTTTGCCTTGATAGGATGATTATGGCGGAAACCATGGAGAGTATAAATCACCTTGGGTGCCTTTCTCATGCCACACTTAGCACAAGCAACAAGTGCCAGCTGCCAATTATTCTGAACGTGTACATGACTACAACCCGTAGTCTTCATCAACCGGCGTATGGAACGAGCCTTCTGGATAAAAAAATCATGAGCATCCATATTTTCAATAATGGTATATTCAATTCCCTTTTCCTGGAGCCTGGCATGCAGTCCAGGTTCCTGTTCACCTTCACTGCTGACAACATGCAATCTGATACCAGTTTGAACAAAAGCGCAAACCTGTGCCGTAAGCAACGAACTTAAACCTATCTTAAAATCCGAGGCAAAAAATAAAACTTTCATCAGCAACATTGTGTTAATTGATTAAATAATTCAACCCACTGCTTCATAATCTTGTCCAATGAATAATTGGCATGAATATAGGTCTGTGCGGCTCTGCCCCGTTCCTTGCGGAGCGATTCACTACGCATCAACCCCTCCAGACAACGTCTAAACCCAGCCACGTCACCTACGGGGACGCAGTAGCCATTGACACCATGCTCGATAATATCAGATGGGCCGGATGGGCAACAGAACGAAACAGGCGGCAAACCCGCAGCCATAGCCTCTGCCAAAGCCATGCTAAACCCCTCATATCGGGATGAGAAACAAAAAACAGAAGCTTTTCTCAACACTGCAGGTATGTCATCTGTCACGCCACACAATTGGACATGATCTTCCAAACCTAAGATGCTTATTCTCTGCTTTAATTCTTCCTGATTTCCACTTCCATATATCGCCAATCTCCATTCCTTTATATACGATTCAGGCAATCCGGCCCACACATCCATCAATAAGTCAAAGCCCTTCTGAGGGCAAAGTCTGCCTACTGCCACTGCATGCTTTGCCGAATAATCCGGTTCTCCTGCGCAAGATTCTTCTACAGGATTGGAAATCACTGTACATTTATATGCATCGCCCCAGTTAGCAGCATCCTCCTTTGACAAAACAACGAACGCATCATAGTTTTTTATCGCCCTTCGTTCGATTCTCGTCTGAAGGCAACCCATAAAACGGGAAATCAGCCCCTTACCATTGTAAAGCTGATCCAAGTATCTGAATTCCCTACAGAAATGCAACTCCAACACCTTCTTACTTCCATCCGGGATGGACGCAAGAAAGGTCATCTCGTGACAAAACATGGAAACACAAATATCAAACTTCTCTTTACCCAGAAAAGATGACAGTTTCCGTCTATGATCTCGTTTACGTTTCGACCTATTAGCAATCACCGATAATACACCCACATCCTGGGAATAATTCACATCCATACAGACAAAGTGTATTTTATCTGAAAAAACGAAATGTCGAGCGCCCTCCCACTGTTCCGTGGTGATGATAGTCACAGACCACCCCAAAACGTCAGCGAGGTAATTTGCCTTGATAGACAGTACCCTCTCCATTCCTCCTGATTTATGACAGGAGGGTATACAATATGCAATTCTCATACGCGCGAGGAAAATATATATTTCACTAACTTAATGGGGCATAATGCCATACATATCATCAACAGACACTTCACAGAAAAGCTCAGCCTCAACGAAGCTAGACAGCACCGGACAACTGCCACCCTGTTACCTAGTGTCAGGTTTATTCTTGCCCTCATTTTATACCAGAACGCTAAATATTGACTTATTCCGAGCTCAACATCGACTGACGCACATTCTGAAATCAGCTGCTTCAACGCAACTGAGACAGCATCATCCACCCTCGTTATATCCACTGGGGGAGCCCCTGATGACGAAGTCAACAACTCATACTGAGCCATGGGAATCTTTGAATAAGCAATCATCCCATGGCATGCCAATCTGGCCCAGGTCAGTAAATCCTCTCCCGATTTGATACCAATGGGAAATCCCCCTATTGATTGCAAAGACTCTTTTCGAACCATCACCGCCGATGTCCACATGGGAGGGTGCGAGCAACTGGCTACTTCAAAATAATTCGAGAGGATACCATCATCTGTCTCAAAGGGCAATTTACGGATGATGGTCGGTTGCACCGAACCGTCAGCATGCACAAACTCATAGTTGCAGGCAAAGACGGAGCATTCGGGGTATTTCTGCGTCAATACATACTGAGTCTGCAGATAATCGGCCTTCCATCGGTCGTCCGCATCCAGAAAAGCAATGAACTCATAGCGTGCTTCCGCAATCCCCCGGTTACGTGCCGCCGAAACGCCCGCATTATCCTGGTGGATGATGCGGATACGTGCATCCTGCACCGACTCGGCTGCGGCCACGCTGCCATCCATCGAGCCATCATTCACCACCACAATCTCAAAAGCCTGAAAACTTTGCCGCAGGACAGAGCGCAGCGTCTCAGCAATCTGTCTTTCCTTATTGTACAGAGGGATAACAACACTAATCATACCAATAATTCTTTCTTCTTTGCCTTAAGGAGTCCCAGCATCATCCCATAGAAACCAAAGGGATAACTCAGGGTACACATGGAATAATTCACCACATTGTCCGAATACATGGTCACCGCCACCCCTGCCATGGAAGCACCCGCCGTGATAGCGCAGATTTTTATCCATCTGTTCTTCTGACGACAGAATACAACAAAGGCATGAGTTATCATCAGCACTACGGAACAGTAGTACAGCCAAAGAGCCACCAGACCATTGTCACACTTCATCTGCACCATGTCACTATGCATCACCTTCAACCCACCGAAAAGGAAGTTATTGTAGAAATGATGCTGCGTAGCCCCCGTGCCACTTCCCTGCACTTCCTTATCCTTATAGAAACGTTCTTCAAAGTATTCCCACATGGCAAATCGAGCGTTACTATTAATACTATCCTGATTCACCTTGCCGTTGATGAAATCAGTCAGTGTCACTGTATCATCCTTAAACATCTTCTCCTTCACTGCCGGCACGTAGAACACACAGGCCACGCCAAGTATAGCAATCAAGGCGATGACGGGTAATGCTTTGATTTTGTAGCGGAATAAGGAGAATACCATCAGTCCCACTACTGTTCCCATGATGCTGGTACGGAAAACCCACAGGATACAAGGGAGAGTAAATAGAATAGCATAAACCAGGTTCTTACGTTCCTTACCCAGATAAAAATACAAGGCCAAAGAGAACATACAGATACTGATGTAGTTGATGGCCCGAGCTGTACCATACCAAAACACCCCAGGAAATAATATATGCTCCACAAAAGTGAAGGTGATGAGCCATGCTACCAGCGCTACAGTACGAGCACCTAATGAAGACTTCATCATCACTTCCGGGCGACGAACCACCGCCGATGCAGCCAAGCACACCACCAAGGGGTACAGGTATTTCAGAATAACGCGCACGCCGTATGCGGGAGAGGGTGAATAAAAACATCCCACCACCAGCCAGAGCATGAAGATGATGTAACAGACCACAGGAAAGGGAAAAGCAGGTTTCCCCTTGGCATAGGAAAGACACATCAGGCAGAAAATCTCGAGCGTCAGTAAGCGTAAGGCCATCAGATCCAGCCCTGCCGGAGCAGAAAATGCCAGCAAACCAGTAGAGAACAGTAAGGTCCAGAACATCTCGGGACCGCTGAAGGTGAGAATCTCCCGCTGCAGCAGGGGATGCTTCACCTTCTTACTGCGGCGCTGGAGATACTGCAGCAAGAGCATGGTAATAATCAGGAAGTAGAGATAATTCAGCGCAAACATCTTAACTTTTCGTAGAGATTCAACATCAATTCTGTGTAACGCGGCATAGAGAACTCACCAACTCGTTGCCATGCGCCCAGAGATTTGGAGATATAGGCAGTTGCATCCTGCAGGATGCGTATCGTCATTTCCGCCAGAGAATTTTCGTTCTCCACCTCGCACAGCAGGCCGCAATCCTCCGACACCAGCTCAGGCAGTCCCCCGACCCTGCAAGCCACCACGGGGCAGGCTCGGGCCATGGCTTCCAGGGCACTCAGGCCAAAGCCTTCGCTGCGTGACGGCATCCAGAACAAATCGATTCGGTCGTAATAGGCAGAAAGCTTTTCTTGCGGCTGACGCCCTGCCCACTCCACCTTATCATCTACACCCATGGATGCAGCCAGTTCCCTCATCTGCGGCAGCAGAGAACCATCGCCTACCACCAGTAATCGCGCCTGCGGGCATTGCTTCAACACCTCTGCAAAGGCGGGGATAACCAGGTCCATTCCCTTGATATGCTCCATGCGGCTCACCACGCCAATGACCGGCGCGTCAGGTAAGGTCGTGCGGGCACCATCAGCCTGCGTTACGTGATCAGGCAAGGAATTGTAAATGGTCACATGGTCATGCCTCTTAAGCACCGTATCCATCGAGAATAATTGAGATGTTCCGAAAAACTCCTTCTCGGCCCTGGTGGTGATGCAGGTAAACACATCCACTACATGTCGCTGGATAAAATGAAGCAAGCGAAGGGATTTATAGATACGAGCATCAGTATGAGCCGTAGCAATGATATGAGGCACACCCAGCATCTTCAGGAAAAGACAGGGCTGAGCCCCCGGTGCCATATACTGCACATGGGCGATGTCTGGTCGGAATCGTTTCACCAGGCGACGCAGGCCTTGATACAAGAAAATCAATCCCCGCCAGCCACCAATGCGCCGACCTTCGGGTTGCATGAGCTCCACCTCTGCCCCCGCTGAGAGGTAACGAGCTACCATGGCCTCAGCATACTCAAAATAGCAGGCTACCACCACATGATGACCTCCGGAAACAAGCGCACGCACGAGATTCAGCGTCTGAATCTCGGTGCCGCCAGTCAGCAAGCAGGGCATGCAGATAAGCGCAGTCATGAAAAGATTTTCTTTAAGAAACTAGGAACTCTCAATAGTGGCTTCATATCACGAAATTGGTACGTTAAAAAAACGTGACAAGAAAACACATCCTTTAGCCAACATAGCAACGAAAGTTCACCATTCAACATATGGAGGATATCACTTCTCTCCTCCATAAAAGTTACAGCCTTGGCTTCTTTTATTCCCATGCGCAATTTTGTTGTCCAAAGTACAGGTAAATTAATTCCTGCACGTGATACAGCATAGCCATAGGCGCCGTTGCGATAATTGCATTCAATAAAGTAATAATTACCTTCAACTTTCAAAAACTCCATATCAAAAATTCCTTGATATCGAGAATAGCTTAAAAAGTTCCGGATAGAAGATAAAGGTAAATCATCAATATCAGGACAGAAATCAGCAAAACACGTACTGCCATTCCCTGCTATACGACGTTTGTGAACCACTCCGGCCACTAAAATGTCTTCCCGATTAACACAAACACCAGGAACAGCAATTTCCTCTATTTCACACCCGCTGACAAACTCCTGCTGAAGGATATCATAGCATGCATTATTCCTGAATCGCAGACAGGCGCTATCATATTCTTGAATATCATAGCAAACCGCAATATCAGCCTTTCTACCCAATACACTTGCTCGAGGTTTTAAAATAACAGGAAAACTTTGGGGATGCTCCCACTCATTATGCCGTAAATCAAAAATACGTGATTCAGGAACCATAAGGCCACATGCCTTAGCAAGCAGAACCATGTTGTATTTGTCCATCAAATACTCCATATTGCCACCAGCTCCAGGTACAGACACATCGGCAGCTATATGACCATCTATACCATCAAGGATCAAGGCTTCCGCATCACCCGTTGGAATGATTCCGAAACTTACCTGAGAATAACGGTTCTTTATTCCTGCTATTTCCTCTTTAATCGAAGATGAATTGCATTCGATATTTTTACTTTCAACGACATAACGACTTCTGCATATGCGAACCGATTGTTCCTCTGTTGTCAAAAGGAGCACAACAGGTAATCCACATTCGCCACAACTCCGGACTACACCAAGCGTATGATACGTGGACGGGCCTAATACTACAGCAAGTTCTTTCATACTTATCGAATCCTGAAATAAAGTTCCCTATTCCACTTACACGCCCAAATCAGTAACTTGGGCAATACCCCCGACCAAGGCCTGCCACATGGTGCCATCTTTTCTGTATATTCATCGACAGCCATGCATTTGGCGACATGTTCCGCTTTCGTCATACGCAGCAGACAGGCACGTTTCCAATCCAATTTCCAGACATTGTAGTACCAGAGCCAAACACAATACTCATAAATGGCAGATGTTTCCAACTCCGTCATCGTCTCTACCAGCTCCCTACAGACCAGGTGATCGGGCCAACCTTCACCATGGTGAGGGAGGAATACAGCCGCCGGCTGGATCTCAGCCACCAGATTCTGTAACTTCTGCATTTCTCCATGACAAGGAGAAATAGTTCCGTCCGGGAAATCCAGAAGATGAAGATGGTCAGCCGGCAAGCCAAGTTTTCGCAGGATTTGGGATGCCATAGTCCGACGTTCTTCTTTAATAACCGATTCTGACAAATGACAGCATGCAGAATGAGATTGACCGCCTCCTGTCAGGATGATGACATGTGGGGGTATTCCCTGATTACAGAGACGCTGGATCAAACCTCCACACCCCATCACCTCATCATCGGGATGAGGTGCAAGTATGACAAGCCTGCACTTGCACGTTATACTACTAGTACCAAAAAGGGTACTAAGTTGTACATGGGATACTCTCACACGGCGCAAAATGGAAACAACGACACCAAGCATACTAATCTATCTGAAATACAGAAATCTTTTTTGATAGTCTATTTCTAAGCCTAAATAATCTATTTACCACCCGCAACCCAATACTAAGTATTGCATATAAAAGCGAATACTTTGAATTCCTCAAAAACCACAAAGCATTGTACATATGCTCGGGCAGGAAATAATCGGGAAAAATACGGGGCAACCTGCTATTTATATAGCGTTTTGTCTCTTCTTTACGCAAATCGGGTTGATGAGAACTTATGCTAAAGGAAGCCCGATCAAACACGCTCAGATTATAATCAATGGTACGATACGTCGCATTTGAAAAAATCAATGCTTCAATAAAGAAAATCCAATCTGAAACTATCTTATAGGACTCATCATATCCACCTATTTGCTCCAGAATACGCCTTTTTATCAAAGTCGATGGATGTGGTAACGACGCATCTATCAAGGAATATAGACTCAGGTTTTCGGGACCCTTCTTCCTATGAGAAATCCTACCATCGGTATTAATCGTCACAAACGATACGATATCCTCATTGTATAACATATTTAAAATATTTTCTATTACTGAGTCGGAATACAAATAGTCGCCAGAATTCAAGAACAAACAGTACTCACCAGTTGCGGCCTGAATCCCTTTATTCATAGCATTATATATTCCCTTATCGGGTTCTGACACCCAATGCGCCAATCTATCACAATGCGATAGAATGATATCCTTACTGGCGTCTGACGAACCGCCATCAATGACAATATACTCAAAATCCCTGCAAGACTGATTCAACACACTTTCCATCGTGCGTCGAAGGCCTTCTGCATTATTGTAATTAATGGTTATAATAGATAATTTCATATGCTCTGTTCTCTTATTTTTGCAGGTACCCCGTATGCCAGAGATTGCGCAGGAACATCCTGATTCACCACTGCTCCCGCAGCGACTATACTTTCTCGCGCTATTTCAATTGCACCAATGCAAATAGCCCCCGTACAGAGTTTTACCTTATCCCCTATTCTCGGCTTATCTAATTCATCTGGCTTGGTATGTTTCTTTCCAACCGTGACAAGATGCCATATTTCACAGTCCTCACCAACGCTCACAGCATTAATAACAGTTGAGTAGCCATGCCATATGACAAGCCCCCTTCCTATCTTTTCTGAAGGAGTATGAAAATGCAGGTTGGTCTGTCCTACGGCAAAAATAGAAAGATTCTGTTTCCCTGTACGATGATAAAACAGGCTGCGATACTCGGGGAACATATTTAACAAACGTAAGAAGCCCCTGACGCCAGTCTGGGAAAAACCATTCTTTTCCAACCAACGGTCTCTTTCGTAATCGAGCAGCGCTCGCAAGCTTCTGGCACTTGAGTAATATACAAACAAGTGAGGAAGAAAGCGTAAAGAGCAAAGTAAGTTCAACAATCTTCTAAACATATTATTTCAACAATTGTCGATATATTTCCACATATTGCCCAGCTACAGCTTTTGGAGAAAAGCGTGCATGTGCTTGCTCCGAGATACTTTCTCTCGCCCACTCTACACCGTTCGCACAATAGGCATTAATCATTGACAACAATCCTGCCGCAGTCATTTCTGATGACAGCAAGCCGTTCTTTCCATGTTCTATCACATCCTTCATCCCCCCTTGATTAAAAGCAAGCACGGGAGTACCACAACATAGAGCTTCCAGCATTGTATTGGGTAAATTATCTTCAATACTGGGCAGTATAAGCGCATCAGCAGAAGCATACAAGAAGGCCAACTCAGAGGCATCATTGACCAGCCCAACATTGATAATATTATCTCCGCCCTCTATAGCACCGGCCCCTACAACAAGCAAAACACAATTTTGAGGTAATTGAGTACTTGCAGCTCGCAGTATCCCACTACCCTTTCTGGGATTATTGACGTGCTGACTCACATAAAGCAATATCTTCTTTTCTATTGGGAGATTAATACTCAGTTTACATCTTTCCCTAGCCTGCGGATTATACACATTTATATCCACACAATTCTTCACGAGAATGTGAGGCCTTTCTGCAAATGCCGCGGAGGCTGCAGATTCTTCCTTCATCCAATGACACAACGGAGCAATTGTAAGGTTTAGCGTATTCTTGTATGCCTGTGCTTTTTTTTCACTAATTTTTCTTTCCAATCGAAGAGCCTGTTCATCACCAAGCAGTTTCTCCATATCGCTTGCAAAATGCAATGCCCCCATAAAGGGATTCATATCGTGCAAAGTCCACACAATTGGCTTCCTGACATTTGTAAAAAACTTCCGGTAATTGAGCATATTACCAACCCAATGCAAGTTAATGACATCTGCTGACTGAATAATCGTGTCCAGAGAACAATCATAAACAGCATCGGGAAATGTCAGGGCCTGTGTTTCGTCTTCATACTTGCGAAAAAAAGCCGTGTACTTTCGCTGACCAATATAAGGTAAACGCCCTAAAATACGATACAATAAAGGACGTTTAAGGCTATGTACATGCAACTCTTCCCTATCGTCATACATAGTTAGCATGACAGAATCAATTCCGGAAGAGCGAAGCGCTTGATGCAAACGAAACGCAGCAGCACCCGCCCCCCCTGTCATAGAGGCGCATATATGAACTACCTTCATATAAATTGCTCTTTCCATTGCTTGATATTATCCAACGGAATCGACAATGTACAATCATATGACTTGCTCATCTCCTCGGCGATATTATCCATTTGATCCTCATAAATGACAGGGATAGAAAAATCCCGGTGCATTTCAATAGCTCGATTGTCTACACCGATAATAAAACTGCGGACAGAATGCTGCAGGGCCCGGATTCCTGCATGCAGGCGAGTGCCAATATAGTCAACAGTCCCACTGGCCAGCAAAGTATCATATTCCTTTAAGCGGGGTGAGATGAAATCCACCTTATCATAATAGCCCAATGATTTTATGTATTCATAGTCACCCGTTCCCTGAGGGAAACAGATAAGGCCATCCTTATACACCGACTCACAGGCCTGCAGCATTTTTATATCCCGTTGCGGATTGCGGTTATAGTCAGTAATGGTGAAAACAGCCTTTCGCCTAGGCGCTGCAGGGATCTTACTCATTTTTTCATCAGAGAGCCCCCACAATGTCGGACAGCCGGTATTGATTGCATCAATCCCCATACCCGCCAGCTTCTCTCTAGTGTAGTTATCTCGGACAGAGTGCAAATACTGTTTCGATAAAATTCTATTCAAACTCCACTGGGTATACTTAGTAGGAGCAGATTCCTCATATTGAAACCATCCACACCCCAATAGGACAACATTCTTCAACATGAGGACGTTATGGAGAGTAAGATTCCATTGGAGATTTCTTCGTACGTCATTGTTGAGGATATTGGTTCCACCAACGAAAGTCACTTCTGAAATTGCATTATAGAGTCTGGCTGATTTGCAGATATCCGTAGGTGATAATCTGACCAAATGAGAAGAAGGTCTAATATCGTCTACCACATTTCCCACGGCATCCATGATAATATCGTTACCAACATTATAGGAACAAATACTCGTGTCAAATACGGAAATTATTTTTTTCATATGGTGGTCACTTTCTATTAAAACTCTACTTTTCTTGACTTTTTAATCCTCTTTCCTTACGATAAATAGCAGGAAGTGAGGTGACTATCTGCCAGCAGCGGCGGAATTGCTTGCGGGGCTCGGTGAGGAGACGCCAGGCAAACTCGAGGTGGAGGCGGACGAAGAGGGAGGGAGCGCGGCGGATGTGGCCGCTGTAGAAATTGAACACGGCGCCGACGCCGAGCATGACGCCGCGGCGGAGGTGCGGGCGGAGGCGCTGCATGAACTGCTCCTGCTTGGGAGCGCCGAGGGCTACCCAGATGATGTCCACCCCCTGCTCTTCCAATGCAGCGGCAATGGCGGGGTAGTCGAAATCCTCCACTGCACAGAAGGGGAGCGCGGTGAACGGCATATCGGCCACGGCGGGATTCCACTCGGTGATGGCGCTGCGGAGGTCGGCGAGGGTGGCATCGTTCGTGCCGAGGAAAGCCATGCGGTACTCCCCTGCACTGACGATATCGCGGAAGATCTGGGCACCGCAGTACTGCTGCCGCTCGATGCCATAAAGTCGCTTGAGATAAAGGGGTACCCAGCCGCTATCGCAGATGGAGAAAAGGGATTCGCCCACGGTGGCGCGGTAGGCGGCATCGCGATGCACCATGGTGAGGATGTTGCCATCGGCCACGCAGATATAGGCGGCACGATTCTCTGCCAGAGCCTCGCGGATGCCGGCATGAACGGCATCGCGGTCGAACTCGTAGCGAATCTGGAAGTAGGTTTCCACGGGGAATCAGTTCTTTTCCGGGGTTTTATATTCTCTGGGCTTGTTGCCGCGAAGGCCCTTGGTTTCGGGATCCTTGGGGGTGGCTGCATGGACACGGGGCATGACATGCGACAGTGCATCGGGGCGCTGCTCAATGCCATCGCGGCGGAGCACCTTGTAGAAGGTGTAGAAGAGGATTTTAGCGTCGAGTCTGAAGGAGAGTCGCTTCTGATAGCGAAGGTCGTAGGAGACTCGCTGGCGGAAGGTGAGGTTGTTTCGTCCCTGTATCTGCGCCAGGCCGGAGATGCCGGGACGAACTCGCATGCGGTGACGGCGCACGGCGATGGGGAAGGTTTCCATCTGCTCCGGTACCCAGGGGCGCGGGCCGATGAAGCTCATGTGCCCCACGAGCACGTTGATAAGTTCCGGCAGTTCGTCCAGCGAGGTGCTGCGCAGGATTTTGCCGATGAGGGTGGTGCGTTCTTCGTCCGGAAGGAGTTTACCTTCGGCATCGCGCTCGTTGGTCATGGTGCGGAACTTAATCACCCCGAATGGTTTGAGGTTCTGACCGATGCGAATCTGACGGAAGAAGGGATTACCGCCCTGGAAGATGATGAGCAGCAGCATGATAACCAGCAGCAGCGGAGATATGCAGATGAGGGCGACTAATGCAGTGATGAAGTCGCAGGGGCGTTTGTAGGCATAAGCCCAGGCGCGACCGGGACGGCCGAGCCGGATGTCGATATCATGATGTATGGGCTCCTGGGTATAGGGTACCGTGTCGGGCACAGCTGTGGCAGCCGTGGCAGCTTGCTCCGGATTCATAGGGGGAACAGGGGGTATGTTGTTCTGGGTCATGGGAGTTTTAGCAGAGAGAACGAAGGTAGGAAGAGAGCTGGATTTTTCCGGTTTCGAGTCTGAGCAGAGCTCAACTTTCTACGCCGAG
>JAZQVE010000049.1:0-4198 GCA_045631705.1 Akkermansia sp. | reverse complement strand
TCAGGCAAGCACAGCACCCTTGCTGGCGTTGGTGGCCAGCTTGCGGTAGCGCTTGAGCCACTTGCTGGGGATTTCCTGCATGGTGGGCTGCCACACAGCGCGGCGGGCGGCGATTTCCTCATCGCTCAGCTCCACATTCATACTGCGGGCGGGGATATCAATGGAGATGATGTCGCCATCCTTGAGCAGGCCGATGAGACCACCCTCGGCAGCCTCCGGAGACACGTGGCCGATGCAGGCACCGTGCGTAGCGCCGGAGAAGCGACCATCGGTGATGAGGGCCACACAGTTACCCAGGCCCTTGCCCATGATGTAGCTGGTGGGAGCAAGCATTTCCTGCATGCCGGGGCCTCCCTTCGGGCCTTCGTTGCGGATGACCACCACGTCGCCGGGCTTCACCTTGTCTGCCAGAATACCGGCGCAAGCGTCTTCCTGGCTTTCGAAAATCACAGCCGGACCACGGTGCACCATCATCTCAGGCAGCACGCCGGCCTTCTTCACGATAGCCCCCTGCTCAGCCAGGTTGCCGAAGAGCACTGCCAGACCGCCGTCCTTGGAGTAGGCGTTGTCCAGAGTACGGATAACGGCGGGATCCTGGGTGGAAAGGCCCTCAATCTGCTCGCCGAGCGTCTTGCCGCTCACGGTGGGCACATCGGTCTTCAGGGCACCGGGAATCTTGTTGATTTCGGCGAGAATGGTCATGATACCGCCGGCACGGAGCACATCGTGCATGTGGTAGCGGGAGCTGGGAGCCACCTTGCAGATATTCGGGGTGCGCTTGGAAATCTCGTCAATGCGCTTGAGGTCGTACTCGAAACCGGCCTCGGCAGCAAAAGCAAGCGTGTGCAGCACGGTGTTGGAGGAGCCACCCATGGCCATGTCGCAAGTGAACACATTGTCGATGGCAGCCTCGGTGATGAGGTCGCGGGGCAGCGGACCACCCTGCTTCGCCATCTCCACAGCGCGGCGGGCAGCCGCACGCCAGAACTCCTTGCGCTCCTCAGAAAGAGCAAGCAGTGTGCCGTTGCCCGGCAGAGCCAGGCCCAGCACCTCGCACAGGCAGTTCATGGAATTGGCGGTGAACATACCGCTGCAGGAACCTGCGCTCGGGCAGGCATGGCACTCTACATAGTGCAGCTCGTCCTCAGTAATCTTACCGGCGGTGCAGGCAGCCACGGCCTCAAACACGCTGTTGAGGTCCAGGTCTTCGCCATTGCGGCCCTTGCCCACGGCCATGGGGCCGCCGCTGCAGAAAATGGTCGGGATATTGCAACGCAGCGCGCCCATCACCATGCCAGGCACAATCTTGTCGCAGTTCGGAATGCAGATGCAGGCGTCGAAAGCGTGGGCGGAAAGCATCGTCTCCACGCTGTCGGCAATCAGCTCACGGCTGGCCAGGGAGAACTTCATACCCTGGTGGGCCATGGCGATACCGTCGCACACACCGATAAGGTTGAACTCGATGGGGGTGCCACCAGCCTTGCGCACCTCGTCCTTGATAAGCTCGGCCACCTTGTTGAGGTGCACGTGGCCGGGAATAACCTCGTTGAAAGAGTTGCAAATAGCAATGAACGGCTTCCGGATATCCTCATCCGTCATGCCCGTGGCGCGCATCAGGCTGCGATGCGGCGCACGCTGTATACCTGCCTTGGTACGATCTGATAACATAGCGCGGCGACCATACCATAAATCCAATCGCATTTCCAGCATAATTTTAGGTATGGATGCGCTAAGTGCGGCATACCCCACCAAAGCCCCAGCAATTAGAGAATTAGATTGCAGTATCAGGGCATAAGAGGTATGAGTGAATCGTATGCCCACTACGCCCCGCTCTCACGCACTTGCACACTTCATCATCATCTTCCTGCTCATCAGCCTGAACCTGCGGACAGCCTTCTCGGCGGCAGACCCCTTGCTCACCCAGGTGCGGCACGCACTGGGGCTGGGCGTAGGCAGCAGCGGACTCTTCGCTCTGCTCCCCATCATGGCGCTGGGCGTGGCTGCCCCCATGGGTGCACGGCTGGTGGAATGGATACGCCCCGGGCATCTGATTACCGCCGCCATGTTCGTAGCCACAGCAGGAGTAGTCTGGCGAAGCAGCGGCAGCATCGACGGACTGTTCGGCGGCACCATCATCATCGGGTTCGGCCTGGGAATAGCGGGCTCTGTCATTCTGGGCATCGTGAAACAGGCTGTGCCCTTCCATCTGCCGGAGGTCATGAGCGCCTACACCGCCTGCGTCAGCCTGGGTACAGCCATAGGCTCCGGCGCAGCGGTGCCACTGGCGCACTTGCTGGATGGTTGGCAGGCAGGGCTTCTCTTCTGGGCTCTGCCCATGCTGCTGGCTACCCTGCTCTGGGCGCACATGATGCATCACCGTCCTGATATTCACTCCGGACAGGCTGCTACCCGCCGCCCGATGTGGCCGCTGCTGAAGCAACGGAATGCCTGCATGGTCACCTTGTACTACCTTTTCCGCGTAGCCAGCTCCTGGCTGCTGATTGTGTGGCTGGCCACCCTGCTGCATCTCAGGGGCATGGATACGGTCAAGGCCGGTCTTGTTCTTTCGCTTGCCACTGCGTGCCAGATTCCCAGTGCACTGCTGGCAGGTCTTGCCATCCGCTGGCTGGGGGGCATCCGCCGTCTCATGACCATCGCCACCCTGCTCGCCGTGGCAGCGTGCTGGGGGCTGCTGGTGGCACCAGCCGGATTCTGGCTCATCTCCGCCATGGCCCTTGGCGTGGGGCTGGGCAGCATCTTCTCCGTCGGCATGACTCTCATCGCCGCTACCGAACCGGATGAATCCGGCACAATCGCCCTGTCTGGACTTGCCCAGGGCATCGGTTTCACCGGCGGCGGTCTACTGGCCTGGGCTGCCGGCGCCGGCATGAACACCAGCCACCCCGCCCTTGCCCTCACCCTGCTCTACACTGTGTTCGCCCTCAGCGGCCTGTATTTCGGCCTCCGCAGCGGAAAGGATAGTGAGTGAAGCCGTAGCGTCCCCTTCACAAACAAAAGCGCAGAAAACCTGGGATTTGTGGGGCTCGCAGAGCCCCACAACGTACCCGAGCGTAGCGAGGGTATTTCGTGTAGGAGCGTAGCGACTGCATTTCATCACGGCGTATGCCGGGATTTCATCACGCTTTGCGTGTTTTCATTGAGGCCCGAGGGCCGACTGGTTACCGCTGCATCAGCAGCGGTACTACCGAAAAACAGCACGTTTAAAAATTCTGCAATCATTGGGAAAAGCACATGAACAATATTATCAATCCTTTACGTATCCTTATGAATGGCGCTTCAAGAACATTCGTATATAGGAAGTTCCGCTGCTGATGCAGCGGAAACCAGTCGCTTCCGTCTCCGCCCTACGGGCTTTGCCGAGACAGGTCGCTCAATGAAATCCACGGGCAAGCCCGTGGATGAAATACGCCCTAGGGCGTATGAAAGCGCGGCTTTCACCGCGCATGAATTACCGCCTGCGGCGGTACGAAAGCGGCACGTTGTGCCGCATACTCAGCTTCCACTATCGTGAAAGCTGAGCCCCACAAATCCCAAGTTGCAGAGTCTTTAAAGCCCTATTTCCTCCTCCGCGTACTTGACCAATTTCGCGCCGTGGTCACGCAGGAGCTGGGTGTAGCGAGGAGGAATCTCCTCGTAGCTTTCGTACACGACAACCTCATCCAGTAACGAGAAACCGTAGCGCAAGGAAGAAACATCTGCCCCGGCAGCCAGCAGAAGCTCCATGCACTCGCCCGAAAGCGGTTTATGATTGATGATGGGCATCGAGGCCCAGATGGCAGGGATTCCTTGCACACTGCAGGCATTCGGCGAAACGCCTGCATCCAGCAACCGCTTTACCTCTGCTGCATGGTTATGACTGGCATGCCAGACCAGCACGTATTCCGGATTGGTGGGCTTAAGCCCCTGCTCCCGGAGCAGCTGAATCAGGGGCTCATTGTAAATCTGCCCGAGCGCAAGGTCCAGCGCATTATGCCCCTGGGGAGTGCAGGCCTTCACATCAGCGCCATGAGCCAGCAACAGCCTGACCGATTCCACGGCATCCTCTATCTGGTCATCATCCTCGAACAAGGATTGGGAGATACCGTAGGCATTCAGCAGCGGCGTGAGTCCCTCCGCATTGCGGGCATTGACCTCAGCCCCATCCTCCAGCAGCTGCCGCACATCCGCAGGTCCATAG
>JAZQVE010000048.1:0-22060 GCA_045631705.1 Akkermansia sp. | reverse complement strand
GTTCTCCGGTAAGCTCCTCACCATGGAATGCGGTATGCGCTTCCTGACCGACTACCTCGAGGGCGATACCTACTTCAAGATTAAGCGCCCCGAGCACAACCTCGACCGCACCCGCACCCAGATGGCCCTCGTGGAATCCATTGAGGCCCAGATGGACGAGATGATGAAGGTTGTGGCCAAGTATTAATCCTTGCGATAACTTCGTATCAAGCCCTGCCTGTGCCGATGATGCCAGGCAGGGTTTATTCTTAGCTTATGATTGAGATCATCGATTTACCCGCGAATCTGTCTCTGGGCGGGGTGTGGCAGGATAAGGAGACTCAGCGGCTGTATTTCCGCCTGGGTGAGATGCTGCTGGCTGCCCGGGTGGGCAATGTATCGCAGGGCAGAGTGGCGCTTTATTTCGTGGATACTTTGCCTGGGAATGCTGTGCCGCAGGAGTTACCGGTGGGGTATGAAGGTGCGGAAGTGCGGCGCATACTCGTATGCCTGGTTGGCGAGGATGATGAGGAAGAGCTGGTGCTGACCCTTGACCTGGGGCGGGACCGTTACCTGTGCTTTGTGCTGGAGCATGAGTGGGACTCGGAGGCCCGGCGTATGTACCCCGCTGCGTCCTGCGGCGGGATTGAGGGTGAAATCAGGTGTGCGGCCCGCTTCCCGGATAAGGTGGAACTGCCGGCGGAGGTAGTGAAACACGCGCGGCTCTGCCATCGCGTGTTCGGTTTTTGTGCGGCTATGCTGCTTTCCTCCGCCGTGTGCGGGTTCCTGTTTAATGCGGGCTGGCTGATTGGCTGTTTGCTGGTTCTGGCATTCCTGCTGTGTGGCGTGGGCTTTGTCCTGATGAAGTGCCCGGCTGTCTGCCCTTGGTGCGGGGAGAAGTCTCTTTTTCTGGGAGATTACAACCGGATGACCTGCCATTCCTGCAACAACGATTGCGAATTGCCTCGCAAAAATGAGGGATAAAAGACACGCAAGGCGCTTAAAAATTAGTTGAAGTCAAAATAAGCGCTTGCCAGAAGAGGAATAATGACTATAATACCCGCTCACTCAAATTCGAGCGTATGAGTAATAACTTAGCTGAAAGAGCTCTTCAATACCATGAGCAGCCGCGTCCCGGTAAGCTGGAAGTGCTGCCCTGTAAGTCCTGTTTCACCATTGATGACCTGACTCTGGCTTATTCTCCCGGTGTGGCCGTGCCCTGCATGGAGATTGCCAATGATACATCGGTGACGGGTCGCTACACCAACCGCGGTAATCTGGTGGGTGTTATCAGTAACGGTACCGCCGTGCTGGGACTGGGCAACATCGGCGCCCACGCCTCCAAGCCTGTGATGGAGGGTAAAGGCCTCCTCTTCAAGATTTATGCCGACGTAGACGTTTTCGATATCGAGCTTGATATCAAGAAGCCCGAAACGCTGATTGAGGTTATCAAGACCATGGAGCCCACCTTCGGTGCTATCAACCTGGAGGATATCAAGGCTCCCGAGTGCTTCGTTGTGGAGCAGCGCCTGCGCGAGGAAATGAATATCCCCGTGTTCCACGATGACCAGCACGGTACGGCTGTGATTTCCGGTGCTGCTCTGCTGAATGCCGCTCACCTCACCGGCCGTCTGCTGCAGGATATGCGCTGTGTGGTCTGCGGTGCCGGTGCTGCTGGTATCGCCTGCGCCAAGTTCTACATGGCTCTGGGTATTCGCCGCGAGAATATCTTCATGTTTGACTCCAAGGGTCTTATCCACACCGGTCGTCTGGACCTGCACCCCACCAAGGCTATGTTTGCCCAGAGTGAGGACTGCACGCTGGAGGTTGCCCTGCAGGGTGCCGATATCTTCCTCGGTCTCTCCAAGAAGGGGCTCCTCAAGCCGGAGATGGTGAAGAGCATGGCTCCCAGCCCCATCATCTTCGCCTGCGCCAACCCTGACCCCGAAATCACCTACGAGGAAGCCAAGGCTGCCCGCCCGGACTGCATCATGGGTTCCGGCCGCAGCGACTGGCCGAACCAGGTGAACAACGTGAGCTGCTTCCCCTACATGTTCCGCGCTGCTCTCGATATGGAGGCTACCAGCATCAGCGAGGCTATGAAGATTGCCGCCGCTCGTGCTCTGGCCGACCTGGCCCGCCAGCCCGTGCCCGCCGAAGTGGTGGCCGCCAATGGTGGTGTGGAGCTCGAGTTCGGTCGCGAATACGTGATTCCGAAGCCCTTCGACCCGCGCATGATTGAGTACCTTTGCCCCGCTATTGCCGAGGCTGCCGTGCTTTCCGGCGTGGCTCGCCGTCCGCTGCCTGAGCGCGAGGCCTACACTGCCGAGCTCAAGGCTCGCGTAGCCAAGGTGCACGAGCGCACACACGCCCTGGTGGATAGCTACAAGGCCTGATTTTTATCAGTAATAGAAATGCATTTTCCCCGGAGCGCAGGAGATTCCTGCGCTCCGGTGTTCATTTGTGTGCGCATGGGCGAATATGCTTGACCTGTGGCGGAATAATGACTAGACTGTACAGCGATATCAATCTGTGAACGCTGGCAATAAATTCTTCCAGAAAGTTGACAGAAAGATAAGCATTCACACGTATAATAGAATATATGAAACTGAATCGAGTATTGACGCTGGCGTTCCTGGCCTTCTTCGCAGCAAGCGGGCTCCAGGCTCAGTCGCTTTCCCCGGACACTAAGACCCATTGGGATAAGGGCACCCTCGTGGTGGAGACTCCCGCTCGTCCGGAAGGTCAGCAGCATGTTATCGGCCTGACCGCCCCCAAGATGAAGACGGTGCGTGTGGCTTTTGTGGGCCTTGGTATGCGCGGCCCGGGTGCTGTTACCCGTTTCACCTACATTCCCGGTGTGGAGATTGTTGCTCTGTGCGATTATGAGGAAGCCCGTGCCGAGAAGTGCCAGAAGGCTCTCCGCAAGGCCGGTCTTGCCCCCGCTGCCATCTACTCCGGCGCCAAGGGCTACGAAGAACTCTGCAAACGCGACGATATCGACCTTGTCTACGTTGCTACCGACTGGGATCACCACTTCCCTGTGGCCAAGTGCGCTCTGGAGAACGGCAAGCACACCGCCATCGAGGTGCCCAGCGCCATGAACCTCCAGCAGTGCTGGGAGCTCGTGAACCTTTCTGAGAAGACCCGCAAGCACTGCATGATTCTGGAGAACTGCTGCTATGACTGGTTCGAACTCGATTCCCTCAACATGGCCCAGAAGGGCGTGTTCGGTGAAGTGCTCTACGCCAAGGGTGCCTACATCCACAACCTCGACCCGTTCTGGGGCGATTACTGGGTAAACCCCGCCAACGACCCCGAGAAGCTCGGTTGGCGTATGAAGTACAACATGGAGAACCGTGGTGACGTGTACGCTACCCATGGTCTCGGCCCTGTGGCTCAGGTGATGAATATTCACCGCGGTGACCGTTTCAAGACTCTCGTGGCCATGGACACCAAGTCCGTGCACGGTAAGGAGTATGTGGAGAAGAAGACCGGCAAGCCCTGCCCGGAATACCGCAATGGTGACCACACCACAACCCTCATGCGCACCGAGAACGGCAAGGTGGTGGAGATTCAGCACAACGTGATGAACCCCCAGCCCTACAACCGCCTGTTCCAGCTGACCGGTACCCGTGGTTTCGCCAACAAGTACCCCATCGAGGGCTTTGTGCTGGAAAGCGGCCACATGAAGGAATCTGAAGGCGCCCCCGACCTGGAGGACCTTGACTCCCACTCCTTCATGAGCGAGGAGAACATGAAGAAGCTCCGCCAGACCTACCGTCACCCCATCATCAAGAAGTATGGTGAGATGGCAGAGAAGGTGGGTGGCCATGGCGGCATGGACTTCTTCATGGACGTGCGCATGGTATACTGCCTGCAGAACGGTCTGCCCCTGGACATGGATGTGTATGACCTGGCCGAATGGTGCTGCCTGGCTGAACTCGGCTCCCTGTCCATGGACAACAACAACTGCTCCGTGTCCTTCCCCGACTTCACCCGCGGTCACTGGAACGATGTGCAGGGCTACAATCACGCTTGGGCTACTGCCGAGGAGGAAGCTGCCACCGATGCCGCTGCTGAGGCCTACACCGCTGCTCACAAGGCTGCTGTGGCCAAGCTGAACCTCTGGGCTCTGTATGACGCCGCCAAGGCTGGTGATGCCGCTGCTGCCAAGGCCTATGAGACTGCCGCTGCTCAGCTTGACGCTGAGACCGTGACAGCCGAGAAGGCTGCCGCTGCCGCCAAGGCTGCTGCCGAGAAGGCCTATGCCGATACCTACGCTGAGGTAGAGGCTGCCCAGAACTAAGAATCTGGTTTTCTGAATACTCTGATTTCATTTGCCGCCGGGATGCGATACTGCATCCCGGCGGTTTATTTGCGGTGGGTGGTGTTCCAAGGAAGGGGGGAGGAGCCGAGGAATTTCCCCGGGGTATTCTACTTTGTTGTTGACAAGAGAATAATTAATGATAGATTATAAATTGTTAACTGATGCTGTGGCCGGAAGAAGTATGACGGCAGAATGGTGTCGAGGGTGGGGCTCTCTCTCAGGAAAATTGTTACTGCTTTATGAAACCAAGACGGGAAATAACGGTGTTTTCGCTATCTGCGATAGACCTGTTCTGCTCTGCGTTAGGGGTTTTTATGGTCTTGTGTTTCATTGTATTTCCCTATTATCGCAAGGAAGCTCCAGCGGAGCCACAGCCTGCGCCGCCTCAGCCAGTGGAGCCTCAGCCTGTGGCCGCCACGGTGCCTGGCATCTCCGTTGCTATGCACTGGGAAGTAAAGGAACGGAATTCTGAATGGTCATCGACTTGTTATGATGATGATGTGGATTTGTACGTGGATGCTCCCGGTCCTGATGGCAGACGGCTGGAGTATTCGTTCAAGAAGAAGACTCATTCAGGTTCTCCTGCTGTTTATCTGGTTGATGCGACACGCGGTGGTGGTGAAGTGTGGGTTCACCCCAAGGCTACACCCGGTATTTACCGCGTAGGATTCAAGATTTACAATGTGCGCTCCAATCGCTCCCAGTTTTCTGGATACAGAGTGATGCTGACAGTGGTTACTCCGGACGGAACCAGGAGCAGTAAGGATAATACCGGGGCTTTCCGCCCATTTGAATTTTCGCCTGATCGCTTTGTTTCCGGTGAAAAGAAATACAATATGCTGGAGATTGAAGTGAAGGCAGATGGGGGCATAGTCTTCCATGAACCTCGAGGTAACCGATAAATAGATTTCAGGAGGGAATACGACATGATTATAGGAAGAGGCAATGAGGCAGATTGCGTGATAAGCGGCAAGGACAGGGATACTGTGAGCCGCCTGCATGCAAGTCTTTGCCAGGTTCGTGGGAAAGATGTCTTTCTGCTTGAGGATATGCAGAGCTTCAATGGAACCTTTGTTTATGATACCAACCGGAGAGCGTGGGCACGTATTCGGAAGGCAGAAGTCACCCTTCATACTCAGGTCCGGCTTGGTATGCACGTTGCTACCGTCGAGGACCTGCTGCGCATGCGTCGAAAGGCTCCGGCTCCGCCGCCGGTAGAGAGCAGGGGGGAGCCATATCGTAATGAATGGGGAGAAATTATACATTAAGGAGGTAATATGAAGAATCAGCATTTGGGTATGCGTCTGATTTGCGGAGCCGTGGCAGTTGCGCTGGCTCTGCTGGTGATTGTGCTTTGCAATGTGTTGCCTCTGGGACCGGATATGGCCCGTTTCCTGGTAGATAAGTCACCCACGGAGGGGGTGAATTTCTGGGCTGAGCAGAATTTCATGTGGATTGCGTTTTTCCTGGCCTTGTCAGAGATGCTGACCCGGTTCCATTTCATGAATCTTCAGCGCGAGGAACTCAATCTGCGTTTTCTGCCGGAATCTCATGATAAGGTGCTGACTGCAGAGGTGATGCCGATGGTACATCGACGTGTGATTGAATGCAACGGATGTGGACATCTGGCCGGGCTTGTGCGTCTGCTAGCTTCCCAGTTCCAGATTTCCCGGTCTGTGAGCATGTGCAGTGCGGTGCTGGAAGCTCAGATTGAAATTATTCGCAACGAGATTGACCTGGGGTATAACATGGTGCGTTACTTCGTCTGGGCCATTCCGACGCTCGGTTTCATAGGCACGGTGAGAGGTATCCTCAATGCGCTGGGTAAGGCTGCGGGCATGGCTCCTACAGATGAGAACCTTCTGCCCAGGGTGATTGAAAGTCTCAGCACTGCATTCTGGACAACCCTGCTTGCGCTTCTCATGTCGTGTTTGATTATGTTCCTGATGCACGTGGTGCAGGGTAAGGAGGAATCCTATCTGAACAACTGTTCTCAGTATTGTTTACGTAATTTTATCAATCGCTTGTATGACAGGTAATCGAAAGCCGGGTGTGGTGCGCCTGGTGCTGATGCTGCTGGGTGTAGGACTGTGTGTGCTGCCGTCTGCTGCAGAGCAGGCCGTAATCGATGTGCTGACGGTGTATGAGCGCAATGCTCTGGAACTGCTGGCGCATCCCGAGGTCAATAGAACGCCGGAGCAGGTCAGTGAAATTGCCATCAGTCAGCTGAACTCTGTATTACAGAACAGTGGCATTGCTGATAAGGTTCGCTTTAATTGCTGTGGCGTGTTCAAGGCTCCTTCGTACACAACGAAGACGGGGGCGAATGGAGCTGGAATTGATAAGGACCTGGAGGCAATCGAGCAATACGCTATCGCCGGCCTGGAGGAGGCTCGCAACTCGACCAAGGCGGATTTGGTTGTCATGTTTTCCGCCTTCGATGTTCGCCAGGGACCTATTTGCGTGGGCGTGGCCAGGCCCAGGGTGCTGGGTTCTCTGTATCGGAAATCGGACGGAAGCATGGGTGACGGGTTCGCTTCTACTTTCCATGTAGGTACGATTTTTGCGGATACCACATTTGCACATGAGGTGTGCCATTTGCTGGGGGCCGGCCATTCCAGTTGGCAGATGGAGCAGTGTGGCCCGCAGTCAGAGCTGGATGCATCTGGAGTATTTGGAGATAACTGCTGCACGCTGATGTGCTATGCTGATTCCACGGATACAGAGGCTAACCAGCCTGACATAAGACGCAGAGGTGCTAATCTACGTGTATTGTCTACTCCTGATGTGAGAGCCCCGCAGGGGGGATCACCCCTTGGCCATAAGCTTCTGGCCAATAACGCGCACGTTGTGATGCGCCACGCATCTGCTGTTTCCACTTATCGCAGAAGCGGAAGGGAAAAATGCGTCAACGATCATTTTGCTGATGCGATTGAGCTGCCTGCCCTGGTGCCATACAAGGATAAGAATCTGGTTTTCTGCCGAAGCTTGTTTTACTTTTTGCTTTCGGAGAATCCCCAGCTTGTATGCCAGGAATATAACGTATCTCCTGAAGAATTGTGGCGGAACCGCGAAGCGCTGATAGGCAGATTCAGCCAGGATGCCAACCTTCACTTCTTTGCACCGGAATTCGCGCTGAATCAGGAAAATGCCGCATCCTGCATATCCTGTGTATATGGTACGTGTACCGGGGCGACAAAGCAGGGAGGAGAACCCATTGGGCGTAAGGGGCGCGGCAATACGGTGTGGTATAAGGTGACTGCCCCCGCCACGGGTGTGCTTCAGGTGGGGGTACGCAAGGAGTATGCCACGTCCGGGTTCACCCCTGTGATAGGCATGTTCATGGGGAATCAGGTGGCTGCCTTGACTGCTCTGCCGTTATCCGAGGTGCGCGATGCCTACTCGGGCCACTTCCTCCGCAATGTTTCCACCCCGGTCAATGCGGGCGATGAGGTGTACGTTTCTGTAGATTCAACGAAGACCACGGATAATCGCTTTGTCCTGGTTGCCAAATTTACGGAGGGTGGCTCGGGCCGCACGTCTACTGCACCGGGGCCAGCATCGGAACCCACGTCGGGGCCTGCATCTGAACCTACGTCAGACTCTGCGGGAGACTCATCGTCTCATTCTTCATCCGGCGGTGTGGATGCAGTCTGGGGCGGGGCTGATGTCCTGCTGCTGGTATTGAGTATCGGATTCTGTGTGTCGAGCCTGGTACTGGGCTATTTCCTGTATGCAACCCGCAACAAGGAAAAGCCTGTGAAGCAGAAGCATGCGCCCACGGACCCCTGGAACCCGGTAAAGCTCAGACGGGAGCATTCCTGCATGGTTCTCAAGGGTATCTTGTCTGATAACAGACGTGCAGAGTATGTGGCTAAGTTATCAGATATTCGTGATAAGGGGTCATTCTTTGTGGGGCGTAGCGCATCCAGTGATTTGGCTATTGATGATGACACGCTGTCCCGCTGTCATGCTGTATTCGAACTCCGCAATGATGGGAAGGGGCTGGTGCTCATGGTAGGAGACTCGGGCTCCAAGAATGGTTCCTACCTTAACGGGAAGGCTCTGGGGCAGAAGACCCGGGAAAAGGTCCATGTAGGTGACAAACTGCAACTGGGACAGTGTATTTTCAAGATTATCCTCGAAAAAAGATCAGTATGAATAGAAGAAAAATTCTATGTGTAGCGTTGTTTGCCACGCTCGGGTTGAGTGTGGTGCTGGCTATTTCGCTGTGCTTGAGTCGAAATGTCTTTCATATCAGTGAATATCTCGGCCTGATTCCGCCGGGAGAATCCGGCGGGGAGTCGGTGACTCCGGGTTCTGAGGATGGAAACGCAGAGGAGGGAACGCCGGGTGCAGGCAAGGATTCTTCTGCATCTGATGCCCCTCCGGCTGGTGTGGTGACGGATAAGGATGCACCGGGCCCTTCTGCCGCCCCCTCCGTCCGTATCGGGGTAGAGGTGACGTCTTCCACTGAATTACCTGAGGTGCGGGCAGATGGTACAACCCATGTGCACGAGGTGTCACTGCCGGAGGAGGCTTTGGATTGGAGCAAACCCGGACGCCTTCCTCAGGTCGGGGATAATATTGAGGTAAGCGTTTTACCCGGTCGCGTATATCAGTTTGAGGTCAGCCAGGTGAATGAATATGAGACCCCGGAGCGAAAAGTGGAGGTGTACGGTAACCTGAAAGGCACCGTTGGTCCGGTCATCATGAAGTTGTTTGCTGGCAAGATGCTGCTGCAGATTACAGATGATGGCGCTAACAAGGTGTATAATCTCTACTTTGCCGCAGATAGAACGACCTATATTGTGCAGGAGATAGACTCCCGAAGCGCGATGAGAAACCTGTTTCAACCATTAACCCCCACATCTGGAAATAGTGGGAATTAAGGAAATTTTGATTACTAATTTAAAATGATGAATAATATGACAACTCAATGGATGAACCTCAGCCTTCGGGCTGTTGGCGTGATTCTGGTATCCGCCGGCATGGTGCAGACTGTCGGCGCAGAACCGGTTACAGTGGCATTGCCGCAGAGCGGTGTGCAGATGACGAATCTTCAGACGGAGAAAATGAAGCTCACCTACGATGAGCAGACCCGCAGACTGGGATTCGATAAGGTGACAAACTCAAAGCTGGCTCTCTTTGATTTCTGCAAGGCTGAATTGAAGGCCGGTGATTCCACAACCCTGCTGGGGGTCGAGGCATGGGAGAGCATGGCTCAGACCTCGGCTGTGGATTGGGTGCTGATGATTGATGAGTCCAAATCCATGCGTCGTTCCGGCGAAAACCGTGTGTACATGCGGGAGGCGCTGGATTTTGCATTGGCTATGCTTTCCCGCATGAGCGAGAAGGACTCCCTGAGTGTTTATCTCGTGTCCCGGGATACGAAACTGCTCGGTAGCAAGGTGATGGGCAGTGATGCGGCTGCCCGTGAGCAGCTCAAGAAGGACCTTGAGGAACTGCATAAGAAAGCGCACCAATCCTCACAGTCCAATTTCTCAAACACCGGCATGCTTTATCGCGTGCGTGAGAAGGTGTCCGAAATGAATGCCGCTCCCCGTACCGGTGAGCGCGTGCCTGCTGTAGTGGTATTGGTAGATACCGATGCTGATGCCAGTCCTGCTGGTACTCTCGATGGGCTCATTGCGGATGCCACGCAGAGCGGAAAGGAAGTACCTGTCAGCGCAGTTGTGTTCTATAACGGCGCCAACAATGGGAGCTATTTTGAGTACGATTCCCTGTGCAGCAAGACAAAGGGTAAGTTCTACGGCATGAACAAGACTGCCAGTGCCTCCCGCCTTGGCAAGATGTGCCAGGAGGTGACCCGGACCCTTCATGCTCCCCATTGTAAGTTCAGCCTGGCTATGCCGGCGGATATCAGCCAGAAGAATCTGCAGCTGACTTTCCATATGAAGGAAGCTCATGAGGGCCCTGTGCAGATTAGTTTTGAGCCTGATGCGCTGCAGAAGGTATGCGCGGGTGCTCCGGTGCCGGCAGAAATCGGCACTGCAGTGAGCAAGACCCTGGAGCAGATTAAGAAATCTGCCGCAGATGTAGCGGCTCTTGCTGCTGCCGAGCAGGCACAGCCGCAGGATGCAGCAGCTGTGAATGCTGCCGCCGGTAAGGTGAGAGAACATGCCAATGCCTTGCTCCCGCTTTGCAAGAAGCTGAAGGAAGCTGAACTGGAGAAGGTGAAGAAGGCTGTCGCTCTGGCCTTGCGCCAGTCTGAGCTCAGCGACGAGGACCGCGCTGTTCTGAACCGCATCAGGACTTTTGTAGAGAACTCCCAGCTTACTGCCCAGAACCTTCAGGTGGTGAATATGCTGGAGCTGATGGGGCGTTCCACTCCGCTGCCGGAGGAACCCGCAACACCTCAGGTGGATCCGAACGTGACTTTGGTGCAGTCTCTCATCACTCAGATTAAGGACTCTGCTGAAGACCTGGCTGCGTTGAAGACCTCCGAGGAACAGGAGAACCTGGATTTAGCCGCTATCGAGCAGAACCTGTCCAAGGTCAAGGCTCGCGTGGATGCTGCTCGTCCCATCTGTGTCAATATCAAGAAACTCAGCCGTGAGGATGCTCTGGCTGCAGCACGGACGGTTGAGTCCGCTGAGGGTATATCCCCTGAGGATGCCCAGGCTGTCCTTTGTATTATGCAGTTTATTGTGGATTCCTCTGTTACGGCAGAAAATATTTCCGACCCCAATATATTGGCCCTCCTGGGCCGCGACACTCCGCTGCCGAATCTGGAGGAACTGGCCGGTACCCCGGCACGGGTGTACTGGACCGTAGGCGGTGGTGTCGGTGCGCTCATTCTGGTGCTTACACTCATTTACGTAGCTTACGTGCGTCGTCAGAAGAAGAAGCGCCTTGCCGATATGTCTGAAATTGGCGAGGTTCCCATGCCTGCCCCGCTGGACCCCGATTATCATAAGATTGTAACCTGCATTAAGAGCACGGAGCCTGTGCCCCCTGGTGAACATGTGCGTGCCCGTCTGCTGCGTACAGACAGCAATGACTGCTGGTTGATTCTGGGTAAGCTGGTCAGCATTGGTCGTGGGTCTGACAATGACCTTCAGGTGAAGAATGATACCATCTCTTCTCGTCACTGCACATTGTCTTTCCGTCACGGCGTATGGAATCTCGTCGACCTGAATTCCATCAATGGTATCTATGCCAATGGCTCTCTTCATAAGACCCTTGAGCTGACTTCCGGGGCAGAATTTGAACTCGGTGATATCAAGTTCCGTTTTATCGTGGAAAATTAATCAATTTACAAACTGAAATATAGAAAATTATGAGCAATACTAAACCTGTCAAGACATTCCGTATCGATACTTCCAGTATCAGCCTCACCACCCCGGAGCCGGGCTCCGAGCCTTTCGGCATGGACCTGCCGCCCATGGATATCGAATCGAACATGAGAGCTCGTGAGGAACAGATTAACGCCTGGACTACTCTTGGTACGGAGAACGATAGCTCCTCATGGAATGCAGAGCCTGGCACTGAGGATAATCTTGCCACTCGCCCTGTGCACAGAGCAGGTCTCTCCGAACCCACCAGACCGACTCGCCCTGTGCAGACAGAGACGGAAAAGACTGTGCCTTTCCGTCCGGCAGAGAAGGCTGAATTGCCCGTTCTTGGCCCTGCTCATTGGGTTCAGGGCTGGCTGGTCGCCATCAGTGGTCCCATGAAGGGTCGTTCCTTCCCCATTTCCTACGGTAATAACGTGGTGGGCTCTTCCGAGGATTGTGATGTTTATCTGGATGGCGATAAATCTGTATCCCGCAGCCAGCTGATTATTTCCTACGATGAGGAAACCAAGGAGACGACCATAGACCGCAGCGATGATGCCTCCCAGCCGAGCCGTCTTATTCGAAAGGGAAGTGAGAGAGGTTCGGTTCTTCTGGGGCCGACAGTGATTGAGCATGGTGATATCATTCGTCTCAGCCAGTCTACATCCCTGCGCTACATTCCCATGTGCGGCGAGGATTTCGATTGGGATTATACTGCACCCAGCCAGTATGGTACGCCTGTTTCTTCCTCTATTCCGCTGCGCAATCTGGTATCTGTGCGTTACTATGGCGACACTTCCCGCCCCACCATGACGGTGAATCGGAAGAACGATTCGCCGCATACGGTCCTCTTCCGTCCGGAGGCTGAGGTAGAGCCGGAGCAGCTTAAGCTCGAGGAATGCGTGCAGGGGTGGCTTGTGGCCGTGACAGGTCCTATGCAGGGCCGATTCTTCCCCATTTCCTATGGTTTCAATCATGTAGGCCGCTCCCCCAAGTGCCGCGTCTGCCTTTCTGAGGACCCCGGTGTTTCTGGTACCCAGATTATCGTTCTGTATGATGAAGTGGAGAACGAAACGATTGTTTCCAGTCACAAGGAAAGTTCCGTGGTGACCCGCCTTGTCTCCGCAGATGGTAAGCGCCGCCGTGTGGAATCCTCTTCCTCTCTACTCAGCTACGGCGACCTGCTTGTCATGAGCCAGGAAACGACGCTGCGTTATGTTCCCTTCTGCGATGATGCGTTCTGCTGGGATTATCCTACAAAGTAACCCTCGTTAACCAACATGGAAATTCAGGTTACCTCATTTTCCACTTTTCGCGTGGCCGCTGCTGGCGGTCAGTGGGTGGGTAAGCGGGAGAATCAGGAGGATTCATTCCTCCTGAGCCCTTCCGAAAGTTCTTCCAGCGCTTCAGAAGTCCTGGCTCTGCTTGCCGATGGCATGGGGGGAGAGGACGATGGCGAAATTGCGAGTGCTTCCATCATCAAAAGTTTTTCCTGTGCCTATGCCGGGGAATTCAAGGGCCTTGGTGGCAGTGCCATACGTCTGGAGAAATCTGTTCAGCTGGCTAATTCCGACCTGGCTGAGCTGAAGATGGAAGGCCGTGTGGCCCAGGGCGCTGGCGCTACGCTGATTGCCCTCTCCATCCGGCAGGAGGGCATCAGCCTGCTCAGCATTGGCGATTCGTTGCTCTATCGTCAGCGAGGTACTGAAATCATCAAGCTGAATAATGCCCATACATGGGGCTGGGAACTCGAGCGCCGCGTTGCAAGCGGGCAGATGACTGCCGCCGCCGCCGCTGCGGAGAAGGGAGCGCGCAATGCGCTCTATGCGGTGGTGTGTGGTGAGGAAATCCCCGCCGCAGATAAGGGCGAGAATGAACCCTGTGAGGTAGGTGACCGCTACATTATTGCATCCGATGGACTGGAGCCCCTTATCAAGAATGGCTGGGGGACTCTGCTGAACCATCCGCAGGTGCGCAAATCCTCCCCTGCGCAGGTGCGCAATACTCTGCTGGCAGAGTTGAAGAAGATCGATGCTCCCCACCAGGATAATGCTACCGTTATTGTCATTGATATTCTGCCCCACCTGCAGGCTAGCCCGAACTGCTCCTCTGTTTCCTTGCTGGGAGACCGCGATTCCCAGCAGGATTCCGAAGCATGCTGGGAATCTCCGGAGGCCACTCTGGCTGTTGTAGCCGATGGTGCCGGTGGGCACGCCGGAGGCGAATTTGCTTCACGCACGGTTGTGCAGTTCCTGCACATGGCCTGGAGGAAATCGCTTTCTTCGGCTCATACTCCGAAAGCTGCGGCTCGCATCATTTCAGAGGCTCTCTGCGCGGCGCATGAGTACCTCATCAAACACGCCGGCGGTAAGTCTTCCCTCTCCGGTAAATCTGCAGTGGTTGTGGCCTATATGAGTCAGGGGGCTTACACCGTTGTAAATGTCGGTGACTGTCGCGCCTATATTTCCCAGGGCGATAAGTGGACTCAGCTCTCGGTGGATGACTCGCTGCTCCGCATTTGTCTGGAGCGTGGAGAAATCACCCCTGAAGAGGCTCGGAACCACCCTGACCAGAGCAAGCTTACCCAGGCGATAGGCGCGCATCGACCGCCGCAGCCTCATGTGGCTACCGGTCGCTACACGAAGCGCTCTTCCATGTTGCTTTGCTGTGACGGTCTGTGGGGACAGCTTCCTCCTGAACTGTGGAATCCTGCCTGCTGGTTTGCGTGCGCGCCCTCGGCATACGGGCACTGCCTGAAGGCCATGGCATACTCTGCCGTGGATGCGGCGGAGGGTAAGTCGGACAATGTGTCCGCACTCTGGATTCATCCTGCTCAGGCACCGGCATCTCTGCCCTGGTATGTTTCCTTTCGTAAGTGGCTTCCAATCGCTACTGCGTTGCTTTCCATTCTGGTCACATCCGTAGTGTTCCACGGCTGCGTGTATTCACCCGCACTGCAGAAGCTCAATACGGAATTGACGAAACAGAAGAAGAGTTCCGAGGCTCGAATTCAGAACAAGACCAAGGAAATTGAGGCATTGAACAGGCAGGTTGAGGAGTTGAAGAAGGAGCTTGAGAAAACGACGGCAAACAGGCCTGCCTGGTCTCCTACTGCTCGCACCCCGGAACTTCCCGGCAGCCCCAATCATCCGGGGCAGCCCTCCAATTCACCTGATGGTGCAGTCGGTCAATCGGGCCCTGAAGGGCAACCGGTTCAGTCTCCCAACACACCAGCTGTGTCTGCAGGCCAGACCGTTGTTCCAGCAGGTCAGACTCCTGCTTCTTCAGGGGAGGACTCTGTCTCCGAAGCGCCCGCTTCTGCTGCTGCGCAGCCGGGGACGAATACCCCGCCGGCAACGGGCGGGATACAGATTGGTGACACCCCTAACCTGGAACTAAGTTTTATCGGGGCTGCGAACTCTGGTACTGCAGAGGCAGTAGGAATGGCGATATCGCACGGGGTTAATAAACCTATTACGCCTTCCGGCAAGACTTTCCTTATTTCTGCGATAGAATACAGAAATGAGTCGCTTGTAGAGGAAATTCTTGCTATCGAAGCCGATGTGAATAAGGCTGACAATGATGGCGTCGTGCCTCTTGCTCATGCCGCAAGAGCCGGTTATGAGAAGATAGTGAAACGCCTTCTCAAGGCACCTGGAATCGATGTGAATAAAAAGGACAAGAACGGGAAGAGTCCTCGTCAACAAGCCGTCGATAAGGGGAAGACCAAGTGTGCTAAATTGATTCTGGATGCCGGTGGTCGTGAATAGGTCTGACTGATTGCCTTGCGCGTCAGGAGGAAATGGAAGAATGATTGTGGATACCGGGTATCAGCTCAGTGCTGCCGGTGGAGGGCGTTGATGGAGAAATAAGTACATGAGAAATGAGCTCTGACAATATACAGGGAGGAGGCTCGCGTACCAGTGTGAGTCTTCAGGCCTTGCCTCGGGGGGTGGAGCTGGGAAAATACCGCATCATCCGCACGCTGGGGCAGGGCGGATTCGGTATTACTTATCTGGCCAACGAAATAAGCACGGGGAAGACGGTGGTCATCAAGGAGAATCTGCCTAACTTCTGTGCTTGTCGTGACCAGATTAACTTCTGGGTGCGAGCATCCATGCCCAATGACCCCTATGGGGTGTATGCCAAATACCGCGAGGACTTCGTGAAGGAGGCCCGCCTGCTGGCAAAGCTTCATCACACAAACATTGTGCAGGTGCTGGAGGCCTTTGAGGCGCTGGGAACGGCCTATTATGTGATGCCCTGGGTGGGGGGGCTGGAGTTACACAAGGCAGCTCCTCCGGCAGACAAAATTGATGAATCCTGGCTGCGTCCTATTCTGGTGTCGCTGCTCGGCGCATTGGAATACCTGCATGCGCGGCGGGTGTTTCACCGGGATATAAAACCCAATAATATTCTGATAACGAATGATAACCTGCCGGTTGTCATTGATTTCGGTACAGCTCGTAATATCAGCAGCGGACGCTCTGTCACCCTGGTTGGTTCGGAGGGATATGCGCCCATTGAGCAGATGACGGGAAATGGGGAAACCGGTCCGTGGACAGATGTCTACGCGCTGGGTGCTACCTGTTACCGCCTGATTACAGGAAAGCTTCCATGTGGTGCTACAACCCGCATTGCTGCAGATCAGGACCCTGTGCGCCCTCTGCTTGCAATCCCCGAACTGGAGGGACGTTTTTCCAGAAACTTCCTGGCGTCCATCGATAAGGCAATGCAGCTGCGTGCCCAGAACCGCTGGCAATCTGCAGGTGATTGGAAAAACGCGGTGGGCTCCACCTCGCAGGCTGCAGAGCCCGTGGCAAACGCAGGGACTGCCCGGAAAACAAGCGTGCCCGGTCGGAGGCTCGTAATATCCCGCTGGAAAACGTGCTGTGTGTGTGTGGTGATTCTGCTCGTCATTCTGGGTGGGGTGTACATGGAGGAGGTGGAGGAATTCGTGCATACGTACGAATCGCCCTTGATTACTCTGGCTGTAATAGGTGCGTTTATCGCGGCTGTTGTGTACGGACAGCGTTCGGCAGGGGCAAAGCCTGCCGCCCAGCTGCCGGCCGCATCGGCACAGGAATCACTGCAGGAGCTAAAGAACAAGGAACTGGTGGATCACCAGTGTTCTGCGATGCTGACTCGAATGAATATTCCGCCTGCCAGTTATGACATGCGCATTCTGTATGCTGCCGACAACCCGGAACTTACCAAGATGCTCATAGTTGCTGGCGCAAGGGTGAATCAGCAGGATATAGATGGCTGGAGCCCGCTTTATAAGGCTGCTAAGTGCAATCATGTTGAAACCGTATCGTTTCTGCTGGCTGCTCCCGACATCAACGTGAATCTGCCGGATAGGAAGGGTAATACTCCGTTGCATATTGCTGTCTACCATGACAACTCCGAGACGGTGAAGGCTCTTCTGGAGGCTCCGGGAATTGAAATCAGCAGAAGAAATTCGGAAGGCGAAACACCGCTTCGACTGGCTGGTAAGCTCGGCAATTTCTCGTGTGCAGACCTTATTCGCAATGCTGGTGGAACGGAGTAAGAGGGCAGACTCTCCTTCTGTCAGCGGTAAGAGGGAGAACGGTGGAATATGTGCTTGCGCCGAAGGGATAAATTTGTTACAAACAGGTAAAATATGAGAGACACGGATCGTCAAAGTACAACTTCTCCTCGGAATATACAGGCACTGCCCGAAGGCATCGAACTGGGCGATTATCGCATTGTGCGCACCTTGGGGCAGGGCGGGTTTGGCATTACATACCTGGCCTTGGGGAAAACTACTGGCCGCAAGGTGGTTATCAAGGAGAATCTTCCTTCGTTCTGCGCATGCCGCGACCAGAGCAACATGTGCGTGGCCGCCACCAACCCGGATGACCCCGCTCAGGAATTTGTCAAGTATCAGGCTGATTTTGTTCGGGAAGCCCGCCTGCTTGCCGGTTTGAAACATCCGAACATTGTCCAGGTGCAGGGGGCGTTCGAGGCTCTGGGAACGGCTTATTATGTAATGCCCTGGGTGGGTGGCCGTGAGCTGCACCGCATTGCTCCCGCTCCGGAGAAGCTGGATGAAGCATGGTTGTGTCCCCTCCTGCATGAATTGCTGGATGCTCTGGCGTATCTTCATGAAAGGAACATATACCACCGGGATATCAAGCCGGCAAATATTCTGGTGACTGATGAAGGGCAACCGGTTATCATTGATTTTGGTACGGCTCGCAGTATCGTCAGTGAGCGTTCTGCCACCTTGGTGGGATCTCCCGGGTATTCTCCTATTGAGCAGATAACGTCTCATGGCCAGCGTGGCCCCTGGACAGATATATACTCCCTGGGAGCCACCTGTTATCGCCTCATCACGGGTGAGCAACCGCCGGATTCTGTGGCGCGTATCGCCGCGGAGACCGATTCGTTGCAGCCGCTCAGCGGCCGTCCGGAGCTGCGCAAACGCTTCTCTCAGGCACTGCTTAAGTCTCTGGATAAGGCGCTGGCTGTGCGGGGCAAGGACCGTTGGCAGAGTGCCAGGGAATGGAAGGCTGCCCTTCCGGTGCATGCCAGGTCGGAAGCCGCTGGAAGCTGCGGCTCAGTTGTCAGGACCGATGCCCTCGACCTTGGTAAACGCGGAGCAGTGGCCGGGAACCGCCGTGGCCCGTCTCTGATCTGCAGCCTGATTGCGGCATTGGCTGGTGGCGCTGCTGCTTGTGCTGTGGCATATCCGCTTGTGGTGCAGCCGCTGCAGAATGAACTGGCAGAGGCGAATCGCAAACTTGCCACGCTGCAGGCCGGTGGCGAGGAAGGTGCACGGGCTCGTCTCTTACTGGAGGAACGTGGTATTCTGCCTCACCAGTATGCAGAGGCTATCGTTTCTGCACGGGATGATGCGGAGCTGGTGAGGCTTCTCATTACAGCCGGTGCTGATGTGAATGCTGCGGATACGGATAAGCAGACGCTGCTTTATCTGGCATCTTCCAGGGGAGATGGGGAAATTGCGAAGATCCTGCTTGAGTCTCCGGATATCGGGGTGAATAAGGCTCAGGAGGATGGCTGGGCTCCGCTTCATGTTGCCGCTTATAATGGCAAGGCAGAGATTGTCAAGAAGCTGCTCGCAGCTCCGGGGATTGAGGTGAACGCGGGCAATGACAATAACGCCACACCTCTGTTCAAAGCTGTTGAACAAGGACAGTTGCTGGTTGCCAAACTGCTTCTGGAGGCGCCGGGGATTGATGTCAATAAAGCCAATCAATATGGTGTATCGCCCCTTATCAAGGCTATCCAGGTAGGCAATATGAATCTGATGAAGCTTCTGCTGGAGCGGACTGATATTGATGTCAACCAGGGAGACGCAGAGGGTGATACCCCGCTTGCTATCGCTGCTGATAGTGGCAAGGCTGCTTTCGTCGATCTTCTGCTGAAGAAGGAGGGAATCGATGTGAATAACCCTGATAGGTACGGAAACACGCCGCTTCATCAGGCTCTGGATAATGTGCAGATAGTCAGTCGCCTGTTGGAAGCCCCTGGAATTAAGGTCAATAGTGCCAATAATTCTGGTGAGACTCCCCTATGTGAAGCTGCTGATGATGGCTACACCGGCACTGTTCGCGTGCTGCTGAAAGCATCTGGCATAGATGTCAATAAGGCAGATAGCGAGGGCCGCACGCCGCTCTATAACGCTGCTGCGCGTTATGACGGGGTGGAAATGCTCAAGCTTCTTCTGGCAGCTCCTGGTATAGACGTTAATAAGTCTGATAACAATGGCCGGACTCCGTTATATCGTGCCACCAGTGATAACCGGATCGAGCAAGTGAAGCTGCTGTTGGCTGCTGAAGGTATTGATGTCAACAAGGTAGATGGCGAAGGGCATACCGCGCTCTGGGTCGCAAAGTGTTATGGAAGAACGGAGTGTGCTGAGTTGATAGAGGCTGCCGGTGGACATTAACCCGGACATCACAGGTTGCAGACAGCATGCTGGAACCTGCGTATGGGATTGTTCCTGATTCTGTAACAGCGCGTCATGATAATGGGACGTAGTGCGTGTGCTTACTTGCTTTAGGCTTGCGTGGGCGCGGGAGCGGGTGTAGAATGCGGACATGTCCCGAATTGATGACCTTTTTGCATTCCTGAGCATTCCGAGCGTGTCTGCCCAGGCTGAGCATGCTGCGGATGTGGAGCGCTGCGCTGATTTCCTGGTGAACAAACTCACCGGTATGGGCTTTACGGCCACGAAGTATCTGACCGATATTCACCCGATTGTGGTGGCACACAGCCCGAAGGTGGAGGGCGCGCCCACGGTGTTGATTTATGGTCATTATGATGTGATGCCGGTGGATCCCATCAGCGAGTGGAAGAGCGATCCCTTCAAGCCGGAAATCCGCGATGGCCGTGTGTATGCCCGCGGTGCTTCCGATGACAAGGGTGAGATTATGGCCATGATTCTGGCTGCGGAGGAGGTGATGGCTGAGGATGGCTCCCTGCCGCTGAATATCACGTATCTTTTCGAGGGTGAGGAGGAGCGCGGCTCCGCCAGTCTGTATGAGTTCATGAAGCGTCCGGATGCTAAGGAACTGCTGGCTTGTGATGTCATCGTGGTGAGCGATACCGGCATGGCCGCTGTGGATATTCCCTCCTTCTCCTACGGCCTGAAGGGCCTCTGCTGCTTCGAACTGGAGGTTTCTGCCCCGGCTATGGACCTGCACTCCGGCATTTTCGGTGGTGCAGTGGCCAATCCCATCACGACTCTGTGTGAGATGATTGCTTCTACGCATGATGCCGATAACCACGTGAGCATCGACGGCTTCTACGATGGCGTGATGGAGATTCAGGACTGGGAGCGCGAGAGCTGGCG
Source organism: Akkermansia sp. (assembly GCA_045631705.1). GTDB lineage: Bacteria > Verrucomicrobiota > Verrucomicrobiia > Verrucomicrobiales > Akkermansiaceae > Akkermansia. Next base: position 1,608 of record JAZQVE010000048.1, on the reverse strand, counting down.
CCGCGTGCCCGGCATGAGCAATGTCGAATTGGCTGAGCTTACCGGTGTGCCCGAGCTGCGCACGGAGACTGGTTTCACCGGTGCAGAATGTGTGTATGCCCGCCCCACCTTTGAGCTGAACGGCATTTCCGGCGGCTACGAGGGCGAGGGCTCCAAGACGGTGATTCCCACTCACGCCATTGCCAAGATGAGCTGCCGTCTGGTGCCCGGTCAGGTGCCCGAGGAGGTGATGAAGAAGGTGGAGGCTCACTTTGTGAAGGTGTGCCCGCCCAGCGTGCGCATGAAGTTTACCCCGCAGCATACCGGCGAGGCCTACCTGAGCGACCCGAACTCCGCTTTCGGCATGGCTGCTCAGCAGGCGCAGGAGATGACTTTCGGCAACAAGCCCGTGCTGGTGCGCGAGGGTGGTTCCATTCCGATTATTGCCGAGGTTTCCAAGGTCCTGGGCAAGGATGCCCTCTTCCTCGGTCTCGACCTGCCGGATGCCCGCATCCACTCCCCGAACGAGAATATGCGCGTGGAGATTTTTGAGAAGGGCATCGAGATGGGCAAGAACATGATTCGCCTCATGGCAAAGGCTCAGTAAATGGATGCTGTTTCCATAACGGATGTGCACAAGAGCTTCCCCGGCCACTGGGGCAGGGGGGGCGTGTACGCCGTGAAGGGCGTGAGCCTGAATATCCCGGAAGGTGGAGTGTACGGGCTTATTGGCCCCAACGGTAGTGGTAAGAGTACGGTGATGAAGCTGCTGGTCGGTCTGCTGGCGCCGGATGCCGGTCACTGCAAAGTGTTCGGCCTGCCTGCCACAGCCACGGCAAATCGCCGGGAAATAGGCTTCCTGCCGGAAAATCCGTATTTCTACAAGTTTCTTACGGGTGAGGAAACGGTGCGTTTCTATGGCCGCCTTTGCGGGTTGCGCGGGGCTGCGCTCAAGGAACGCACCCGTGAGCTGCTGGAGCTGGTGGGCCTGACGGAGGCGAAGGATCGCCGCCTGCGTGGCTATTCCAAGGGCATGCTGCAGCGTATCGGCCTGGCTCAGGCGCTTGTGCAGAACCCGCGTCTGCTGGTGCTGGATGAACCCACCGCAGGGGTGGATCCCATAGGCTCCCGCACCATTCGCGATATCATTCTCAATATCAAGCAGCAGGGGGTCACTGTGTTCCTCTGCTCGCACTTGCTGGAACAGGTGCAGGAAATCTGCGACCGCGTGGGCGTACTCTATCAGGGGTGCCTCATTGCCGAGGGAACAATGGATGAGCTTACCCGCGATGATCGCCACCGTGAAATCGTTCTCAGGAATCCCAGCCCCGAGTTGCTGGAGCAGATACGCCTGCTGGCCGGCGATGCCTGGCAGGATTGCCGCCCCGCCCGTAATTCTCTGGAAACGGTCTTCCTTCGTGGCATTCAGGCCCGTTTGCGGCAATAGCAACCTGAAATTTGCAGAGGTGCAGGGGGCCACTTATGCTTTCCGCATGTCTCCGGCTTGCCTGTGACTTCAATTGTACCTCATAAATGAGTGATAAAAAAGCTCGCACCATTCCCGTGCGGGGGGGTTTGTTTGAAAGGTAGGGCAGGCCCGCTTATCTCTTTTCCGGCTTTTTTTTTTCC
>JAZQVE010000047.1:0-4947 GCA_045631705.1 Akkermansia sp. | reverse complement strand
TCCATACCCACGATATCGGGGCGTTCCTGCACGTGGACACGCCACCAGTAATCCTTCAGATTGCGCTTGAGCTCAACACCCAGGGGACCGTAGTCCCAGCAACCGTTCAAGCCACCATAGATTTCAGCGGCCTGAAAAATGAACCCTCTGCGCTTGCAAAGGCTGACGATTTTTTCCATGCGGACGGGATCAGTCTGTGTACGGTCTGCCATAACGCGGGATATTCTACTATAAAAGCCAGCATTTGCAAGCCCAAAAGAAATGCAGAATGCAGAACGCAGAATGCAGAATAAGCAGTTCGGGCGAGGCTTCCGCCTCGCCAAGCACAAAAAAAATCCTGAGCTGTGCTCTGGATTTTACAACTAAAGGTCTTGTTCCCGGCCTTCGGCTATAAGGCGTCTGTGCACCGTAATGGCAGATGACGTCATAATGGCGGTCAATTGATTTGCCTCATCCCGTATGGCTTCGAGCTTCTTTACGGGTACCATTCCGGAATCCGCAAGGAGAGACAGCCAATAACAGCTTTCGTCTGCTTCCTCCTGGCAAATGCGTATCTTGTTCAGAAAATCACGGTCACTTTTCCCGACCGTCGCAGCACGATAGTTAGCCCCGATTGAAGTACCACAGCGCAATAATTGCTTACCAATAACCTCATATTCTATTCCCTTGGGCAAAGATTTCCACAGATGAACAATGCGTAAAGCAAAATCATAGGTCCGTTGTCTCAATTCTCCTCCACGCTTACGATAATCTATTTCCATCATGCTGTCATTCTACAGGAAAGCCTCACATGATGCAACAAAAAGCCTGAGCAGAGCTCAGGCTTTTTTCGTATCCGGTGCAGCGGTAGCTGCACGCGCACTGGTTATTCTGCATTCTACTTTCTGCATTCTGCATTCACAACACATATGTGCTGATAATCCGGCAGAGTTCGCGGATATCGCAGCCGCCGCGAAGCTCGAACCGGACCTGGCCGATGCCGCTGTAGAACAAATCCAGCTCGCAATCCAGGTCGAAGGTACCGGCGGTTTCGATGGAATAAGCCTGAATCTTGCTGTAGGGCAGCGAGGTGAAATCCACCTTCTTACCGGTAAGGCCCTGTACGTTGCAGGCAATCACGCGCTTATTGGTAAACACCACAGAATCGCGGATTGTCTTGAAGGCGGCCACAATGTGCTCACCATCTACCAGCAGGGGACCTACCCGCCCCATCTGGGATTCAGGATCCACCGGGGACAACTTGAACAGACTTCCATTTTCAAAATCAATCATCGTATATAGAGGGGGTTAAATTTCGTTAAGCAAAGAAACTTCCGTAGCGTGCGGGGAAACCTCGCTGGGTACAGCCCAGATGAGTTCGTGCAATCCGGCATCCAGACGATACAGCACCAGGGCATTGAAATCCTGTCCTTTGCCGCCGCCGGCATGAACCACAGTCGTTCCCTGACGCCCTTGGGTGACCAGCTGGGTTCCTTCGTAATTCTTCAGTGTAAGCAGCACAGCATATATGCCACGCTGCGGCGCGTTCAGCACCAGATGCGCAGCCAGAAATCCCTCCGTATTTGATTTATGCCAACGGAGCGCATAGTTCTGAGGCCTGCGCTGGGCATGGTGCAGCCCCGGGGTGGCGGAACGGTAGCCACGGCGCACCTCGCGCTCCTTCCAGGCCTTGCGAATAACACCAATCGTCACAAAAAGAAGAACCAGCAACCCGGCACAAAGCCAGCTGTAGATTGCCATGGCCGATGCAGCCTCGCTGCCCCAGAACAGAATGGCCACCAGCGCACCACAAAACGCCAGGGTAATCCCCATACCCACCTTGAACCCGAACACCATGCCGGGGAAAAGGAGGAACAGAATCAGATAGCGCAGGAAGAAACGCAGATTCAGCGGGGTACTCTGCAGCAAATCCCGGCGCAGTACCTGTTCGCTCAGCTTCAGCAACTGTTCCTGAGTAGTATGGGCATCTATCTTCACGAGCAGAAGCTTACCACATTTTGCTCCCCCCCGCAAGCGCGAATCATCCCTTCTTCTTCACCGGAGATAAGCACAAAAGCCCGCAAGCCCACGGCATATAACGGCGAACCAACCAATATCCCAGCATCAATACTGCAAAAATACCAAACGGCACCAATGCATACGCATGTTTGTTAATAGGATACATGGTAAAGAACCACCGACACTGCATCACCAGCATTTCCTGCACCATGTAGATGAAGAACACGCCCGTACCAAATGAGGCAAACCAGGTAGAGAAACGAGGCAGCAAGACGCACAAAGCCTTCGACACACTCAGCACGTAGATAATCCCCCAGATATCGGCTACGAAACTACCTCGAACAAAGATGTAGGGCCAGAAGCAGTGCACTCCGGCCAACGGAATTGTGACCCCGATCACATATAAATACACATGCCCTATCCTGTTACTCATTTCAGCAATACTCATTCCCCGGCGAACCAATATACCGCACGCGAAATAACATACCCCCGCAAATGATTGTGATGAAAGGAACCACGGCAGACATTCCAGCTCATAATTCGAGAACGACAATACGCCAGACAAACACGCCAGAACAACAAGCCCCGCCGAATGCAGTTTCAGCAGCAAACCAGACACCAGAACCATCGGCAGCAACACCTTCAGGAACCAGCAATCCCAAGAACCAGGAGTAGACACAGAATTCCACGACCCCAGCACATTAAGAACGCCCCCCGACAATTTATATTCGATACCTTGCAGCGCGCCAAACCAGAAATAACCAACAACACACCAGAACAACATGGAGCGGAATATCTCCCACGCCCGCCCCCAGTTGAGCACGCCACTCACGGGCTTGGCAAAGTAGCCAGCCATGAAAAAGAAGAAAGGCACCCCGGCAAATGCTGTTAATGTCACCAGAATACACAGAGACGACGACCAACCGGCACCATGCGGAGTACGTATATTGACGTGCCCCATAATGATAAACAGCATGGTCAGCAATCTAGCCACATCAATGAACGCATCTCGTCCATTCAATGTTTTACATGGGGCCCCAGGACTCATAACACAGAATAATTAACACAAACAAACAGAAAGAGCAAGCGCGAATCAGCGGAAGCTCACAGCCAGGCGGGAAGCAGTACGGCTCTGCACATGGAAAGCCAGCGTGTGCCTGCCGGGGGACAGACGATAGGCCGCGCGGCAGATATGCACCAGACCGGGCACCATCTCCTGCTCCTCCAGGCAGGTGGCACCGGAGAATCTCAAGTCCACCGATGAATCCTCTGATACCACCTTAAGAGTAAGGACATACACCCCCTGCTCCGGCACCTGCACTACCACACCGGGTTTGCCATTCTCACCTTTCGCAAAATCCAGCATCAACTGGTCTCCGGCCCGCAAATCGGGTTCCCCGGCAGCATCCTCTGCCGGCAGGTAACGCCTGCCGCACCGGAATTCCCAGATTCCCATCACCAGACGAAATACCAGCACCAGCAGCAAATCCACCAGCACCCAGATGAGCCAGAACCACAGAAATGTATCCAGAGATTGCGGGGCTCCCCACAGCCAGAGCCATGCCGCAATAGCAGCCATTATCACCGTACTCACCATCCCCGGTACCGGCCCTATGATTCCGCCCGGCATAAATGTGAAATAAAGGGCATACACAAACACGCGGGGCAGATTCAGAGGAGACTCCATCAGCAGACGCTGCAACAGCACCTTGTCCACAAGGCGTTTCCGTTCGTCCTGAGTAGTAGCAGAGGTAAGGTTCATGGCAGGAAAAGCAGAAGGCACCAACACTTGTTAGCGTTGGTGCCTTCCATCAGCGGAGCGGGGGGGATTCGAACCCCCGGTACTGTTTAACGCAGTACGTCCATTTAGCAAACGGGTGCTTTCAGCCTCTCAGCCACCGCTCCAAATGCTGTGTGCCGCCAAAGATACCAGCTCACTCGCATTTCGTCAACACCTTTTTGCATCATTTTTTCATTTTCTTCAAAAAAGTGACACAAGGTCCGCCCATCGCACACTTTAGGATTGACTCTGATAAGGTATTGCTTAAAATATCCCGCGTTATGAAGAAACCCGTAACTGTGACCGTGACCGGCGCCGCCGGCAACATTTCCTATTCCCTTCTGTTCCGCATTGCAGCTGGTGAGATGCTGGGTGCTGATCAGCCCGTTATCCTGAAGCTCCTCGAAATCACCCCCTGTCTGGAGAAGCTGCAGGGTGTTGTGATGGAGCTCGAGGACTGCGCCTTCCCGCTGGTGAAGGAAATCGTGGCTACCGATGATCCCGCCGTGGCTTTCAAGGATGCCGACTGGTGCATGCTGGTGGGTTCCGTTCCCCGCAAGGCCGGTATGGAGCGCAAGGACCTGCTCTCCATCAATGGTAAGGTATTCGTGGGCCAGGGCAAGGCTATCGCCGAGAACGCCGCCCCCGGCTGCCGCGTGTTCGTGGTGGGCAACCCCTGCAACACCAACTGCCTCATCGCCCTGCACAACGCTACCGGTCTGCCCAAGGAGAACTTCTTCGCTATGACCCAGCTCGATGAATACCGCGCCAAGAGCCAGCTCGCTGCCAAGGCCGGTGTGCACGTGACCGAGGTGACCAACATGACCATCTGGGGCAACCACTCTGCCACCCAGTACCCGGACTTCACCAACGCCAAGATTGGTGGCAAGCCCGTGACCGAAGTCATCTCTGACATCGAATGGCTCAAGACCGACTTCATCAAGACCGTGCAGCAGCGCGGCGCCGCCATCATCCAGGCTCGCGGCCTTTCCTCCGCTGCCTCCGCAGCCAACGCCGCCCTGATGACTGTGAAGAACCTGACCACCCCCACCGCCGAGGGCGACTGGTTCTCCGTGGCTTCCTACACCGACGGCACCAAGTACGGTCTGCCCGCCGGCATCATCTGCTCCCAGCCCACCCGCACCAATGCGGACGGCACCTACAGCATC
>JAZQVE010000046.1:0-12554 GCA_045631705.1 Akkermansia sp. | reverse complement strand
AGTGCTCCCCCTGCCGCGAAGGCAACCCCTGGATGCTCAAGCTTTCCACCCGTATCTGCGAGGGCAAGGGCTCTCCGGAGGATGTGGACCTGCTCAAGAGCGTGGCCGACAACATCTGCGGACGCACCGTCTGCGCCTTTGGCGAAGCCTGCTCCTGGCCCACCCAGGCATTTGTTACCAAGTTCCGCGAGGAATTCCTGGCGCTCACCAAGCCCATCAACGCCCTCAAGCCGCACTCCCCCGAGGCTAAGGAGGCCCGCAAGTTCCTCACCCGCGAAGACTAAACCTTTTTCTCCTGAACAATGAGTACACCCCCCGCAATTCTGCCGAAAGACGCCGCCGCCGCCGAAGGCAAGGTGAACGTCCAGATTAACGGCAAATGGTACCGCTTCCCCAAGGGAACGCGCATTGCTGACGCCTGCAACTCCGTAGGCGCACATGTACCCTGCTTCTGCTACCATCCCAAACTTTCCGTTGTCGGCTCCTGCCGCATGTGCCTTGTTGAGCAGGGCATGCCCCCGCGCCAGGCCCCCGGCACCACCCCGCAGTATGGTGACGACGGCTACCTGCCCATCAGCTGGATGCCCCGCGCCATCATTGCCTGCGCCAACACCGTGGCCGAGAACATGGGTATCCGCACCACCGGCAAGCTCACCGAGGAAGCCCGTCGCGGCGTGCTGGAGTTCCTGCTTTCCAACCACCCGCTGGACTGCCCCATCTGCGACCAGGCCGGCGAATGCAAGCTGCAGGAATACACCACCGACTACGGCAGCGGCACCCACCGCTTCACCGAAGAAAAGACCAAGAAGGGCAAGAACCTCTCCATCGGTCCGCGCGTGAACCTGGACCAGGAGCGCTGCGTACTCTGCCGCCGCTGCGTGCGTTTCATGAAGGAAATCGCCGGCCAGGACGTGCTCGGCGTGGTTGGCCGTGGCACGCACAATGCCATCGCCTGCTATCCCGGCACCCAGCTGGACAGCAACTACTCCATGAACGTGGTGGATATCTGCCCCGTGGGCGCCATGACCAGCAAGGATTTCCGCTTCAAGATGCGTGTGTGGTTCCTGAAGAGCACCCCCACCATCGATGTGAACTGCGGCACCGGCACCAATATCAACATCTGGACCCGCGAGCAGCAGGTATACCGCATCACTCCGCGTCAGAACGACGCCGTGAACAGCTGCTGGATGCCGGATGACCACCGCCTCAACTACAAGTTCATCAACGCCGACACCCGCATCACCACCCCGCTGGTGAGAACCGATGCCGGCGCCACCCAGCGTCCCTCCACCTGGGATGCCACCTTCAACATGGTGGTGGAGCAGCTGCACCGCATGGCACCCTCCGAAACCGCCATGATCTGCTCTGCCCGCATGACCAACGAAGAGCTCTACATGGTGCGCGCCCTCTCCAAGCAGCTGGGCATCACCAAGCTCGATGTGGTTCCCCGCAAGGGCGAGAGCGACGGCCTGCTGGTGAGCGAGGACCGCAACCCGAACACCAATGGTGCCAAGCTCGTGCTCGGCAAGACCGGCGCCGGCCTGGCCAATATCCGCCGCGGTGTACGCAACAACAGCATCCGATTCATGATTGTGCTGGGCGAAGACCTGACCGAGGAAGCCGGATTCACCGCCGAGGACCTGGCTGGTCTGGAATACCTGCTCGTCATCCACCACAGCGAGAATGAGACCACCAGGGCTGCCGACGTGGTGCTGCCCGGTGTCACCTTCGCTGAAAAGTACGGTACCATGATTAACGTTGCAGGCCGCATTCAGCGCCTGAACAAGGCTATCGAGCCCATCGGCAACTCCATGTCCGACTGGGAAATCTGCCGCAACCTCTCCGAGCGCCTGGGCTGCGACTGCGTGCGCGTCATCGCCTGCCCCACGCCCATGTCCGTACTGGACGAAATGGCTCAGGAATTCGAGGAGCTTCAGGACATCACCTGGGGCAACATCGGCAACGAAGGCAAGGTCATCATGGAAACCGGCGTGACCATCCCCCTCATCGAACGCGAAAAAGCCAAGAAGTAAACCGCTAACACCCCATACCTCAAATGGACGCTATCATCAATTGGTATAACGACCTCATGAGCAACGAAATCTGGTTCTACCTGATTCACACGCTGCTCAAGCTGGTCCTTATGTTTGCCGTTATTCTGGCTTTCGTGGTGCTTTCCGTGTGGATTGAACGCCGCGTGGCCGGCTGGATTCAGGACCGCCCCGGTCCCAACCGTGCGGGTCTGCCGCTCTTCCTGCTGCAGCGTTTCGGCAGCAAGGAAAAGCAGCCCCTCAAGAACTGGCTGCACTTCTTCGGTATCCCGGAGACCTGCTGGATTGCCAAGCTCTGCACCTGGCTGCGCCTGGACCGCGAAATCCCCTGCTGGGGTCTCATCCAGCCCTGCCTGGACGGCGGCAAGCTCTTCCTGAAGCAGGAGACCACTCCCTCCTACGTGCGTAAGTTCTACTTCATCCTGGCCCCCATGCTGGTGCTGGGTCCGCCCATGGTGGCTGCAGCCGTTATTCCGTTTGCCTCCGAGGTGAACACCTGCTACGGCACCATCTCCATGTGTGTGGCTAACCTGGACATCGGACCGCTGTGGATTTTCGCCATCTCCGGTCTTTCCGTGTATGGTCTTACCCTGGCCGGCTGGTCCTCCAACTCCAAGTATCCCTTCCTGGGTGGTCTGCGCGCCACAGCACAGCTCATTTCCTATGAGGTGTCCATGGGCCTGTCCATCATCCCGCTGCTCATGATGTTCGGCACGCTGAACCTGCAGCAGATTGTGCAGTTCCAGGCAGACAACGGCTGGACCCTGCTTCCCCTGTGGGGCGAGGGCCTGAGCTGGCAGCGCTGGGCCATGATGATTCCGCTGGGCATCAGCTTCATCATCTTCGTGACCTGCGTATTCGCCGAAGCCAACCGTACTCCCTTCGATATGGCCGAGTGTGAAACCGACCTTGTGGCCGGTTACCACGCCGAATACTCCTCCATGAAGTTTGCTTCCTTCTTCATGGGTGAATACGCCGCCATGGTCATCGGCTCTGCCGTAGTGGTCACCCTGTTCCTGGGTGGCTGGTCCATCGGTTTCGGTGCAGATGCCGCCCTGTCCGCCTACTGCGACTGGCTGGCCGTGCTCTGCCAGTTAATCATGTTCGTCATCAAGCTGCTGGCCTTCATCTTCTTCTTCGTGTGGGTGCGCTGGACTCTGCCGCGCTTCCGCTGGGACCAGGTGATGAAGCTCGGCTGGCTTTATTTCCTGGAAATCACCGTGGCCAATATCTTCCTGGCTGCCGCTGTTCTCTACTTCATCAAATAACCCCCTTTTCCTGTACCGAATATGTCTTACGTCAAGATTAAACGACCCAAGTTCAGCCTGCTGGACAAGGTGTATGTGGTCGAGCTCGTGAAGGGGCTTGCCATCACCATGCGCCACCTGGTGCTCTCCCTGCTCGGCAAGAGCCGCGGCAAGGAGGACTTCAGCCAGAAGGGTGTAGGTGTCTGTATGCAGTTCCCCGATGAACGCTGGGACTCCCGCCTGCCGGAATACTACCGCGGCGCCCCCACCCTGGTGCGCGGCGAGGACGGCCGCGAGCGCTGCGTCTCCTGCCAGCTCTGCGAATTTGTCTGCCCGGCCCGTGCCATCACCATCACCCCCGGTGAGGTAGACCCCACCAGCAACTGCCAGAAGCAGGAAAAGGCTCCGGCCAAGTTCGAAATCGACATGCTCCGCTGCATCTACTGCGGTATGTGCCAGGAGGCATGCCCCGAACAGGCCATCTTCCTCTCCAAGGAATATCTCATCACCCTCACCGACCGCAACCAGGGTATCCGCGACAAGGAGACTCTGTACCGTCTGGGCGGCACGCGCAAGGGTCTTGTCAACAAGTGGAACCAGTACAAATAAAATACCGTTATGTTTGAATCATCCCTTTGTCAGATTCTGTTCTACGTGCTGGCTGCTCTGGCCATTCTCTGCGCCATCGGCGTGGTGGCCTACCGCAACCCGGTGAACTCCGCCATGTGCATGGCCGTGTGCTTCGCCATGGTAGCCGCCATCTACTTCGGCATGGGCGCCCAGTTCCTGGGCATTGTGCAGCTCATTGTGTATGCCGGTGCCATCCTGGTGCTCTTCCTCTTCGTAGTGATGATGCTCGACATCCACGACGAAGATCACAGCAAGAAGACCGGCCTGCAGGCCATCCTGGGTGTGAGCTGGCAGGCCGCGGTCGGCGTAGTTGTCGCCGGTCTTGCAGCTGGTCTCTTCATCAAGGCCTCCATCAGCCTGCCTGGCGCCACGGATAACCCCTGCCCGGTTATGAGCCTGTGCGACAGCGCCGGCGAGCTCCTCATCGGCGACTCCCGCCAGGTGACCCCCAAGCCCGCCACCGCCCCGCAGTATGGTGCCCGTCTGCCTGAGCTGAATGCCGCAGCCGCTGCCCGCCTGGCAGATCCCTCCCTCAGTGAGGAAGAAGCCGCCAAGGTGACCTCCATTTCCGATGTAAAGCTCATTGGCAAGTGTCTGTACACCCATTATAACATTCCGTTTGTCATCCTGGGCTTTGCCCTGCTTTCCGGCACAGTTGGTGCGGTGGCACTCGCCCGCAAGATCCGCAAAGACTAACCCCCTTTCCTGACCCATGATTCCGTTAGCACATTACCTGATTCTGTCAGGCATCCTGTTCACCATCGGTCTGGCCGGTGTACTCGTCCGCAAGAACATCATCGTGGTGTTCATGTGCCTGGAAATGATGCTCTCCGCTGCCCAGGTGGCACTGGTGGCCTTCTCCCGCGCACAGGGTACCACCGGTGTCCCGGTGTATGATGCCCAGGTACTCTCCCTGTTCATCACCGGCATCGCCGCCGTTGAAGTAGCCATCGGCCTTGCCCTCATCGTAGCCATGTTCCGTGCGCGTCGCACGGTGGAAAGCACGGCTCTCAACACACTTAAAGACTAAATACCAGCATGAATATGATTCACAATCTCCCCTGGTTGTTCCTGCTGCTGCCCCTGGTTGTGGCTGCCATTGACTGGGTGTGCCTGAACAAGCACCCCCGCCTGGCTGCCACACTGTCCCTGCTTTCCGCAGCGGCTACCTTCGGGCTCTGCATTGCATACCTTACCGGCCTGCAGACCGGCATGCCGGGTGTCTATACATGGATGCCCTGCTCCCTGGAGCAGCTCTGCCTGCACCTCGGCCTGGTCATGGATCCGCTTGCCATGCGCATGATGCTGGTAGTAACGGGCATCGGCCTGCTGGTGCACTTCTTCTCCATCGGCTACATGAAGGGCGACTCCTCCAACCTGAGCCGCTACTATGCAGGTCTGAGCATCTTCATGTTCAGCATGAGCACCATCGTGCTGGCTGACAACCTGGCCATGACCTTCATCGGCTGGGAAATGGTGGGCTTCTCCTCCTACCTGCTCATCGGTCACTGGTTCGACAAGGCCAGCGCTGCCGATGCCGCCAAGAAAGCCTTCATCACCAACCGCGTGGGCGACTTCGGCTTCCTGCTGGGCATTCTGCTCACCCTGGGCTTCTTCGGCACCATGAACTTCGCAGATATGGCCGGCAAGGCCGCCGGCATTGCTCCGGCCGTGCTCACCGTCACCATCGTGTGTCTCTTCTGCGGTGCTGTTGGTAAGTCCGCCCAGTTCCCGCTGCACGTGTGGCTGCCGGACGCCATGGAAGGTCCCACCCCGGTTTCTGCCCTCATCCACGCCGCCACCATGGTGGCCGCCGGTGTCTATATGCTGGTGCGCCTGCAGGTGAGCATGGGAGCCGAGGCCTTCACTGAAACCGCCTGCAACATCATCGCCTGGACGGGTGCCATCACCGCAGTCATTGCCGCCATCATGGCCGTGCAGCAGGACGACATCAAGCGCATACTCGCCTACTCCACCCTTTCCCAGCTGGGCTACATGGTCATGGCTGTGGGTCTGCTGGCTGGCGAAGCCGCCATGTTCCACCTCTACACGCACGCCTGGTTCAAGGCTCTGCTCTTCCTCGGTGCCGGTGCCATCATCATCTGCTGCCACCACGAGCAGGACATCTGGAAGATGGGTGGCCTTTCCAAGCGCATGCCGCTCACCGTTCTCTGCTTCATGATGGGCACCTGCGCCCTCATCGCCATCCCCGGCTTCTCCGGCTTCTTCTCCAAGGAGGCTATTCTGGATGCCGCTCTGGCCAAGAACCCCGTCTTCTTCTGGATTGGTGCCGGCGTAGCCGCCCTCACCACCTTCTACATGCTGCGTCTCTGCATCGTTGCCTTCATGGGGCCGGCCCGCGACCACGGTGCTGAACACGCCAAGGAGGCCGGCTTCACCATGGCTCTGCCGCTGGTCATCCTCGCCGCCATGGCCATCATCTCCGGCTATGGTTTCATCGCCAATGACCTGGTTCCCTTCAACGGCTTCCACGCCCATGGTTTTGCACTGGGTCTGCCCTTCTACGTGAGCATGGGTTCCCTGGCTCTGGGTATCCTGCTGGCTCTGGCCATCTATGGTCTGGGCAGCCGCACCAAGGACCCGCTGGCCGGCAACTGCATCTCCAAGGCTCTCCGCAACCGTCTCTACATCGATGCCCTGTACGATAAGGTGCTCATCGGCGGTCTGCAGCAGATCTTTGCCAACATCATCCAGTTCCTGGACTGCTACATCATCCGTGGCATCCTCTGCGAGACCCTGGCATGGATTACCGTGCGCATCGGCTACCTCTGCAGCTGGCTCCAGTGCGGCTCCCTGCGTGCCTACACGCTGGTGTCCGCCATCGGTCTGGTCATCCTTATCCTCCTTCTCGCATACCAATTCTAAACGCTTTTCACAATCATGCTTATCTGGCTTATCCTTGTACCTGTGATTGCAGCAGCCTGCATTGGTCTGCTTAAGACACCGGGCCGCATCACAGCCCTCATCAGCGCTGCCATCTCCCTCATCCTGGGAGCATTCGCCGTGCTGGCGCCTGATTGCTGCAACGAGTGCCTGTCCACCTTCTGCGACACACCGCTGCAGCTCACCCTGGCGCTGCCGCTCAGCCGCATCATGGTGCTGCTGTCCATTCTGGTCACCTTTGCCGCCGTATGCGGCATGAAGGCTCCCAATGCCGACGCTGAGCGCAGCTGGGCCATCTCCGCTCTGCTCATCAGCACTGGTGCCATCGGCGCCTTCATGTCCGACAGCATCATCGCTTTCTACGGCTTCCATGAGCTCGCCCTCATCCCGACCTTCGTGATGATTGGTTACTACGGCCGCGGCGACCGCCGCAACATCGCCTGGACCGCCACCATCTACCTGGGTGTGGCCTCCATGGTACTGCTGGCAGGTCTGCTTCTGCTGTGCGTGCAGATGCATGCCTGGACCTTCAGCGCCATGGCCGCCTCCGTGCAGGCCGGTCTCATGCCCACCTCCACCTGCCTCATCTCAGCTCTGCTGCTGGTAGGTTTCGGTACCCTCGTTTCCCTGTTCCCGTTCCACACCTGGGCCGCCCCGGCCTATGCCAGCGCCCCCACTCCCGTGGCCATGCTGCATGCCGGCGTACTCAAGAAGTTCGGTCTGTATGGTCTCTTCACCCTGGCCTACATCTTCGGGCCGAAGTGCCAGGAACTCTTCGGCGCCTGGAACAACTGGCTGCTGGTTCTCCTGCTGGGCAACGTGCTCTGGGTAGGCTATGTGACCATCTCCCAGACCCGTCTGGACGACATGCTTGGTAACTCCTCCGTAATGCACATGGGCTACATCTTCCTGGCCTTCGCAGCCTACATCGCCTGCGCCGGCAACAACGAGCTCGCCTTCCAGGGTGCAGCCCTCCTCATGCTGGCTCACGGTCTCACCATCGCCATGCTCTTCCTGCTCACCGGGCAGATCGAGGCCCAGACCCGCACGCTGGAGCTCGACTGCATGGGCGGACTGGGTACAAAGCTTCCGGCACTCGGCTTCCTGTTTGGTCTGGCTGGCATGGCCTCTGTAGGTCTGCCCCTGCTGGCCAACTTCGCCGGTGAATTCAGCATCTTTGTTTCCTGCTTCGCCGGGTGGACTCCCGCTACAGTGAACTGCGACTGCTGGCTTGGCTCCGTGGCCAACTTCTTCGGCGGCATGGGTCCCGTGCAGCTCGCCACCATCGGTGCCCTGTGGGGTCTGGTCATCAGCGCCATCTACATGCTCCGCGCCTTCCGCAACATCTTCGAGGGTCCGGTTGGCAAGGCTTCCGAACGCGCCACCAGTCTCACCGTGCTCGATATCGTAGCTGCCTGCTTCCTGGCCGTATTCATCGTCTACTTCGGCATCGTGCCCCCCACCTGCCTCTAATATCAACTGACATCCCAACATAGAGCAACATATGAATATCGTATCAACCTATACCTGGTGTCAGTTCACACCGGCATTCGCCCTGGTGGGTCTGGCATCCCTGCTCATCCTGGCAGATGCCCTGCTCCCCAAGCTGCCGAAGCGTCTCTACGCCGTCATCGCAGCTATCGGCACCTTTGTGGCAGCCTACTTCCTGCACGCTGGTGAGCATGCCGACAGCTTCGGCTTCATCGCCTGCATTGCCACCGGCCTCAGCATCCTCCTTGCGTTCGACTACACCAAGGTGTGCTGCGAATCCATTGCCGGCAGCGGCAATGAGGAAGGCACGGGTGAATTCTATGCCCTGCCCCTGGTAGCCTGCGCCGGCATCCTGTGCCTCACCCAGGCCCGCGACCTCGTCATGCTCTTCGTGAGCCTCGAGGTAGTCACCCTCACCTCCTACGTGCTGGCTGCCTATTTCCGCCGCAATCAGGGTTCCATCGAAGCCGGTATCAAGTACCTGGTACTGGGCGCCATGAGCACCGGTATCCTGGTGTACGGCATCGCCTGGTACTTCGGCATGACCGGCACCTTCATCATGGGTTCCCAGACCATCCTCTCCGTTCTGCAGGGCGGCGTGGCAGGCAGCCAGGTAGTGGCTCCTGTATTCCTGATGGCCATCTCCCTGCTCTTTGCCGGTGCCTTCTTCAAGGTAGGTGCAGCCCCCATGCACATCTGGATTCCCGATGTGTACCAGGGTGCTCCCACCCCCACCACCGCCTTCCTCGCCGTGGCATCCAAGACCGCCGGTTTTGCCCTGCTGTGCTCCCTGGCCCTGCCCTTTGCACCCTTCTGCACCCCCGGCAGCATGCTGGGCCGCATCATGGTGTGGGCACTGGCCATCGTGGCAGCCGCCACGCTGCTCATCGGTAACCTGGGTGCCCTGCGCCAGACCAACATGAAGCGCCTTCTGGGCTACTCCTCCATCGGTCAGGCCGGCTTCATCCTCGTATTCTTCCTCCAGCTGCACAACGCCACCACCTTCTGCGTGTGCGAATACCTCATGGCCTATGCACTGGCCACCATCGCCGCCTTCTACGCCGTATCCATGGTGCGCACCCAGCGCGGCAGCGAGGAAATCGCCGCCTTCCGAGGTCTGGCCAAGACCAACCCCCGCACAGCATTCCTCATCACCGTGTGCTTTGCCTCACTGGCTGGTGTCCCGCTGACCTACGGCTTCATGGTGAAGCTCAAGAGCTTTGTGTTTGCCATCATTGCCTCCGGCAAGTGGGAAGGTCTCTGCTGGCTGCTGCCCATCATGGTAGTGTGCGCCGCTGTTGGCTTCTACTACTACTTCAAGGTGATTCGCGCCATGTACTGGGAAAAGCCGCAGCCCGGCACCCCCGCTCTGCAGGTTCCCCTGTGCACCGGCATCGTGATGAGCCTTTGCGTGATTGCCCTCATCATCCTGGGCACACGTCCGCTGCTGCTGATGTTCTGATTCGCATCACCACACACAGCCTGATTTTCCGGGACCCCGCGAGCAAGACTCGCGGGGTTTCCTCGTTCCGGCTCTGACGCGTTATCTCCTTGCATCCGGCTGCACTTAAGGTATAATCGCAGACATGGCGAATGTCTCCCTTTCCCTCGGCTCCCAGTCGTATGATGTCCACGTCTCCAACGGCGCGCTCGAAACCATCGGGTACCTGTGCAGCAGCGTGCGGCTCCACGGCAAAGCCGCCATCATCTCCGATTCCAACGTTGCACCGCTCTATGCCGACCGCGTGCGCCAGAGTCTGGAAGAAAGCGGCTACACCACCAGCCTGCATACCTTCACCGCCGGCGAAGCCAGCAAGAACCTCACCACCATCGAGGCACTCGCAGCGGAAATGGTGGCCGCCGGCCACGACCGCACCAGCTTCGTCGTAGCCCTGGGTGGCGGTGTCGTGGGCGATATGGCAGGCTTCCTCGCCAGCATCTACTACCGCGGCATCCCCTTTGTGCAGATACCCACCAGCGTCATGGCCCAGGTAGACAGCTCCGTCGGCGGCAAAACCGCTGTCGACATCGCCGCCGGCAAGAACCTCATCGGCGCCTTCCACCAGCCGAAGCTCGTACTCATCGACCCCACCACCCTCACCACCCTCTCCCCGCGTCTCATTCGCGAAGGCATGGCCGAAATGGTCAAGCATGCCGCCATCCGCAACCCCGGCATGCTGCACACCCTGCGCGAGCTGGCAGATGAAATCGACCTCGGTTTCTCCCTCCAGACCATCGACCGCCTGCCCGATATCATCGCCGCCAACATCGCCATCAAAGCCCGCATCGTCGAAGAAGACGAAAAGGAAACCCTCGGCATCCGCGCCTTCCTCAACCTCGGCCACACCATCGGCCACGGCATCGAGGCCGCCCTGCCCTATGGCGAGCTCCTGCATGGCGAAGCCGTGAGCCTCGGGCTGCGCGCCGCGCTCTATCTCTCCTGCAAATACGCAGGGCTGACCGCCGCTGAGGAACGCGACCTGCTGGATACACTCCGAGCACTGGAGCTCCCCCTCACCCTGCCTGCTGGGGTGGATATCGACCGCGCCCTCGCCCTGACCGCCAGCGACAAGAAATTCCAGAACGGCTCCATCCGCTTCGTCCTCCTCAAGCAACTTGGCTACCCTGTCCTCAGCAAGACCATCACCAAAGCCGACCTCGCAGAAGCACTTTCAGTGATTAGTGATTAATGATTAGTGATTAATTTTCACTTCACTATTCACTCCTTCACTATTCACTCCTTCACTATTCACTCCTTCACTATTCACTCCTTCACTATTCACTCCTTCACTATTCATTAATCACTAAACATTAATCATTCCCCATGACCGATCCCCGCACCACACAGCTCGCCCAGAACCTCATCCGCCATTCCTGCCGCGTACAACCCGGCGAACACGTGCTCCTCGAAATCATCGATGCACCGGATGAAATCGCCATCGAACTCATCCGCGCCGTGCGCGAAGCCGGCGCCAACCCGCACATCAACCTGCGCCACGGCCGCGTCACCCGCGAAATGTTTGCCGGCGCCACCGATGACCAGTACGCCTCCATCGCCGGCCTGGAACTGGCAGAAATGCAGGCCATGGATGCCTACATCGCCATCCGCGGCGGCCACAACAGCTTCGAGAACTCCAGCGTACCCGCAGAGAAAATGGCCCTGGCGCAGAAACACATGCGCCCGGTGCACAACCACCGAGTCTGCAAGACCAAGTGGTGCGTGCTCCGCTGGCCCACCCCCGCCATGGCCCAGGGGGCCGGCATGAGCACCGAAGCCTTCGAGGACTTCTACTTCCGCTGCTGCCTGGCAGACTACCAGCAGCTCCGCGTCGCCATGGATAAACTCGCCGAGCGTATGATGCGCACCGACCGCGTCCGCATCATCGGCCCCGGCACAGACCTCACCTTCTCCATCAAGGGCATGCCCGCCATCCCCTGCGCCGGCGAAATGAACATCCCGGACGGCGAAGTCTTCACCGCCCCCATCAAGGACAGCGTGAACGGCACCATCCACTACACCGCCCCCACCCTCTTCCAGGGCATTCCCTTCGATGGCATCCGCCTCACCTTCAAGGACGGCAAGATTGTGGAAGCCCACTGCAACGGCAACGAGGAAGCCCTCAACAAGATTCTCGACACCGACGAAGGCTCCCGCTTCATCGGCGAGTTTGCTCTCGGCGTAAATCCCTTCATCCTCCAGCCCATGCGCGACATCCTCTTCGACGAGAAGATTGGCGGATCCTTCCACTTCACCCCCGGCCAGGCATACGAGAACTGCGACAACGGCAACCGATCCCAGGTGCACTGGGATATGGTCTGCATCCAGCGCGCGGACTACGGCGGCGGAGAAATCTGGTTCGACGACGAACTCATCCGCAAGGACGGAATCTTTACCGACCCTGAACTCGATATCCTCAACCCGAAAACAAACGACTGATTTACCATGAAGGATCCGCGATATACGCAGCTCGCTGACCAGGTGGTCAACTATTCTGTTCGCGTACAGCCGGGCGAGCATGTGAACCTGCGCATGCAGGATATCCCCGACGCCATGGTGGTGGAGCTTATCCGCGCTGTGCGCTGCGCCGGTGGCGTGCCGCATGTGGATATCTCCCACGCCGCTGTTTCCAAGGAGCTGGCCGCCGGTGCCACAGATGAGCAGTACGAGCTCGACGGCCGCTACCGCCTGCAGCGGGCTGAAGATATGCAGGTGCACATCTGCTTCTATGCC
>JAZQVE010000045.1:0-15280 GCA_045631705.1 Akkermansia sp. | reverse complement strand
TCAATCAGGGCAATGAGTTCCTTGCCGGTCAGCGTGGCGCGGATAATGGCATTACCAAAGGGATCCAGACGGTAGACATCTGCCACGGTCAGCGGCCCGGCGGGGAATTCATCCAGACGCACACCGCCGATGTTCACGATGGCAATGTCGGTGACGGCTCGCACGCTGATGGCATCGGCCATCATGCAGCCGAGACTCTCGCGGCTGGTAATCTTGCGCTTCACCGTGGTGAGCTGGCGCTTGAAGAAGGGAAGGGACTTGGTTTTCTCTACCAGTTCTGCCGTGGCGGCATCGGCGGGTAGGTCGGACAGGGGGAGAAGCTCGGATTTCTTGCTGATGACCTTGCCGTTCTCCACATCGAAAGTGAGGCGGGTCACGAACTTGAGCTTATTCTCAGACTGCGTGACGAGGACTCCGTTCACCAGATGTTCCTTCTCCACGCGGGTGTGGCTGTGGCCGCCGATGATGGCATCGGCCTCGGGGAACATCTGTGCCAGCTTCACATCGTCCTCGAATCCCAGGTGGGTGAGTACGATGAGCACATCACAGAAGGCACGGAGGTGCTTGTAGCAGGCGGCGGTATCAAAGGGTGAAGCAAATTGCAGACCCTTGCATTTGTCGGGGTGGGCATCGGGGATTCCTGTCTCGCCGACCTGAACCAGTCCCAGCACACCGATGCGCACGCCGTTGCGCTCAAAAATCTTGTAGGGCTTTACATTGATGCCCTGGGTATCGGTGGTGAAGACATTGGCGCAGATGAAATCGAACTCGGCAGTGTTGACGTAGTCGCGGAGTGCAGCGGTGCCGGAGTCGAA
Organism: Akkermansia sp.; assembly: GCA_045631705.1. Taxonomy (GTDB): domain Bacteria; phylum Verrucomicrobiota; class Verrucomicrobiia; order Verrucomicrobiales; family Akkermansiaceae; genus Akkermansia. The sequence continues at coordinate 14,465 of JAZQVE010000045.1, read as the reverse complement.
CTCGTGGTTGCCGAAGGTGGAGAGGTCGAAGCCCACGTGGTTCATGAGGGTAACCATGGGGATACCGGGGCGGTTGCCGTTGTCCACGTACGGATTACCGGTGCGGCTGTCGCCTGCGGCCATGAGCAACAGGCCGGGGTCATTCAGCCGCTCCTGCTTCACGCAGGTGGCCAGCTGGGGCATGCCATCGATATTGGCGTGCATGTCATTGACGCCCAGAATGGTGACTTGCTCGCCAAAGGCAGAGCCCAGCAGGGCAAGGAGAGAAAGTAAACAGGATTTTTTCATGTGTCCGATGGGTTGTAGTTGTGAGAATTAACGGGGAGATTTGGTAAAGATGTGGCGGCCGTCGCACATGGGGCTGTCAGAGGCAATCACATTGCCCCAGGCATCGTACAAATTGCCTTCATGAAGAGGCGTGCCGGTGTCCGTGCAGTAGCGGCGCAAGGCATCCAGCGCGGTTGCCCCGGTAAAGATGGTGACGGGTTTGTCGTCAACGTATACAAGCATAATTAATTTTCCGGGTTCAGTGTGATTGTGATGCTGCGGGGGGTGGCGGTGAAATCCTTTCTGGATTCGCCTTCAAATCCTTTCATTTCGCCGTGCACGCGGAATGTGTAGGTGTTGCCTATCTGCTTTGTGAGCAGCATGGTGCCGTTGAAATGCACGGCGCAGGGTTCACCCACGCCGTCAAATGATATCTCGGCCAGGCGCCCCTGAGGCTTCCATGTGAAAACTTTCAATTTGGGCATGGTTGTACCTTGCCCCATCTTATATGTCTGGTCCTTGCTGGAGCCTTTTTTGCGGCCGGTCAGCGTCAGGGTGCAGTCGCCGAGTTCCTCCGGGGCTCTGAGTACCGGCTGCATGCCGGCTCGAAACTTGCGATTTACGAGTTCCGATTGAGCTTCTTTATGGCCGAGCAAGGCTGCCTGCTCCAGCCATGCAATGGTTTCCTGGTCATTGGGGGCGGCTGTTTCCTTTTTCGCCCATTTGCTCATATCGGCACAATGCAGGCCACTTGCTGCATTGTAATATTCTGCCATATCAAACATGGCAGAGGCATCGCCGGTGCATGCTTTTTTCCAGGTGTTGATGGAAGCCTCACTCAGCAGTTCAATCGGCTGCTTGTTTTTCAATAAACGGTGCAGTTGCGGGTGCCCGGTCAAGTCTGCCGGGGTGCGGTTCAGTTTATCCTGTGCATCTGTTTTAGCACCGAATGCAATCAGACGCAGGGCCATACGATAATCGTTGGCATTTGCAGCACGGTGCAGGGGGGTAAGATTTGTGGAACGCTCGGCCAGGTTCGGATCAACTCCTGCCAGAAGCATCAGGTGTACTAATTGGGCATCACAGCCCGGTAATTCGAGAAGACTGTATTCCAACAGGCTGTTGCCGTAGCGGTCTGTCCAGGTCGCGTTGCCGGTGCTGCGCATGTTGGTCAGGTAGGTATTGAGCGTCGGCCAATGAGGAGTACCGAGGTAGCGCCCGGCCATCTCTTCGCTGAGACGGTTGAGATAGTGATTGTGCTCCGTTAATGCTGTTGCTGATGCATCAACTATGTCCTGCCTGGTGAGAGATACAGGAGAACAGGAGGCGCAAAAAAACGCCATGCCTGTCAGAAGCAGGGAAAATGGAGTGATTTTGGCTGTCATGGCGTCTGATTTATCTGGTTATTTATAAGGGAAAATGCGGGGTGCCGCAGCACCCCGCGTAGTTACGATTTCAGCTGTGGTAATTACTCAGCAGATTCAGCAGGAGCCTCTTCAGCGGGGGCTTCGACTTCCTTGGTCTCCTTGGCTTCCTTGGCGGCCTTAGCAGCCTTGGCTGCCATTCTCTTCTTGATGAGCAGGAAGAGCAGACCACCTGCAGCGGCCAGCAGCACAATGCCCAGGAGCGGACGGTAGAACAGCCAGGCGATACCGATGGTGATGAGTGCCACGGGAGTAGCGATGAGGAAGGCAACAATGCCGGTGCCGATGCCAATGATGTCACCCAGGATGGGCAGCACATCACCAAGAACCTCGAGCGGACGAAGAATCATCTTGAGACCCATGTACATCATGATCCAGCCGACAATGCGGAGAATCCAGGTCATCATGGTGTTGGCGTCCTCTGCGTTCTGGAACATCTCTTCCTTGGTCTTGGTGCCGGTTTCGAGCAGGTCCACGGTGTAGCCGCCTGCTGCGGAATCCTTGGCCACGTAGGGGGCGAAGGTGGTGCCGGTCTGCACGGCGACGATGCTCACGGGCATTTCAGCGGGAATCATGGTCCAGGTGATACGCACATCACCCACCTGCGGGTTGCCGGGGTTAGCAGTGCCCTGCATGGTGCCGGTGGCAACGGTTGTGGCAGGCTGGGCCACAGCGGGCTGCATCATGGTGGGCTGTACCATGCCGGGCTGTACCATGGGAGCAGTGTTGTATGCCGGTGCGGGCATGCTGGGAGTGGTGCCCACGGTCACGGGAATGGGGGTGCCGTTCACGATAATCTGGCCGGCATCGCCGGTCTGACGCACATAGGGAGCCAGGGCGCCGGTGGCCAGACGCACGAAGGTCTTGTTCTCAATCTTGAAGATGGGCAGGGAACCATAGCCGGGGATGTCGGCATACTGCACTACAGGGGCTGCCGGATAGACAAAGCCATTGCCCGGAACGGTGGCTGTGATGCCGTGCAGGTTGCCGGCGTAGTAGATGCCGTTGGGCATCACCGGAGTGGGAGTACCATCGGGGGTGATGACAAAGGGCACGCCGTCCACGTTTGTCACAGACATGCGATTGGGCTGAATGGTGGGTACCGTTACGAAACCACCCATGGCGGTCTGCGGTACGGCAGCGATGTTCTCAACCGGAACAGGCTGAGTGGCTACCGTCTGCACCATGCCGGGAGGCGTTACGCCGGGAGTCATGCCGGGGGCAGGAGTCATGCGGTTCATCATGCCAGGCATCATGCCGGGCATCATGCCACCCACGGGGAAGCCCACGTAGGCATAGTTGCCGGAGATGGTGACACGGCCCTGCAGAGACTCCGGAATGTACTCGGGCTTCAGCTCCACGGGCTTGGCTCCGGAGATGCGCTTAATCTGATCGGCGGTGAGTTCAAATGCGCCGTAACGGGCGGTTTCGGCAACAAGTGTTCTATCCGAAGCTTCAGGGAAGAATACCTGGTTGTCATGTCCGGCCTCGCGGAAAGAGGAGGAATCCACAGGCTTGCTGACCCACTTCTTGGAGTAGGTGTAGGTGGTAACGGTTGTCTCGGAGCCGCCTACGTTCTTCTTCTTTTCCTTCTTCTCATTCTCTACCCACTGGTAGAATTCTACCTTACGGGTCAGGCGGATAGCCTTGGGGTTCAGACCGGGGAAAAGGTCATCGCCCAGCTGTTCGTCTGAAACGGCAGTACCGGTAACATGCACCAGCTTGCCGTCCATGGTGGCGTCGACTGTGTCAGCGTTGGGGAGCTTGACACAGACAGAGGCACCTTCCTCGAGGGCTTTGGCTGTCTTTACAGCGCGGCCTTCGTTCCAAAAAAGCAAGGGGATGCCTGCAATGAAGAGAGCACCACCGATGGCAACTCCCTTAATGGAGCCACCGAGGCGGCTGCCCCAGCTTTCTGTTGTTGTTTCAGTAACTGCCATAATTTTTTATGATTGGGTTTAGTATTAGTAAGTTGCTGCAAGCAGCGAGGATTTTTATTCCAGACTGAATGAACCGGTATAGATGATTTTATCAGCCCAGATGGTTGTGGGTTTACCTGTTACGGTACAGGTGGCTTTACCTCCGGTTGGAGAGGTGAAGATGAGTTCAAAGGTGCGGGTGTACCAGTGGGAAACGTTGCCGCCCGCGTGTGAGAATTCAAAGGAATAAGTCACGGTAGCCGTGTTCTTGCCTGTCCGATTGTAGGTCGTGGCAATCGCGGTGCTACTGCCGTCATCAGATGATTGGTTAGAGCCATTCTCATGGTTCCGGCTTGCCCAGGAAACAATATATGCAGCATCGCCATTCGGTTGCAGGAAAGCATAGGTGCTTTCATCGCGATAGGAATCGGCGTTCACTACCTCCTCCTTTTCGCAGTGGAATGTGAGTGTCTTGCCGCCTGCCTGTTCGGGTGCCAGGGAATCCAACGCATTCATGGCGGCTGCGTCTCCTGCAGCGGCGGCTAGTGAAAAGAAGTAATTGGAGCGGGCGCGGTCCTTGTCCACGCCACGACCCTGGCGGTAGCGCCAGCCCATCCAGCGGGCGGCGGTGGCATCACCGGCTTCTGCGGCCATTTCATACAAATCTATGGCCATGGCAGAGTCCACGCTCTTGCCGCCTTTGCCTTCTGCATAGCATACGCCGAGCTCACGGATCTGCGCCGGTGTCATCCCGGCTGTCTCATCATAGGTGGGGGCTCCCTCCGTTGCAATGCCGGCAGCTTCAGGTACTTCGGGCAGGTTACCATCCTCATCTGCCAGGCTGGGATTGGCGCCGGCCTGCAGCAGGTAATGCTGCGCCATGGCATGCGAGGTGTAGTGCAGCGGTGTGCGGCCGATATGGTCCCTGATGTTGGGGTTGGCCCCATTTCTCAGCAGCATCTGTGCTGCCTGGGCTGCATCGTACGGCAATCCCAGCGGTTCAGATTCAAACTCTGCCTGGTAGACGGAATCCTGCAGCAGGGCGCAGAGCAGGGGGACGCAGTATCCTTTCTGGATTTCCACCTTAGCATTCACGTCCACGCCGGACTTGATAATCTGCTCAATCTTTTCAAGAGGTTCGCAGCGGAGAATGGCTTGCTCCAGCTCCTCTACGCTGGAGGCCCTGGCTGCTCCCGCAAGGCAGATAACTGCTACCGCTAATGAATTCAATTGAAACTGCATGGAAATATAACATCCTTTCGACTTTTCAGTATATGCCTTTTAAATGCTGTTGTCAAAATAAAACGGATATATGACTCTATTTTGTTCGTTTTGCGTGATTGTTTGTTAATTGAAAGAAAATATTTCGCCGCCATGGGTGAGGATTCGGCGCACAAATGGCTGACCATCAAATCCCAGAATAAAATCAGGTGCCTACAGCATTTAAAAAGCTGTAGGCACTGCAGTGGGGTAGGAACAAATGCCCTGTGAAGCAGGGGATAGAGGTCCCCAGCTCCTGGATTATCACCTGGGTATGGGGGATAGTTACCGCTTAGAGCCGGCGTAGGAGCCGCTCTTGTCGTAGTAGCGGGTGCCACTGCCGCTTTGCTCAGCGCTGCCCACGAAGGAGCCACTCTTGTTGTAGAAGCGGGTGGTATTGCCGCTCTGTTGAGAGCTCCCGGAGAACGACCCGCTCTTGTCGTAGTATCGGGTGGTGCCTCCGCTCTGCTGGGAACTACCGACCATGGAGCCGCTCTTGTCATAGTAGCGGGTGGTATTACCGCTGCGCTGCGCACTCCCCATAAAGGAACCACTCTTGTCGTAGTACCGTGTTACGTTGCCACTGGTTTCTGACCGCCCGATATTGCCGCCATGCGGTCCGTAGAACGATTCTGCGAGAGCGGGAAGAGCCAATGCAATGATGATGAGCAGGTGTTTCATGTCGGGATGAGGGTGACAGATTAAGGTTTCACTATACACCATATGGTGCGTCTTTCAAGAAAAATGATTCTCCCGGACTATTTGCAGGCAGAAAATGGATTCAGCAGCATGAACCGGGTGGGGGGAATCGGCTGCGGTAAAAAACAGAATGGTGTGCATAGTCGCATCGGAAGGGGGGTGATGGCCGAAACTCGGCTTGACCTGCGGCGGATACTGCGTATAATGCCTGCTCACACGATTATATATTTCCTCATTTCCCGATGCTGAAGATATTTCTGAATTGTACGGTTCCTGTACTGGCTCTGGCCTGTTTGTGGTTTGGGCTGGTGTTTCTGGTCGGCGGGTTGCGCATGCTGCAGCACCGGCTTCGCTGCCTGATCCGGGGCCTGCATGCGGGGAGTGTGGTGCGTCGGCATTGCGGGCAGTCGGGCATGTGCTACATACCCGTATTTTCCTACACGGACAGCAAGGGCGAGGAGATGGATATCATGGGAGAAATGGGGTATGCCACAGAGCAGGAGGCTCTGAAGGCGCGGCGTCCGCTGGTGTATGATGCCGAGCGCCCGGATGCAGCGATGGCAAACAGCGCCGTGAGCTATATTGCCCGCCCTCTTTTCTTTCTGCTGGCTTCAGGCTTTCTGATTGCGGCCACGCATTATCTGCTGCTCGTTATGGCGGATTAGCCGGTTTACATGCCGGCCGGGCTGTGGTAGGATGCCTGCCATGAATCACATGCCTGCCGGTTATTCCCTGCGTACTGCCTGCGTGGCCGATTTTTCATCGGTCCGGGGCTTTTATGACCAGCTTATTGATGATATGCAGAAGCTGCCCTACCATCCCATGTGGGAGAGGGGCGGGCATCCGGCAGATTCCTACCTGCGCGCGGCCATCGAGGCCGGGGAACTCCGGCTGGCGGAGCGGGATGGTGCCGTGGTGGCGGCCATGGTGGTGAATTCATCTGCCAACGAGGGCTATAGTCAGGTTCCCTGGCAGGTTGCAGCCACTCCGGAGGAGGTGGTCATTGTGCATGCGTTCGGTGTGGCCACGGCCCACCAGGGCAGAGGCCTGGGAACGGCTATGATGCGCGAGGTGATGGCTTCTGCCCGCAGTGCTGGTATGAAGGCCATACGCCTGGACCTGATAGATTTCAACCGCCCCACGGAGAAGATGTATCTGCGGCTGGGCTTTACCAGGTGCGCTGAGCTGAAGCTCTACTACAAGGAGGTGGGTTGGCAGCTTTTTCACATGTTTGAATATGTGCTTTGAGCTGAATGAGAAAAGCGCACCCGGATGAACCGGATGCGCCTCTCGTTTCTCTCATTATCACTCTTTACAGAGTAGGCTTTTTCGGGGTCGGCTTGTCGCTCGTTCCCTTGAAAGTTTTGTTCGGCAGCCAGGTCTGGTTGCGGCCGAGGAATGCAATCTTGCCACGCACGATGAGGTTGGCACCGTCGCGCCACATTTCGCAGCCGTATACCTTGCCCTTCTGCGGGTCGAGAATCTCGCCGCCGCTGTAGCTGTCGCCGTCCTTTTCCAGGTCCCAGATGATGGTCATGCCCTTGATGGAGGGGCTACCCTTGATTTTGGCCTTGGCGCCGGGGTTCTGCAGCAGCTCTACTACGCGGCCGTAGTACTTACCCTGGTACTCGTATACCTGCACCACGCTCTTGGCTTCCTTGGTCTCATCGTCGATGGTGGTCCAGTAACCTGTGATGTTGGCGGTGGCCTGGGCTGCAAGGGCGCACAGGCTCATAGCGGCTGTCAGTAGGAGTTTCCTCATGGTTGTGTGTGTGTCTATTGGTTTTTTTGTGCTCTTTTTTGCAGAAAGCTAGAGTGGGCTCTAGGAGGAAAATAGCGCAAAGCTAGAGTATAGTCAAGGATAAAATCAAAAAAACTGATGTTGTGTGATTATCGGGAGAGTGAGCGGGGTGTTTATTCGGGGTTTCCGCCCATGACCCAGCGGTAGAAATTGCAGCCCACGAAGTTGCCGATGACGATGACGGCATAGAAGGGAAGAATGCTGCTGAGGTTGGCACACCAGTAGTCCAGGGGTGCGCAGGAGTAGAAGTAGGCATCGGCGATGCAGTGCGGGAATCCGCACACGATAAAGAGCGGTACGCCGAAGAGCATGGGCAGGTTGTTCCCCTTGCGGGCAAAGGTGACTGCGGTGGTCATGATGAAGCCGCAGCCGATGGCGAGCAGGCCGCCGTTCACCAGGCCGAGATCCAGACGGCTCTGCAGCAGGGCCTGTGCCGTTTCCTGCAGGGGCATGGGGCTCAGGCGCGTGAAGATACCCATGGTGGCGCAGCCGATGATGTTGCCCAGCAGGACCAGAAGCATCAATCCCACTTCATTTCTGGCGATGAATCCGGCAGTGCCGGTGTACAGGCGCAGTTTGTAGCAGATAACAGAGATAAGAGCAAAAGCAAAGATAACGCAGCCGGCCAGGAAGTCGCCGGAGGATTTAAGCGCCAGGAACCCGAACCCGGCAATACCGATGCAGATGCCGGACATGAAGGCTGAGCGGAGGATGTTGAACGTAGCCATGTGCCGACCATGCTAACAGATAATGCTCCTGAGGGCAACGAAAATCGCGCCTGCGTCGCTAAAAATTAACGAAATGCAGAATGCAGTGCACCGAACCCGGAACAGTTGGCCGCTGTGCCGCCAGTCCGCCAAAATTTCATTTCTTTTTGCTCACAGGCAAAAAAACGGGTACATTGTTGCATTATGTCTTAGCTTATACTCGACAAACGGGTGGCAATGTGATTTAGTATGCCCACATTTATCCTTTTCACACGCATATGAAGTCCTACACGATTTTCCAGAAGTCTGACGACGCTACGGTGAATGCCTTCCTTGAGTGGATGCGCAATCAGGAGCGCAACGTGTACCGTGCTGCTCTTCGTGAGCTGGGTGCCCTGAAGAAGCTGCGTCCCCAGTACATGCAGCAGAAGCCTGTGGCTGAGCAGTTTGAATGGCTCAAGAAGATGCTTTCCTGGAAGCCTGCAGAGACGATTGCCGACCACCTGCTGCAGGTGTGGCTTATTCGTAAGCACGAGGGCATGCTTGTGAGCTTCATCGAGAAGCTGGGTATCGAGCACAACGGCCACGGTGTGGTGGATGTGCTGCCCGAGACTCTGGATGCCGACAAGCTCAAGGAGGCTGTGGACGCTCTGTTCGAGACCTATCCTGCCGGTGCTGTTTCTGTGTACCTGCACATGTTCCAGAACCAGACTGAGGAAGGTTGGCCGGAACTCCAGGCTATTCTGGATAACGATGAGCGCGTCACCATCAAGTAATTTCTGAAACCGCAAAGCGGTCGGCCCGGGCGGGGAACTGCCCGCCGGCCGCTTTTCTTTTTTTTCTGCAGCCATGACCGAGGACGAACAATTTATGTTGCTGGCTATGCGCGAGGCTGAAAAAGCCCGCCAGGCCAACGAGGTGCCCTGTGGCTGCGTGGTCGTGAAAGAGGGGCGCGTGATTGCCCGGGGCTGGAACCAGGTGGAGTCTCTCAAGGATGCCACAGCGCATGCTGAGATGCTTGCTCTGACCGCCGCCGAGGCGGCTGTGGGTGACTGGCGGCTGGAGGGCTGCACGGTGTATGTGACTAAGGAGCCGTGCCCTATGTGTGCCGGCGCCCTGGTGCATTGCCGCCCGGACCGTGTGGTGTTCGGTATACCGGATCCCAAAGGTGGTGCCTGCGGTGGCTGGATTAACCTGCTGGATTCCAACCCACCCCTGAATCATAAGTGCGATGTGCAGGGCGGGGTGCTGGGAGATGCCTGCCTGGAGCAGTTCCAGTCGTTCTTCCGTGCGGCCCGGGCTGCGGCCAAGGAACGTAAACGTCGAATGAGAGAGGAGGAACAGAGTGATTCCGCAGATTGAAATTTACGTGAATGTGGAGAATGACTGGGTGACGGAGCAGCTGGCGGAACAGTTCCGCGAGGCGCTGCAGTCTCTGCTGCCGGAATTGCTGGCTGCGCCCAAGGGGCCGGACCATGTGCTTTCCTCTCTGGATGTAGTGGAAATTTCCATTGTGGATGATGCCACCATTGCTGAGGTGCATGGTGAGTTCCTGGATGACCCCACCGCCACAGATGCCATCACTTTTCCCTATGGGGAGGTGCTGGTGAGTTGCGATACCGCCGAGTCTTACGCAGCGGCTCATGGCCTGCCGCGGGAGGAGGAGTTGTTCCGCTACATGGTGCATGGCCTTACCCATCTGCATGGGTATCTGGACTATGAACCCGCTGACCGCGAGGCGCTTTTTGCCGTTCAGGAGCCGCTCGTGGTTCGTTATTTCCCCGGCCTGCGTCCTTGCTGATAAGCGCGCTTGCCTTGCGGTGGCGGGCATGGGGAATTTGCGAACGAGGCCTTTCAGAAATCAGCATTTCTGAAAGCGTGCCTGTCCATTCAACCGGAAAGCTAGCGGCTCATTACAGGAACCAGATGCCTACCCACCAGGGAATGGGGGCAGTGGCCGGAGTGGTGAACACAAAATTCAGCACCCAGAGCATGTACAGCATGAGGGCGGTGCTGACCAGTATGACGCCTAGTGTGCAGATTACCCGGCAGCCAGCCTTCATACGCCGGAACAGAACCAGCGGAAGAAGTGAAATCAGGCCCGGAAGCGACATGGCAATCCAGAAATGCCATGCGGGGGTCGGCATACTGGTGCAGATGTTGCTCACCAGCATCCATTCCCATACTATGGCGATGGTGAGAACTGTACCGACCCACACACTCGGTTTTCGGGCGGTATACCAGAAAAACGGCATGAGCAAGCCTGTGATGGCCAGGGTACCAAGGAAAAAGCACAGTACTTCCATACGTATGCTCAGTGTAGCAGATCTTTATGCGAGTGGCAACAGAAAAACAGGCTTATCAGGCTTCCTTTTTTGCTGATGCCTTTCTGGTGCTGCGGGTTTTCGTCTTGCGGCGTTTCTTTGCAGGCTTGCGGCGGCGACGAGGCGGATTAATCCGCTGCATTTCCACCTGCATGAGCAGCAGGGTGAACATGGAGGCCGGGCTTATTTCCACCGCCGCGGCCTGGGATACCGTTTCTGCCAGCTGTACCATCTTCTGCAGCAGGGATGCGTATTCTGCCGCGTCGGTGCCGATGCCGGCATCCGTCAGCAGTGTATGCAGCTGCAGCAGGTGGCGGAACAGGCAGAGCCAGTTCTCATCCGGACCGGCAGACAGACTGGTCATCAGGGCTTCCGGCAGGGTATTCAGACATTTTTCCACTTTACGCAGCTGCGCAAGACGGGTACGGTCCTTGCAGCCGGCAGAAGCCGCCTCCAGCATGTAGCGCAGCGGTGTTTCCAGGTCACCATAGGCCTCCAGTGCCTCTACCGGAACGCGTCCTGGTTCGTACACTGTATCATTGCGCTTGGCAACGCGGGCAAACAGTTCCTCCATGGCGGCAAGTCGCCCCTGCGGTGTTACTGTTTCCCTCTCAAAAAGCATGCGGCTATCCTACCAAGTTGGCCGCGCCTATGCAAGCATAAAGCAGGGCCGGGAACATCATTCCGCGTAATAATTGCCCGGCTGAGTTTCACCTTGACTTGGTGAATGCAGTGGGATAGACTCGCACCATGCAGGAAGCCACCGCCAATAGTAAGGAATCGAAAGCCCTCTGGTGGGTGACATTGTTGTGTCCCATCGCCGTGGGGTGTCTTGTTCTGGTCGGGGCTGCCATTGGGTGGCGCAACGTGAGTGTGGGTCCCGGAATCCCCGGATATATAACGAAACCCTGCGGTGAACTGTTGTTGCACTGCCTCTATTTCTGGCTGGGGATATGCGGGGCGCTGTATATGCCATACACCGAGGATGAAAAAGGAATGCCGATGTATGTCTGGGGTGGTGTACAACTGGGAATTGCCTGGTTTCTTGGTTTTGCAGCTGCAGATCTCGCCCGCCTGGGGGATGGTGTAGGCATGGGCGTTGTCTTCTTTGCTCCTGTACTCACCTTGCCCTCGTTTCTCCTGGCCTTGATTTTTCCTATTGCCCTGCGGCGAAAGAAGACTCCCTACACCTGCCTGGTGGCTCGCAGCATCTGCCTGGCTATCCTGCTGGGTATCATGGGAACCTTGGCTGTCCGGTATTGCCGGGCTGAGTATCGGATGTGGAAGCAGAAGGAAAACAATCCTCCTGTCTGCTGTCGCTACTGAACAGGGGGTGGAATCGGCAGGCTCTGTTCATTTCTGCTGGTCAGAATAGACCTTCTTTAGTGTCTCTTGTTTTTATTGCGGCAAAAAACGGAGTGCGTGCGGATTTGTAGTTTTTCATAGTCCTCTATTGACAAAAGGGGGGCGGAGAGGGTAACATGAAGGGGTAAACCACCCCATTTTAGCATGAAATCGCTTATTCTTACCGCAATTTTCGCCGTCGCTCCGCTGGTGCATGCTGACATTTCCTATGGAAACCAGCCTGCCGCACCTACGGCAGAGGAATACACCAGCATGGCCAACGAAGTAGTAGCCGTACTTAAGGAACTTACCGGTGTACTGGAAACTGTGAAGGACAAGGCCAGCGCAGATGCAGCTGCGCCGCAGCTCAGCGGTATCACACAGCGCATGCTGGAACTGCAGCGCAAGGCCGAGTCCATGCCCCGCCCCAGCAATGAGGTGGAGCTGCTGGTACGCGGCAGTATCAATGTCCAGGAGGTGCAGCAGCTGGCAGGCAAATTCCTGAATACCTTCATCCAGATTGCCATGAACAATGCCTACGGGTCCCAGGCTCTGATGGATGCCATGGGCCCCGTGATGAACGGCGTCTCCAGCATGCAGGAATAGGTCCATGCATTCAGCTGTTATTCTTATCTGCGCGGCTGTGCTGGCGATTCTGCCGGCACAGGCCCGCGCTGCTGCCAGCCGTCCTGCTGCCGTGCCGCAGCGCCATCCGGCGCAATCCATGCTCAGTACTCTGGAACGCATGAGCCTGCTGCTGAACAAGGTAGACACCAGAATGGAAGCCGATGCTGCTGCTCCCGTTCTGCTGAAGTTGCACCAGCAATATCTTAGCCAGCGAGACGCGGCAGAGGGTGGGCCTGACATGCCCGCCCGTGCGCTGGATGAGCATCTGGCCCGGCTGGATACCTCCATGAATACCTTCCGCCTGGCATGCGCCCGGCTTCTGCGTGAAAAATGCTATGGCTCCACCCAGCTGGGCGGCGCGATACGGAAAGTTGCGCAGGACTTTTGACCCGCATTTAATTATACTTGATTTAGACAGCACTATTATTTGCTCTATTGTAAATATATTTATGGCTATTTCTAAATTAGGTTGTCTTAGCGGGAAGAGGCTTGCTTTATTTTTGCTACTCTTTCTGATTTTGTTGTTATCAATATGGTACTTTTTTTTAATGGTTGAACACTGCGGAATCAATAATGAGCCGGTTCTTATTACTTTGTGTTACGAAAATGGAGATATTAAAAGTACTCTCTTTGGCGAGCAAACACCATTTTATATTCGGGCACTGCTGAAAACTTAACTATGTCTTGCATGTATGGAGATATAGTTCATTCTGGCGGGAGCTTTGACTCAGAGATTGATGTGTTCCTGAAACAGTAAAACAAATAAAGCAAAAGCTTTCTCCTTGAGGAGATATATCAATGAGTCTCGTTATCTTTGTTCTACAAGGATGGACTCGTTTATCCCTGAATCGTCTCAATATGAATACTAACAGGTAAACCTCCACAAATCGCGCATTGTTGTGTATTTAGAGATGCCCGATTTCTGAGCCGGGAGGGCAGGGTATCATTGCCTATCGTGATAACAGGAAATTATTGTTGACTTCCGGGGAAAATAGGAGTATAGAATGAGGTGCTATGAGTTTAATACCATGGATGATGATGGCTGCTGCTTCGGCGGCCGTGGATCAGCTGAGGAATGAGCCGCAGCAGGGAATGGATGCTCCGCGTCACCACTTCCGGTGGATGATGGAGAATGATTCCGCCGTGATGGATGACCGTAATTATACACACGGCACGCGGTTTGACTACCTGCACGATCTGGCGAAAAATCCGAATCATGCATTGGGGGTCAGCTTGACTCAGAATATTTTCACCCCGCAGAACCATACGGACGGGAATGTGCCCGGGCAGCATCCCTATGCGGGATACCTGGCCCTGGGTGTTGCCCATCTGTACCGTGGTGAGGACGTGGGTAATGTTGTGGAATTTCAGCTGGGTACCACAGGCAAGCCCTCCGGTGCCCGTGAGATGCAGGATGCCATCCACAAAATCTGCGGGCTGAGGCGCTGGCATGGGTGGAATGACCAGATTCGCAGCGAGGTCACCTTCCAGTTTTCGGCGCAGCAGGATTTCCGACTTCCCTGGGTGGAGACAAATTTTTCCAATGGTCTGCAGACGGATGGCGTATTCTACACCCGTGAGGAGGTTGGTACTGTGTCCATCGCCGGTGGGGCAGGTGTCAATCTGCGCATCGGTTATAATCTGCCCTGTGCCATGCAGATGACCCGAAACCTCTCTGCCACGTTCGGCAGTGGCACCATCCGTAAGCCGGGGTACAACCCGGATGAACCCTCGTATTTCCTGGTAGGTGGTGTTTCCGTGGACTATGTGGCCCGTGATTTGTTTATCGATGGAGGTGTATTCCATGATTTTGACCGCACCTGCAGACTGGGTCCCTGGCAGGTAGAAGGGCGTCTGGGCCTGGGGGTGCGTCGTAAGAACGTGGATTACTATGGTGGTGTCTTTGTGCGTTCCCGTGGGTATCGTACGCAGAATGACAACACGGCCATGGGTACTTTCTCCATGACGTTCAACTGGTAATGACAGCATTGCTCAAAGGCGGTATCATGGCTCTGGGCGCAGCTTGTGTGCTGCTGCTGGCTGGTGCCTTCCCCCTGTTGGGGGCGCCGGAGGTGTATCGTAGCGGAGCTGTG
>JAZQVE010000044.1:0-47585 GCA_045631705.1 Akkermansia sp. | reverse complement strand
ATACATGGCAGTCAGAGCCATACCGGCGGTCACCGTCGGGCAGAAGTCCACGTCGAAGCCAACGGTACCGCCCCAGCTGTTGAGCTCGTAGCCGCTCTCCGTGCCGCTCTCACCCAGTTCGCTGCGGTCACCCTCAGCGTTGATCCAGGCATTGAAGTAGGGCATGTCGTCATTGGCCACGCTCTGATCCACACCCATGGTGGTGGTGCGGTTGCGGATAGCCTTCAGCTGGCGTTCCACATCGCCCATGGAAGCCATGCCGAGCACTGCCGTGCTGGCACCGGCCAGGCTGGCACCCAGCTCATCTGCAGCAGAGGTATTGCCCGAAGCCACCATGGCATCCATCTGGTCAAGAACGGCACCCAGGTCACTGGAGTCATCCAGCTGCGGGTTGAGTTCAAGCAGGGCAGCATCTGCCATGGACAGACCCACAGCGCCATTGGCGCTTGTAGCAGCATCACTCAGCTTATCGGAATAGTAGCTGGTATCGCGCTCTGCGCTCACCACGCCATCTGCACCCAGCACGATGTTGGAGAAGTACTTATCGTATGCAACAGATGCCTGGAAGCCGGCTTCGTCCGTGTAGGTACCAACCACCACATCATCCGTGGCGCTGACACCTTCCAAGGTAGCAAGACCATTTGTCATGATGTTCTCAACCTCAGCATCGGTCAGCTCAGTACCACCCGTACCGATATCAATGCCCAGCGTGGAGCCACTGAGAGAAAGTGCATTGCCCGTCAGCTCAGCACCCTTGTCTACAACCAGCAGACCATCCTCCAGTGTACCCTTAAGCACTACGGTGTTATCCTCTACCACCACCGTGGCGCCGGCGGCTGCCAGGTCGGCAGTGACACCCGAGAGCTTCACGGAACCCTGATAATTGTCGGAATTAATGTTGATGGTATCAGCAGCAGCACCATCACCGGTAATGCTCAGCACCGCAGGTGTATCACCCACAGCCGTGAGGCCATTGAGCGTGGCACCATCGATGCCGGCAGCAGTCAGATTAATGGACTGGCTGCCTTCCACAGTTACTACGTCTACATTATTCAGGATATCGGTGCTTACCAGAGCATCAGACACCAGAACATGCAGACCGCTGTCCGTATCGGCGTCGCCCACGTTCCAGGTGACCGTGTCGTCAATCACACCCAGGCTGATGATTGTATCGGAGCTGCGGAGAGCATAGGTGGAAGCAGCACCAAAAGCAACCCAGTAACCCTTCTTCAGGATTTCCTGCTCGTCGGCAGCGTCAAGCACCACCTCAGCGTCGCTCAGGCCATACTTCAGCAGGTCGTACGAACCCTCAGTAATCGCCGCGACGGCATCTTCGGTCAGGTCAACTGTGATGCTGGTAGCATCGGCAGAAGACGTACTGAGCGTACCGGCGCTGATAGCAGCACCAGTGGTAGCATCCAGGCTATCCACCACGATGACATCGGTGCTGAGAGTGCCGGTCACTGTCACTGCTGCACCAGCGCTCACCGTCAGCTCGTCAGCATCTGTGCCGGGATTCACGGTCAGAGAACCGTTCACCGTCACCTCTGCGCCAGAGCCTACCGTCAGTTTACCAGCTGCATCCACAGTCAGGTCAGCAGCGTCTGTGTCGGTACCTACGGTCAGAGAACCGGACTCACCCACAGACAGGGTGCCTTCCTCAACGCTGACACCGGTGTCGAAGCTGCTCTTGTTATTAAGAACAAGTGTAGTACCGCCCAGCACACGCAGTTCACCAGTGGAATCCAGGGCACCACCTTCGAAGGTGTACTCCAGCTGAGGATTCTCTACCTCTTCATCCACAGTAATCGTCACGTCCTTGGCGCTGACACCACCCTCAGTAATGCTGACCTTGCCGGCAGAAGCATCATCTGTGCTGGTGCACTCACCGTTGAATACCACGTTCTGCCCAGCGGTGACATCACCTTCCCAGGTCTGAGTCTCATTCTTACCGAAATCATCAGTGCTGTCGCCCCAGACCAGAGCGTTGATGATACCCTTCATGGTAATCGTGTTATCCTCTACGGCAAAGGTGTACTTGTACACACCATCCTTACCGCCGATGATTTCCAGATCATCAAGAGAGGTCAGGCCTCCAAGTGTATCAACATCGACAAGAGTCCAAGTGCCGGCCGTCAGCTCAGAGAGAGCCGCATCGGTCACGCCGAAGCTGGTCAGGGTCAGCTTACCACCAGTTACCAGCGGTGTGGTGCTGCCTTCCTGGCCGGAAATGCTGGTCAGAGTAAGAGCACCAATCGTCAGGTCACCCACAGATGTCAGACCACCACAAGCAATGGAATCTGCCGTCATGGAAGACAGGGTGCCATTGGTATAGCCTGTCAGATCCAGAACCTCCGTTCCGGCGTCCACAGCACCCAGTGCCACTGTACCCGTCCAGTTGGAACCCAGAGCCACACTCAGGGAATCCTGGCCGGAAACATCATAGGTACCGCTGCCGGTAATGGTAGCCGTGCCGGTGCCGGTGATAGCAGACTGGCTGAGGGTCTGGCCGTTGATATCGATGGTGGAGTCTACCCTGACATCGATGAAGCCCTCGGCCACCGGGCTGCCGGTCAGCTGCAGAGCAGCACCATTCAGAGCAATGGAC
Source organism: Akkermansia sp. (assembly GCA_045631705.1). Taxonomy (GTDB): domain Bacteria; phylum Verrucomicrobiota; class Verrucomicrobiia; order Verrucomicrobiales; family Akkermansiaceae; genus Akkermansia. The sequence continues at coordinate 44,977 of JAZQVE010000044.1, read as the reverse complement.
TTAGTAGCTTCCGTGAAGTTCACGGTCTCATCACTCCAGGTGACACCCGTGCCGTTGTAGTACACAGTTCCGGTGTTGGCCCAGTAGGTGGTGAGGTCGTTATCCGTCACCACAGTAAGCGTACCGCCGGCCAGCGTAGCCGTGCCCACCAGTTCCTTGCCTGCGCTGTCCTTCCAGGTGGCAGCATCACCATTGATGGTGCCGTCACCTGTGCCGATACCGTAGGTGGTAGTACCGGAAGCAAAACCGTTACCAGTGGCAGAACCGTGGCTATAGGTGGTATCGCTGCCAGTCTGAGTATCATCACCCAGCAGCACATCACCCGTCAGGTTCAGTGTACCGGTTACCTCTACAGAACTGTTGATAATGGATTCTGCCAGAGTCACCTCACCGCTCACGCTGTTGCCGGCACCAATGGTCACCTCTTCTGCGGTCCAGGTACCAGCCAGTTCGGCGCCGGAGATGGTGGTGTCACCCGTGTTGCTGAAGGCATCTGTCGTGTCGCTCAGCGTCACGGTACCATCAGTGATGGTCACGCTGCCCTCACCGGCGATAGCGGCGGCAGTCAGGTCAGCGCCAGAGCTGAGGCTGGTGCCCACCGTAATGGTACCTGTGGCCTCCATGCCAGCAGTATTTTCGTAAGTACCCACTGTGATATCAGTGGCAGAGAGCGCACCATTGACAGCCGTGGCTGCGGTGATGTCAAGTTCACCCTCAACAGAACCGCTACCCGTGGTAAGCGTACCATTCACCACAACATCGCCGGTAATGGTCTGGCCATTCATGTCCAGAATACCATCCACCGTAATTCCTCCGGCTGCAGTAACAGCTGCACCCAGCTTCAGAGTACCATCACCGTCAATTGTCAGGTTATCCGTTACATTCACAGCACCTATCGTTACTGTTGCATCAGATTCCTCTACCGTAATGATATCGAAATCCGTAAAGGACACAGCGCTGCGGTCCTGAGTCGCGCCAGTGAATACCAGGGTGCGGTCACCGGTTACCACAGAAGGATTATCCGTTGCATTCGCAGCATGCGCTGTGCAGCCCATCTGGTAACCACCGCTCACTACGGCACTGGCAGATGTAAACTCTACAGCGTCAGAAAGATGCACCACCGTCGATTCTGTGCTGATCTTAGACTTATGCACCTGACGACCAGCGGCATATACATTGCCGGTAATCGTACCATCAATCAGGTCTACCACAATGTCCCCTTGTGTGATGGTCACACCGGCATTATCACGGTGTGTGAAGGAGCCACCGTAAATATTGGCAACCTGTGCATCTGCCCCATTCAGCACTACCGTAGCACTATCCACCGAGGCCGTAAGAGCTATGCCAGCTGCTGCGGATACCATGTCCACATGGCCACCGTAAATATCAGTGCCAATAGTGCCACCGGTGATAACCACCTTCGTGGAACCCACGGTCAGGGTAGCCTGCTTATTATATGCAAGTATACTACCACCTGCAATGACGTGACTGTACGGGCTATCTGCAACGCCACCGGTAGAAGTCGTGGTGAAGGTACCACCGGAAATCGTCAATTCCGTGGATGTCACCTGACTTTCGGCCAATCTATCATTATTTGACGTAATATAGTCTGCACCTGCTACACTGTTAGTGAATGTAGAAGCCCCACTGATATTGACAACAGCCTTACCGTTAATGGTGCTCTTATTCTTACTGTAAATATAGGAACCACCTGCAATGACACCGGTAAAGGTTACTCCCGACTTGCCAATGATGGATACATTCGTATCTCCATTGATAACAGAGGTCGGTCTGTTATCCTGCCAGTCATTACTGAGGTAGGAACCACCCACGATATTCTTGGCAAAGGCAGTATTACCGGTGTAACTGCTCAGGTCAACAGTCACATTGGCATTACCATTCAGTGTCATGGTAGGAGCAGAATTGTCTATATATCTGCAGGCACCCAGCACATAACCATCCCCGGAAAGAGATGTGTAAATGAATACATTGGTGTTACCGTTTACAGTGGTACCTCCATTATGGGCGGATGTGCTGCCACCAATTACAGAGCCGGTAACAGTAGATCCCTCACAAATGGAAATGTAGGTATCACCCGTAAAGGAGACACCATGGGCATCATTATAGTTACCACCGATAACATCAGCAGCAGTACCACCAGTCATGAGAATATGGGAGGTACCGGCAAAGCGGGAAACAGATGACCCACCTTCCCAGTTGTTGCAGATGTTACCACCGATAATCTTATCGAAGGTACCACCGGAAACCTTAACCCAGGAATCACCGGTCACTGTCTCGCCAGCGGCGCCACCAGTGTACGCCTTACCACCAACAATCATGGTGGAAGCATCGCCACCACCTGTAATCTCAGTGGGAACAAGCTCCAGAGATACGTTGCCTGTGGCTGCCTCCACGGCCGTAACCGTGGCGGGAGAGCCTGCAAGGCCAGCGCCCCAGTTGATATCCCAATCGGTTGCAATCTCAAGGCTGGCGCCTTCCTTAGCCTGCAGCTTCAGGTAACCATTACCATCATCCACCAGGTCAAATGTGTCAGCATCAATAGCCAGAATCTCGATGAGATTGATGTTCTCCTCGGTATTCTTAATGCCCAGGTTAATGCCGGCATCCAGAGAGCCAGCCAGAGCAAAAAGATCAATCACTGTTGCACCAGTCAGGGATTCAATGGAGATGGAATCCTCTGCGGTGGCGTAGGTCAGAACACCACTCAGAGACTGAATGGTAAGAGCGCCGGAACCGGTATTGCACAGAGAATCAGCATTAACGGCACCATTAATAGCAAAGGTCTTACCCTCTGCCACATTAATGCTGGAAAGAGTGATAGTACCCTCATCTACAGCAATGGCCATGTCGTTGGCGATGGTCATACCGGAGGCAAGAGCCAGAGAACCACTACCCAGCTTAGTGAAACCGCTGCCGGTGAGGCTGTCGAGAATCGTCACCTTACGGGAACCATTCACCTTCACATTACCACCATCAGCCACTAAACCAGCGATGGAACCACTATTGCGACCGGCAGAACCAAATTCAAGCGTACCCTTCACGGTACCATCCTCATTGCTGCATACAACAAAGGTAGTAGCACTGGTGTCCATTTTCTGCGGGCCACCATGTTCCAGCAACTCCACCGTACCTTCCTGTACACGGATAGTGCCGGAGTCGGTCGTGCAGTTGTTCAGATGGAACACACCACTTCCCACCTTGGTAAGGGTGTTGCCATTGAGGTGGAGTTCCGCTGCCCGATGATTGGCGAACACTACACCCAGACGCCCCTCTGCATTGACGGTTGCATTTCCTGCAAGCTCCACCAGTGCCAGATTACGATTATCAGTGTAACCTATATCGGTACCAGTGTTGGCAAGAGTTGAACCACCCTCCAGAACGATGTGATAGTAGGCTTCATGGCCATTAATATCGAACGTACCGCCGTCCTGTACCGTAATCGTGCGGCTAGTAAGAGCATCGTAGCCCTCACCAGCATTGTCATTTCCGGTCTGCTTCAGGGTTGCGCCGGCCAGTACGGTGAAATCAGCAGTGTAATTGGGAGCAGAAGCGGTTATTACATCTCCCTCAATGGTCATGTTGGGTTTCCAGTTGGCGAGAACATTGGTAAGCTTGAGCAGGTCCTTACCTTCCTCACTCTGCAGATATACAACTGCATCAGCACCTACCATCTTGAACTCATCCAGATCATCCACCACATTGGTGTGATAGATGGAATTATCAGCAAGGATATAGGAGGTTCCCTCTTTCACCTCGGTAATCTGGTTACGATAAACCTCTGTGTTTACGTAGAAATTATTATCCAGAGGCGTCAGAGTCAGTTTACCTTCCACGAGGTCATACACTGTCTCACCAGCTTCTGTCAACACAGTTACCTCACTCAGAGTACTACCAGCTCCAGCAACACGGTATTCCTCCACAGAAGCATAACCATCTGTGGCGCTGTCACCATAGCCCTGGTAACCGGTACCGCCCAGCAGCTCAAGATTAGCAACACCATCTACAACCAGCGTAGCACCAGCACCCTCTGCCAGGCCCACATCATTCTTCAAGGAGTGGGTGATTACCAGACGACCATCGCCAGCCAGAGTCAGCGTGCCGGAACCTGTAAACACACCAGCCAGGGTAATATCGGCAGCAGTATCAGTGTAAGCCTTGGCATCCACATCCCACTTGGAAAGCTGAATAGTAGAGCCATCAGCAATATCAACCGTCACATCGGAGGTGCCAATCCAGGAATCAGACAGGGAGCCAAGCGTACCACCATTCAGATTGAGCTTGTAACCAGCATGGCCATTTGTGGGCTTGTAGAGACCAAGCTCGCCCAGATTCAGGGTACCCTGCACATCCACCACACCACCATTGCTGACTTTGAGGCCCTTGAAGTTGGCCACACCAGCCGTGCCAATGTTGAGATTTCCCTTGCCATCGTCAGAAAGGTTCACACTGGTATTGAGCACACGGAACTCACCATCGATAACATTGACAGCCGAGCTGGTACCACCCCAGTGTGCCAGACGCACAGAGTTTGAACCTTTGGTAGCATTGCTATCTTCCGTGCCAACGATATTGAGCAGACCGCCATCCGTGATATTGATAATACTGGTCTTATTACCTGTCTGGCCCTGATCCTGCATGATGAGGTTCTCAGCCGTCACAGTACCACCAGCTACATTCAGCGTGCCATTACCCATGTTAATAGCGTAGGAACCGGAAGTTGTGGTACCGGTGAAGTTCAGGCTTACTCCCTTACCCACGGTCAGAATACGACCCGTGTTATCGATGGAGAACTGGCCCATTGCGGCATCACCCACCAGGCTTACACCCTCTGTAGTGGTCAGCTTGGTCTCATTGTTTGCTGTGAGAGCCAGCGCAGCAAGAGTAACCGTGGAACCCTCGGCACCCGTCACCTCCAGAATACCGCCAGCTGAGGACACCTCAATGCGGGAACCATCAGCGCAAGTCACCTCTGTCTTTCCTTCTGCAAGAGCATTAATACCCACAGAGCCCGACTTGTTGGTGACGGTTACACCATGCACCGTAGCAGATGCATCAGTAGCAAGACTGATATTCAACGCAGAACCAGCCCCACCAACTACTGTACCCGAGAAATCGTAGCTACCTACATTTACCCGTACACCATCTGCAAGAACCAGATTACCGTTGCCTTCAATGGCTTCCAAAGTCTGGGATTCCGTCATCTCCAGTGTACCAGCACCGGTAATAGCCACGGAGGAAGCATCTGCCAGAATATCACTCAGCTGAATTGTGGTGTCTGCTTCAATGAAGAAATTCCCAATCGTTACATCACCGCCCGCGCTCAAAGTCAGCACATGACCGCCCTTGGCGTGAAGTGTATTCACTTCTGCTCCCTCTGCAAAGTTCAAGGAAGCATCGCCAGCCGTTACATCTGCACGAAGATAACGATCCTCTGCTGCTATTGCAGTGTACACATCAGAGAAGCCGTTCGGGCCAGCCCAGGTGAGGGATTCAGCCACATTTTCACCAGATTCCAGGGCAGCATCGTACACATCCGTTACAATAATCTGCATGCCGGAGATGGTAGCACGCTTAGCAGCATTATTCTGCTTCACATTACTGATTGCCAGAGCAGAGCTGATGTCTACATTCGTCACCGTGATGGTATTATGATTACCAAGGTTGGCAGAAGCTGCAGCGGAGCGGTCACCCCAGGATGTATCAGTACCGGCGAGATGGTCAGTGCCACCTACATAGCTGACACCACCCACAGAAACAGGAGAATATGCATTACCATCACCAGAGAAATACATCACCAGGTTGACCAGGGAGTGCTCAGTATCCACACTTTCTGCAAAGTTCAGCGTGATTGTCCAGGTGTTGTTCGGCCCCAGATCCAGATAGCTGCTCTGCATGGCATTGAGCACCGTATCAGTACTGGCATTATTTGGCCCCCACGGAGCCTGTTCAGTATTGATTGTCAGAACACTGGAATACGTATCACCGCTCTTGCCAGTAAGGTTATGAGTGGTATTTACAGCGTTTTGGTTCCCGGTAATGTTATTCCAGTAAGCAGCTGTTATCCCGCCCACTTCACCGGGTGCAGTTGCATCAATACTTCTTGTACCAAAGTTAATACTGATGACATCAGAACCAACAGTCGTACTCACGTTCATTGCAAATACAGCCATGATGGCTGCAAACAATCTTTTCGGGAGGTGTAATTTCATGGTATGGTTTTTAATAAGTAAATTTTTCGAGGTGACACCGGCAGGAGACAGTACCCCCATGATGCACTCTAGCATACTAGCCAAATCCCCACCCCAATGCAAGCAGAAAAGCGGAATTCTTCTAAAAATTTACCCTACCCTGTGGGTAATACAGCTGAAACGTTCACGGACAATAAGAAAATTTGCCCATAGCCGCAGAAATATCCGCTCCGGAGCCGGACGATATGCAGCTTTGCAGCGGGATATTCCCTGGCGGAATGATATTCGCGCCGGGGGGCGTGAGCCGGAAAGGCTGAAATGAGCTGGAAATGCGGGGTATCTGGTAAATTTTTCGAAAATTCGTTGCACATTAGTCTTGCATTTTAGGTCGAGATGTGGCATATATCTGCAAGTTTACACTGACCATGCCTAAAGACACATCTATCAAGAAGATTCTCGTCATTGGCTCGGGCCCCATTGTTATCGGTCAGGGGTGTGAGTTTGACTACTCCGGTACTCAAGCCTGTAAGGCGTTGAAACAGGAAGGTTATGAAGTGGTGTTGGTGAATTCCAACCCGGCTACCATCATGACCGACCCCGAAACGGCGCCCCGCACTTATGTGGAACCGATTACGCCCGAATATGTAGAAAAAATCATTGCCCGCGAGCGTCCGGATGCCATGCTGCCTACGCTGGGTGGCCAGACGGCTCTGAACTGCGCCATGGCGCTGCACAAGGCCGGCACGCTGGAGAAGTACGGCGTGCGTATGATTGGCGCCGATGCCGAGGCAATCGACAAGGGCGAAGACCGCCAGAGCTTCAAGGATGCGATGATGCGCATCGGCCTGGACCTGCCGGCCAGCGGCGTGGCCCACAACATGGCTGAGGCCTGGGATATCGCCAAGAATGTGGTGGGCAACTACCCGATGATTATTCGCCCGGCCTTCACGCTGGGTGGCACGGGTGGCGGCGTGGCCTACAATAAGACTGAGTTTGAGGAAATCGTTTCCCGCGGTCTGGATCTTTCCCCGGTGCACGAGGTGCTGATTGAGGAGAGTCTGCTGGGCTGGAAGGAAATCGAGATGGAGGTGATGCGCGACGTGGCCGATAACTGCATCGCCATCTGCTCCATTGAGAACCTGGACCCGATGGGCATTCACACGGGCGACTCCATCACCGTGGCTCCGGCCATGACGCTGACGGCCCGCGAATACGCCATTGTGCGTGATGCCTCCTTTGCCATTATCCGCGAAATCGGCGTGAAGAGCGGCGGCAGTAACATTCAGTTCGCCATGTGCCCGAAGGCGGGCCGCCTGGTGGTGATTGAGATGAACCCGCGCGTGAGCCGTTCCTCTGCCCTGGCTTCCAAGGCCACCGGCTTCCCCATCGCCAAGTTTGCTGCCAAGCTGGCCGTGGGTTACACGCTGGATGAGCTGCGCAACGATATCACCAAGGTAACGCCCGCTTCCTTCGAACCCACTATCGACTACGTGGTGGTGAAGGTGCCGCGCTTCACCTTCGAGAAGTCCAAGAAGGCTGACGAACGCCTGACCACCGCCATGAAGAGTGTGGGTGAGGTAATGAGCATCGGCCGCACCTTCAAGGAATCCCTGCAGAAGGCTCTGCGCTCCCTGGAGACGGGCCGCTGGGGCTTCGGCTTCGACCTGAAGGACCCGAAGAACCCGACCCGCGATGAGATTGCCGCCAAGCTGGCTGTGCCAAATGCAGACCGCATCTTCTGGATTCAGACCGCCTATGTGAACGGCTGGACCCTGGAGGAGATTCAGGACCTGACGGACATTGACCCCTGGTTCCTGGACCAGCTGAAGCAGCTGGCTGAGGCCGGCATGAAGCTGAAGGACCTGGACCTGCTGGAAGCCAAGAAGATGGGCTTCTCTGACCGCCAGATTGCTCTGGCCCGTGGTTGCAGCGAGGACGAGGTGCGCGCCGCCCGCAAGGCCCAGGGTGTGGTACCCTGCTACCGCCTGGTGGACAGCTGCTCTGCTGAGTTCGAGGCTATCACGCCGTACTTCTACTCCTCCTACGGTGAGGAGAATGAGGCCCGCAAGACGGATAAGAAGAAGATCATGATTCTGGGCGGTGGTCCGAACCGCATCGGCCAGGGTATTGAGTTCGACTACTGCTGCTCTCACGCTTCCTTCGCGCTGAAGGAGCTGGGCTACGAGACTATCATGGTGAACTCCAACCCCGAGACGGTTTCCACCGACTTCGATACCTCCGACAAGCTTTATTTCGAACCGCTGACTCTGGAAGATGTGCTGAACATCTGCGACCAGGAGCAGCCGGATGGTGTGATTGTGCAGTTCGGCGGCCAGACCCCGCTGAACCTGGCTGCTGCTCTGCAGGAGCGCGGTGTGCCCATCATCGGCACCAGCCCCCGCAGCATCGAGCTGGCTGAGGACCGTAAGTACTTCTCTGCCCTGCTGGATGAAATCGGCCTGAAGCAGGCTGAGGCCGGCACCGCCACCAATGAGGATGAGGCTGTGGCCGTGGCAAGCCGCATCGGTTACCCGGTGCTGGTGCGTCCCTCCTTCGTGCTGGGTGGCCGCGCCATGATGATTGTGTACGATGAGCAGGAGCTGCGCACCTACATGCGCGAAGCTGTGGATGCTTCACCCGAGCGCCCGGTGCTGGTGGACCGCTTCCTGGAGCATGCCATGGAGATTGACGTGGACGTGATTGCTGACGGCGAGACGAGCGTGGTGGGTGCCATCATGCAGCACGTGGAGCCCGCCGGTATTCACTCCGGTGACTCTGCCTGCATGATTCCCCCGAACCGCGTGTCTGTGGGTATGCACAAGGAGATGATGCGCGCCGCCAAGGAGCTGGCCGCCAAGCTCAATGTGAAGGGTCTCATGAATTGCCAGTTCGCCGTGAAGGACGAGCAGCTGTATGTGATTGAGGTGAACCCCCGCGCTTCCCGTACCGTGCCCTTCGTTTCCAAGTCCATCGGTGTGCCGCTGGCCAAGCTGGCTGCCAAGGTGATGAGCGGCTGCAAGCTCACCGACCTGGGCTTCACTAAGGAAGTGGTGCCGCCCTACTACACCGTGAAGGAAGCTGTGTTCCCCTGGAACCGCTTCCCGGGCATCGACGTGGTGCTGGGACCGGAAATGCACTCCACCGGTGAGGTGATGGGCATCGATACCGACCCCGAGGTAGCCTACCTGAAGAGCCAGATTTCTGCCTTCAACGCCCTGCCCAAGGAAGGTCTGGTGTTCATCTCGGTGAATGACCGCGACAAGCACATCGTGACGGAGATTGCCCGCACGATTGCCAAGGCTGGTTTCGACATCTGCGCCACCAAGGGCACCATGATTCACCTGCTGCAGAACGGCATTGAATGCGAACGCGCCTACAAGGTGCACGAGCGCCGCCGTCCGGATATTGTGGACCGCATCAAGAACGGCGATATCGTATTCGTCATCAACACTCCCGGTTCTCATGATGCCCGCGAGGACGAGGTTTCCATCCGTGCCGCTGCGGTGAGCAGCAATATCTCCTACACCACGGACCTCTCCAGCGCCCGTGCCTGCGCCGCTGCCATGCTGCACGCCAAGAACAAGGAGACTACGGTGCGCACGCTGCAGGAATACCACGCTGAAGCTGCGGCTGAGTACCAGAACTGAAGCGCCTGATTCATTTCCGCGCCCCCTGAACCTACAGGGGGCGCGTTTTTTTAATTTTGAGTGTTGGATTTTTGATTTTGAATGTATTATATTCTTAAATCGTAAATACCCATGCCTTCCCGCTTCCTCTCCACCGCCTGCCTGCTGTATCTGCTGCTGCCCTGCCTGTTATTCCTGGAGGGGTGGGTGCAGCCCTGGCTGGCCTGGCCGGTGGGACTTCTGCTGCTGGGAGTAGTGCTGTGGGTGGCCTGGCAGTGCCCTGACCGCCCGCTGCGGTGGAATACCGCAGGGGCGCTGCGCCTGGGGCTGCTCCTGCTGCTGGGGGCTGGCTGGGTGCTGACGACGGGGCCGTGGGGGCTGGTGGAGCAGAGTGGTGATGCAACGGTGCGCAATGCGGTGTATGCCGCGCTGGTGCGCGACCCCTGGCCGCTGGTGGTAGAGGGGCGGCCATTCATTTACTATCTGGCCTTCTGGTTGCCTCCTGCCCTGGCGGCTAAGCTGGGGATGCCTGCAGAAGCAGCGCTGGCTGGCTGGCAACTGCTGGGAGTATGGCTGGCTCTGCTGGCGGTGGCTGCGGGTCGGGGCACGCAGCGCGCGCTGGTGTTTCTACTGGTGTTGCTACTGCTGGGGGAGATGACGGATTGGGCGAACCGCATTTATTATAAGCTGGTTGCCGGGTCGCCGGTAGATATTTTCAAGGACTGGGTGTTGTTTTTTGATTTGCATTTCACACCGTCCTGCGTGCAGTTGAGAAATACGTACAATCATTATCTGGCACCGCTGGTGCTGCTGGCTCTGCTGGCCGGCAAGGGTTTACCGCCACGTTATGCGTTGATAAGTGTCGCGATGGTGCTGGCATACTCCCCGCTGGCGGCTGTGGCGCTGCTGCCTCTGCTTCTGCTGCGCGGTGGACGCTCGCTGCTCAATGTCCCCACGCTGGCGGTACTGCCGTATGCGGTGCTTCCCCTGCTCTTTCTGGCTGGTGGAACGGGCAGCCAGATGGCTTTGATGCGCCCGGCGGGGGATTGTTCCCTTGCGGAACTGAGCTGTGGACAACTCTGGGCACGCTATGCACTGCAGCTGCTGGTGGTGGCTGCGCCGGCCTGGTTGCTGCTGCACCGCTGGAGACACACGAGCTGGTTTATAGCAGCGATGCTGCTGGTGGTGCTCATGCCCCTGCTCTGGGTGGGTCTGTGGAATAACGAATTCATTTACAAGGGCGCTGCGGTGATGTGGTTCTGCCTGGCCTGGTTGTATGCAGCTGCCTGGTGCCACGCTAGAGGGCGCAGAAAGGCTCTTCTGGCGCTTTTCCTGCTGCTCTCTGCATCTGCTGCCTATGGACAGCTGGCAGGCGCCCTGAAGAGCTTCTCGTGGCAGCAGGAGGAACGTTTGCTCAATACACGCACGGAGTGGAACGGACAGTTGCACCAGCCGGGAGATGCGCGCTCAGCCCAGTTCCATGGTGAACCTTACCTGCCGGAACTTTTCAAATTTTAAGTGTTACTGACAAAGTGTTTTCACATTTTCGTTGACTATACTCTATCAATCATGCAGAATACCGCACCGCATGCGATTCCCTCTCATTCTTATCAAGAACGGCAAAGAAGCCTACCCTGAGCTGATCACGGCCCCGTGGCAGCTGGGGCAGCCCGGACTTGGTGTGCTGCAGAAGCGCGATGTGTGGGTAGGCTCGAATTGCTACATGGATGGCTCATTCAGCCGCATCATCGAGGTGAGCAGCAAACGCAGAGGCCGCTTCTGGGAAAGTCTGCTGCACCGCAGCGACGCCGCCTACTGGAATGTGCAGGTTGAGATGTCACCATCTACGGGCTACGAGCTGGACAATGTGAAGATGGAGCTGGCTCAGGCCGTGGAACAGGACCAGATGAACCTGACGGAGTTCTATTCCCCGGAGTGCATCACCTACCTGATGAACCGTTGCGAAAATTTTGCTGAAATCCTGGTGGTGGGTTGTCTCACCGGTATGTGGGATGCCGCCAACTCTACCGCCCAGCTCCCCGGACTCATGAAAGATGCCGACAGCCGCGATTGTGTCTCCTGCGTGACGGCTCCGGGATATGACGGCCCCTTCAGTGTCGAGAATATACGAAACCTCGCTAAAAAGGTTGTGTTCACTGAACACGCCGGCCTTTTTGAGACATTGCCCTCAGCGGAGTAACGCCGCTATCTTTTCCGCCAGAACACGCGGACTGTCCCCTGCCCCGGCCATGACAGGTGTCAGCCATTTTTCCCGCCGTAACCAGGTGCGCTGCCGCTTCGCATACTGACGCGTTGCAAGAGATATCGCAGAAACGAGCTCAGAGCGCGTACAGCGACCTTTCAGGTAATCCTGCACCTGTACCAAGCCCAGCGTCTTCGAGGCCGTTACAGAGAGCATCAGGCCCTCCAGCGCGGCAACCTCCTCTATCGCACCATCTCGCAGCATCTGCTCTGCACGACGGGCTATGCGGGCATCCAGCTCATCCGTATCACGCACAATCCAGAACCCCTTCCCTCGCGGCTCCTGCCAGTTATTCCGCCAGTAGGAAAGCGGTTTGCCTCCCAGAAGCACAATCTCCAGATTGCGCACCACATAGCGCTGGTTGCATAAATCTGTGCTGGCTGCGCCTTCAGGGTCTGCTTCCCGCAAGCGGGCAACTGCTTCCTCCAGTGAAAGCGCATTCAACTCCTCTCTCAAGACCGGATCCGAGGGAGGCGCAGGGGAAATTCCGTGGGATATAAACTTAACATAAAGTCCTGAGCCTCCTGTGTGTACAGGTAGCATGCCACCCTTTTTCATCCTAGCCGAAATTTGCTCTGCTCGCCGCGCATGCTCTGCCGCATCATTGTTCTCCGTGGGCTCCATAAAGCCAACAAGATGATGCTTTACGCGAGACATCTCCTCTACCGAAGGAGCCGCGGTGATAATCGGCATTCTCTTGTATACCTGATAAGCATCTGTACTGATAATTTCAGCGTTTCCAAGTATTTCCGCCAGCTCCACTGCTACCGCACTCTTTCCACTACCCGTGGAACCCAGAATAAAGACAGAATTTGTTCCATGTGGAACATCTATGGAGGAGCGCGCAGTCATTATGGTATATTGATGGAAACATTATTGTTCCATGTGGAACATCAGGACTTACTAATGGAACCGTATTGTTCATCTCCCTTCGTTCCTGGCCACAAACAAATCAGCATAACCAGAAATGCTACAACGCTATCTATGCCATACAAGAGCGTAACTGGATTTACAACATCCTCCAAAAAGATAGAAATAAACAAAATAAATACAGCCATCGCAGGCCAGATAGCCGAAAAACCTACATCATGGAAACGTCTTACCATAAAACTCAGGCAGGAAAACAACAGAACAGGCCAGGAAACAATAAGAAAATAGGCATAAAGTATAATATACCAATCAAGCTCCTTAAGGAAATCCATATCGGATTGCCCAGCCGAAGCCTTATCAATAATACTCTGAGCTAACTCCGGAGAGAATACCCAGGTAGGAGAAAAGATAATCAAGGAATAAATCGCGACAAGTATACCAAAGGCAAGCCAGAACCTTCCGCGGTTTATTCTACCCTTCCAGGTAAATATATAACCAATACTGCATGCTATCCGACTCAGTATACCCTTGGAGGAATTAGTTCCTTCATCAACTGTAGCTTCGCCAGTATTGTTCCATGTGGAACAATCACTCTCCTCAGTTTCAAATATATAAGAAGCCGCCGGACGCCAACTATTATCTCCAGCTACAGCAAGAAGTGTATCATCGTTGATAATACCATCCCGACGCATTGAAAAGATTTCAGAACCGCTGAGTGGTCCTTGTATCTGTTTATCTGCACTAAGGTAATAGTACTTCATAACTGCGGAGTTATTATAATCAGTACTTACACGAATTTCAAGCATTCTTTTTCACTTTTTTTAGTTTATTTTTCGTATAATTGAATAAGTAAAACTCTCATTTCCGATGTAAGTACACCTATATCAAAAACCTGCCCTGCACAGCCGAAAACAAGCTCAAATTACCTTCCGGAGTCATCCAGCCCGAAATTAACTTGTCTCCACAGGAAGACATGGTATAATAGAAACAACATATGAATTCGTTGCCCTTCATCAGCATCCTCGTGATGAGCCATAATCAGGAAGACTTCATTGGCGAATGCATAGACTCCGTTTTATCCCAGCAGTACGATGGAGATCTCGAATTTATATTTTGCGATGACTGCTCCTCCGATTCTACTTTTGAAATCATTCAGAAGAAAGTTTCGGATTATTCCGGTGGCAGAAGAATTGTCGCGCATCGAGCCGAGATAAATGGTCGAGTTGCAACAAACATGAATATTGCCATCAACCTTGCAAAAGGTGATTGGTTCATGCGAGTAGATGGTGACGACATTTTACACCCTGACCGAGTTCGTCTTTCAGCCAAGGCTATCATGGAACATCCCCATGCAAGCGCCATCAGCGGCCAACTTACCCCTTTCGAAGGCAAACTGAATAAAACAACCAATCCTGAGGATGACCGAATTGTTTATAAAACATTTAGTATTAATCAGTTCACGGATACATCAGAACCCATCGGTCTGGAATGGTGGGGCGGCGTTATGACCATGCACAGGCGCATTTTTGAATTCTTTGGCAATATGCCGTCAGAATGCCATGTACTGGATGATACAATGTTTGCAACAAGGGCACTCATGCTTGGCGATTTTGTTATAATTCAAAATGCCGTTCTGCTCTACTATCGACGTCACAATCAGAATACCTCATCTTCTCGATCTACTCCCGATAACCTCCCTGCCCTCATCCGACACGACAGAGAAGTCCGCGATTATTATCGTCGATCAATACCTGGACACGAACCCATCCTGAAGGAGATTGAATCCTATTTAACACATCATCCTGAAATTCAACCCTTCTACAATTATTTTAACCATCGTTTCAATGAAATGAAACGTCAAGCGTTCTTCTGGAACAAATCCTGGAAAGAACGCATAGCCGATGCACATATTTCCGGGCCATTCTGGAAGAAAATTCCATGGGCTATCCGTGTGATGTGTCCATTTACCTATGCCCTCGCTGCAAAATTACTGAAAAAGTCCTGATTTCCTTCAGAAATCAGGACTTTTTTTAAAGAATGACCGCCATGCCGTCAGTGGTAATAGAGCCACGTTCCCTGTAATCAGGTGGGTGCGAAGCCTGGGTCGTCTGAGGTATCCATTGGACGGAACATAATACCCATTTAAGCTGAATTGCCCCTTATAGTTCTATAACGGTCCGGGCCTGTGAAACCACGCGTCACGAACACAGCAGCTGATTATTTATATATCACAGCTACCCTGAATTTACAAGATTTTTTGCCAACAAAATTGTTCCACATGGAACAAAATTTGGTGTTCTCCGGGCATGTGGAAGATTGACAAATGCTTGCAAAACGTGTAGAATTTGCGCAGATATATGACTATACCTAAGCTACTTTCAAATCAACTGGCGAGTGCACTTCGCAGTGTATTAGGCGATGCGCTTCCTGAAAATTTTGTACCGGCAGTAAGTCCTTCCCAGGATTTACGTTTTGGTGACTACCAGAGCAATGCTGCCATGATGCTGGCCAAGCAGGCTAAGATGAATCCGCGTGCACTTGCCACAGATGTGGTGGAAAAATTCGGGAATTCCGAGATTTGCACACTGGAAATTGCTGGTCCTGGCTTCATCAATTTCCGTGTTAAACCGGAATATTTTGCTCAGCGTGCTGCTGCCATGCTCACCGATGAACGTCTTGGTGTATCAGAAGTAGAGAATCCGAAGACCATTGTTATCGATTTTTCCGCTCCGAACGTAGCCAAGCCTATGCACGTGGGACACATTCGTTCTACCATTATTGGCGATACACTGGGTCGTCTGGCTCGTTTCCTGGGACACAAGGTTATTACCGATAACCATATCGGCGACTGGGGTACCCAGTTTGGCATGATTTTGTGGGGTTGGAAGCATATTCTCGACCAGAATGAGCTCGAAAAAGACCCGATTGAAGCACTTCTTAATGTATATAAGGAAGTGAATACCCGCTGTAAGGAGGACGAAAAGCTTCTGCCGCTGTGCAAGGAAGAGCTTGTAAAGCTTCAGAGCGGGGATTCCGAGAATCTTGAAATCTGGCAGAAGTGCATTGCCGTCACCAAGATCGGTCTGGAGAAAATCTATTCTCAACTCGACATCAAATTTGATTATTGGTTAGGCGAAAGTGCTTATAATGATGCACTTGCACCGCTTGTTGATACGCTGATAGAGCAGGGGATTGCCCGCGAAAGCGATGGTGCCATCTGCGTTTTCTCTGATGGTTTCCATAAACCGCAGAATGATCCGTTCCTTGTACAGAAGGATGGAGAGTGGGTTCCGGTTCCTGCTATCATCCGCAAGGCAGATGGCGGATTCCTTTATGCAACCACCGACCTGGCCACACTGGATTACCGGACTCAGAATTTCAATGCCGATGCTATCTGGTATGTGGTGGGTGCTCCTCAGGAAAAGCACTTCAAGCAGATTTTCGACATTGAACGCATGCGCGGTGTAACGGGTGATTTCCGTCACGTTGCATTCGGTTCAATTCTCGGTAAGGATCGCCGCCCGTTCAAGACCCGCTCCGGTGATACCGTCAGTCTGCAGGATGTAATTGATGAAGCAGTTACACGTGCAACTGCAGTAGTCGAGGCTAAGAGTCCCGATATGCCGGCTGAGGAAAAGGCAGCTGTTGCTCAGGCTGTGGGCATAGGTGCCATCAAGTTCGCTGAACTTTCTCAGAACCGTATGAGCGACTACATCTTCGACTGGGAAAAAATGCTGGCCCTCACAGGTGACACTGCTCCCTATCTTCAGAATTCCTACGTTCGTGTCCGCTCTATCTTCCGCAAGATTGATGGTGAATTTACAGCACCTAACTCTTTGACTATCAGCGAGAACGCAGAAATTCACCTTGCTCGATTGCTGGTCCGTTTCGGCGAAGTGGTACCCTCTACACTGGATGATTGCCGCCCGAATCTGCTGGCAGCCTACCTCTATGAACTTGCTAAGGCCTTCCATAGTTTCTATGAAGCCTGCCCGGTTCTGAAGAGCGAAGGAAGCACCCGTGAGACACGCCTTGCACTTTGCGATCTGACCGCCAAGGTCCTCAAGAAGGGCATGGGTCTCTTTGGTATTAACATGCCTGAACGCATGTAAGGACACCCCTCATGAAACACTTAAATCTCATCCTCTGCCTGGCTTGCGTAATTCCTTGCTGGGCAGAGGATAACACTTTATCCGAAATGCCTGGTTCCAGCGCTGAAAAACTACATATCTCATTGCCACTTACCAGTGAGAATGAAGGGCTCAGATTGCACCTGAATCAGGGTTTACAGGCCTGTCTTCTCGACTACCGGGAGAAGGCTGTCTACCACTTTAACCAGGCTATCAAGCTCGACCCTGAATGCGTGATGGCGCGTGTATGCCACATGCTTCTTCACCCCAGCCGCAGCCAGGAATACAGGGACAGCCTACAGGCTACCAATACTCTACTTGATGAGGCTATTCTCACACCGGTTGAAGAGTGGTATGTCTCCACACTCCTGCAGCATATCAGTGGCGATATACAGGGTGCGGCTGATGCGTTCAGCAAGCGTGCTTCAATTTACCGCCGCGACCTGTTGGCTGCCCTCTGGGATATCCAGCTGAATCGCCACAGAGCAGGGCAGGGGAGTGATGTCACAGCCCGCGCGGATGCGCTCGTGGAACGCTACCCAGAGAATCCCCTCGTTCTCTACTGCCGCGCTATGCTTGATGAACGCTCCGCCACCCCCTCCGAAAAGACCCTGGAATACGCCCAGAAGGCCGTAGAACTCTTACCCGGCTCACCTGCCGCTCACCAGCTCCTGGGGCACCTTCTACGCCGTTCTGGACGCCATAATGAGGCTATTCCGCATATTTCAGAGGCGCTTCGTCTGTATAAGGACGATTTAAGCCACATTGAGCTTTCCCACGCCGCTGGCTATCGTACAAACCAGCTTGCTGAGGCCACCGCCTGCTGGGAAGCCGGGCGAAAGGCTGATGCTTTGAAACGAAGCCTGTCACTTATACGGGAGATCCCTGAATCCTTAGCTGGAGAGGGCGACATTCTCATGCACTGGGAGGCACGCACACTACCACTCCGACTCCTGGTAATGCAGCCAGTGGCACCTACAGGAGCAGCTATCAATGCTGCAGCCAAGGCTTGCAATGCGCCTCAGAACACCCCTCTGCGGCTTGTGCAGAACTGCCTTGTTGCAGCCATTCAGGCACGAGCTCTGGCAGATTCCGGGCGCCCCATCATAGCGCAGCAGACCCTCACCAAATCCGAGAAAATTCTGGATGACCTCATGGAGGAAACGGATAATATGGTACGGCAGGGCGGGGTAACACACACCTGCTACACCCGGGCGCTGAAGGCCTGCATGGGTGCCACTATCCGCGCCAGAATTGCCCTCTATAAGGATTCCACCGACATCTGGCAACCACGCCTTGATGAGGTACTGAAAAAGCCGGAATTCCGCTTTCTACCACCGGTTCTACCTCAATTACCTCAGCCCTGACCCTCATTTCAAGGATGTTCCACGTGGAACATCCTTTATTTTTGCCCCTATTTCAGACCGGTCTGGTTAATATACCGCAGGATGTTGTGTACAGCTTATTTTTAAGCCTTTTCTTTACAAGGCAGAATCAATATGCTAGACTGCAGACATGACAAAAACCAGCCTTGTGAAATGCTGTCTGATGACAGGCACCCTTTTTCTATCTTCATGTGCTTATATGCAAACACATAAGAATATAGAGGAAGGGTTCAGGGAGCATACTGGTTATACCCTGAGCAGCGGTCTGGAACTATACAGGGCAGGGGGGGCTTACTACCTCGCAGCCCAGAAAAAGCAGCTCCGCATCCACTATCCCGTCATCTATGACTCTATTTTCCTGAGCCGGAACAACGACCCGGAATACCGCAGTATCGGCAACAATACAGAATGCGTCTATCGCCAGATTTCCACCGGCACAGCCCTGGTACTTCAGCGGGCAGATGGCTATGCAGATCTGAATGTGGTGCGCGATGAATTACAAAATAACGCAGCACAATGGCTGACCAGTCTCCCAGCCAATGCTCAGAAGTGCAAAATCAATGCAGAAATCATCGGTACCAGCGTTACCTGGCCCGAGGCAGAAACAGCTACGGAGGCTCCTCTAGGCATCCGGGTTCTCAGCACAACAGACCAAGTGCTGGTAGACTGGCCCGGCACCCTGCTGTACAATATCGCCATTCCGGTCATGGCACCCTTTGTCTTCTTCCACGAGTTTTTAAATGAACAATAAAACAACCATGAACATCAAGAGAACCACCCTCCTTGCATTAACCTCTCTCTGCATTCTGGGTACCAGCTCCTGCAGCGTATGCAGCCACTCTGCTGTAGCAGATATGGGGCGCAGCGCCGATGGCATTCTCGTGCCGCTGGAGAAGCCCACTCTTTACCAGGTGAACAACCAGTGGTATATGCAGGGGCACAAGGCCAATATCGAACGCAACAACGCCCCTTGGGTACGGCCGGAGCAGCTCCCCGCTGAAAAACGCCATCCTGAGCGCTACGAGCTCGGCAGCGATGAGATGACCCCTATGTATGCCGCCATTCCCTCCAGTATGGCAGAAAGCCTGCAGAAGGGCAGATACACGCATTCCGATGCCATCAGCTTCATCAATCGCAAGTGGGTTGAAACCCTGCCGGAAGGTGCCGCCAAGGAGGTAAAACTCCAGATTTCCACACCGGACTACTTCCGCAACATGTCCTCCCACCGCATTATGCATACGGAGCAGGGCAACTTCCTGCTGGCCAACATCGGTGAAATGACTGCTGATTTCAGCGCCATCTTTGCCTATCCGCTGGCTGGTCTTTCAGCCCTCGTCATCGACGTACCCGGCAGCTTCCTGTACAGCCCACCCGTACAGAAAAAGCAGTTGGCTCAGCCAGAGACAGTCGAGTAAGAAAGACTTCATCCCTTGCAAGCCCCACTCCATCAAAGTGGGGCTTTTTCATTATATATAATCCTTACATTCAACATCTTATCATACTTATCCACATTTCATGTTGATAAGTATGTTGATAAATAGTGGATTTGGTTGTTTATAATCCTTATTCACAATTCCAATGTCACTTCTGCACACTATTATCAACAAGGGTTCGATATTGCAAAATGCTATTCTTTAATATCTTATTACACTTATCTACTTATCCACACGGATGATGATGAAGGATATCTATATATACTGATAATGCATCATATCAGTAAAGAAAAAAGGTCAGTATCTCAGCCCGCTTCTTGACAGAGCGAAACAGCCTGTTACAATACGCGCATGCACGACATGGAGGATCAGCAATGGATGCAGCATGCACTACAACTCGCCCGTCACGGATTGGGACTTACCAGTCCTAATCCCCCTGTTGGCGCAGTCATTATCCTCAATGGTCAGATACTGGGCGAAGGGTATCACGAGGTAGCAGGGGAGGCACATGCTGAACGGCGAGCCATAGCAGATGCCTACGCCCGGGGCAATGGACACCTGCTTCCCGGTTCCACCATTTATGTGACACTTGAGCCTTGCTCCAGTGTGGGGCGTACCGGCGCATGCACTGCCGCCATCATTCAGGAACGCATCGGTCGTGTGGTCTATGGTTCTACAGACCCTGATATGCGCCACCAGGGCCGCGCAGACGCGCTTTTAATGGCCGAGGGTATAGAAGTATGCCCGGGCGTGTGCAAAGACGCCTGTGACCGCTTTCTGCGCTCCTGGTTTCATGCTGTCCAGACCGGGCGTCCCTGGGTGACGGCCAAGGTAGCTACCACACTGGATGGCCGCATGACCCGCCGGCAGAAATTCTGGCTGAGCGGGGTGGACACCCTGCGCTACGCGCACCAGCTGCGGCTGGAGAGTGACGCCATACTCATCGGTGGCAACACCCTTCGCACCGACGACCCGGCGTTGACTGTGCGGAACCCGCTGCAGATTCCGTCTCCTCGCAAGCAGCAACCCTGGCGCGTGGTTCTCACCACCAATCTGCTTTCACTTCATCCCATGGCCAAGCTTTTTACTGATGAGCACCACAAGCGGACTCTGGTATGGGAGAACGTGAAAGACCTGCGTGTGCTCCTCAATGAGCTCTATACCCGTTATGGTGTAGTCAACCTCATGCTGGAATGCGGCGGACGCCTGCTGCGCCGTTTCCTGGAGGAAGGACTGGTGAACGAGTGGATGCAGAGTATTTCCCCCATGGTGGGAGCTGGCCCTGATTATGTTGTGCCCGGTGATTTTCTTCCCTCGGAATTCATTTTCCAGCGTGAAGACCTGATTGAATGCGAGCGCGATATTATTATTCGCGGCATTCTGGGATAATATCAGATGACAGTACACCATTTTGTTCCACATGGAACAAAATATAATATGCCATATGCGCGATTAGGCTTGCGGAGCAGGGGATTATAGAGTAGAATGCGCGCCCCTGAAAGTAGGCTATGAGAAAAGGTATACATCAGTTTATTCTGTGCTTGTTGACTGCGCTGGGAGTGGCATCCTGCTATCCTCCGCAGATTCAGTACCCCTATACCCAGCTGGTGACAAACCGTCGACTTCAGTTGAAGGATAATCTGATTGCCCTTCTGCCGCTGGAGCAGCAAAAGGAACCGGCCGCCCATGCAGAGGCAACCTGGCTGGCAGATACAGCCTACAAGGCAGCTGCCGGTATAGCGCGTCTGAATGGGTCCTGTTTCCCTGGCTGGTCGGGAAATGCTCTTATCAATGCCCGCTTGCAGGACCGGGGGCTCTGCTGGCATTATCAGCACGACATGTATCGCGAGCTTCGCCGCCGCCCGTTGCAGTATTTCCGCATTGGCTGCTGTGTGCGCGATGGGGGCAAGGCATCTGAGCACAACTGTGTGTACCTGGCAGCCAAGGATACTGCATGGCCGAATGCCTGGGTACTGGATGCCTGGATGTGGAATGGGCGATTGAAGGTGGATGATGCCCGCAAGCTGAGTGCGAGCCGCTGGGCGGACCTGCCGAGAATCTGCTACATACAGTCCATATACTATGCGGAGGGGCATCAGTGGCCTATGGAACACTGGAGCGTGCTGCGTGGTCCTCACGGTGAGTATGAAGGGTATTGGCTGCCGGAAATGCGTAGTTCCTCCCAGTACCGCCGCATGTATAACAACATTGAGCAAGGTAAGCGGAAACATCCCGGCAGCCTGACCAATTATTGAGATGAAGAAGGTGCACCTGATACTGCTGATGCTGATTTCTCTGGCGGTGATATCCTGCCAGAGTGCGCCCAAGCCTGGCTATGCGGATCTGCCCCATGTGGTGCAGAAGCGCCAGGAACTACAGGAGAAATTGCTGAAGCTTCTGCCCGTGCAACAGCGTGGAGCTGCATCCAGGGAAGCTACCTGGTTGGCGGATACTGCCTACAAAGCATCCGCTGCCATTGCCCGATACAACGACCCCATTTTTGTAAACTGGCTCAATAACCGCACGGTGAATACCCGTCACAATTACCGCCATCGTGGTCTCTGCTGGCATTACCAGCATGATCTGTACCGTGAATTACGCCGTCGCCCGCTGCAGTATTTTGAGTTAGGCTGCTGCCACCGGGACCGGGGCAGAGGGGGCGAGCATCATGTGGTATATATCAAGGCAAAATCCGGGAAGTGGCCTTCCATCGTCATGCTGGATGCCTGGTGGTATGGTGGGCGTCTTCGTGTGGAGGATGAGAGCGACACCAGGGGGTGGTCGGATGACCCCGACAGTTCCCGGAGACTGAACGGCATTTACCCTGCCGGGCACAACCGCCCTCTGGAGCACTGGTCCATGGTTCGCGTAGGAACCCGTTACAGCGAATATATCTATAGCGACCTGCCTGCTGCCCGCGAGACTGCCCAGTGGAAACACATGCAGGAACAAATAAAAAAGGGCCTCAGGGACCGCCAGGGTAAAGCCTACGATTATTAAGTAATCCTAATCAAACTAGAGTTTACTCTAGCAAAATCCGGGAAGGCACACATTTTTCTTGCAATGGGGATTCTAATTTCCTAAACTTGTGACGTGCAACAGATCGCTTTCAACGAAATCAGTGCGGCAGAAGTATCTGCTATTCCCGCCATGCAGCAGCTCAAACTCTTCTTCTCCTTCAAGGTGGACGAGGGGTGCCTGAGCGGTGAGCCTACTGACCCACGTTTCGGTATTGTGGAGCGTGATGGTCGGCGAATTTACCGTTTCCGCTCCGATGAAGATGAGTATCGCATCTACTTCACTGTAGAGAAGAATGCCGATGGTGACAATGTGGTCGTGGTGCAGCGTGTGCTGCATGCAGATTCACTGAAGGACTTTTTCTTCCGCAGCGGCATGGGGCATGATGGTGAAGACAAGAAGCTGGCTAAGTCACGCAGCTTCTGGAAGCTCATTGACGACGGCGAGAAAGCCGCTCGCAAGTAAAAGCCCTGCTGCGTTCCACCAGCATGAGTAATCCCCTGCAGTATCTGGTGCAGATGCCCGCGCGCATAGCAGCTGTGGCGGGGGTTACCCTTACCCAGCTGGTGCGCATGCGGCTTTTTCTGGTGCCGGCCGTTGTGGCCTTGTTGTTTCTGGGGTTGCAGTTCATCCCGTACCAGGAGAATATAGGAGTCGAGTTTCAGGGCATAGCCCAGCTGCAGTTCATCAAGGACGTGAGCCTGGGGTGCATGCAGCTTTTCGGGCTTATTTTCTGCGTGGCAGCCACCGCACTGTTGCTTCCGCGAGATGCTGAGGACCGCATCCTCTACACCATTCTCTGCAAGCCTGTGCCCCGTTTTGATTATCTGGCCGGCAAGGCTCTGGGTGTCATCACCCTGCTGGTGCTCATGATAGCCACGCTGGATGGTCTCATGAGCCTGATACTGGTGCACCGCGAGGCCAGTATCTGCGCTGAGCTCACAGCCGTGCTGGGAGCCAATGGCTACAGCGCAGAAGAAATGGCACCCTATCTGGAGCAGGTGCATGCTGCCGGTAACAACTGGAACACCCAGCGTGGCGTGCTGGCTGCTCTGCTGGGATACAGCGTGCTCACCACCCTCACTCTGCTCATCTCCTGTTTTACCAGCGGCACCATCGTGAGCATCATCTTCGGCCTCGGTGCCTACTTTATCGGCATGTTCCAGGAGATGCTCTTTGCTGCCATCTCATCCGGGCAGGGTACCACTGCCGCCATGCGCATGGCGGAGCAAACCTGCGCCGTCATCCTGCCGGATTTCGGTCTGTTCTCGGTGAGCGATACCGCTTCTGCCGGGGCAGAACTCAGCTGGTCTCTGCTGGGGGGGCTGGCGTTGATTGCCTGCGGCTACATGCTGCTGCACCTGCTTACCGCCACCTGGCTCTTCAGCAAAAAGGAATTCTGATACCCATGATGGACGAGTTGAGAATCCGTGCTGCCGCGGGGGATGTTGACTCCTGCTTGCATCTGGCCAAAAAGCTGATACGTGGCCGCGGCGAAGGGCGCAACTTTGAGGAAGCCGTGGAGTGGTTTGACCTTGCCGCCCGTGGTGGGTGTGTGGATGCCCTCTACTGGCTGGGCAAGTGCTATCTGAAAGGCCTGGGATGCGCGCGCGATGTTTCCGGCGGCTGCAGCTGCCTGGAGCGTGCTGCCCAGCAGGGGCATGCCGGTGCTGCACTCAAACTGGGCGAATGCTTCGAGCGCGGGCTGGGGGCTCCGGCCAGTTCCGAACTGGCAGCTTATTGGTATCGCAAGGCTGCAGCCCGGGGAGAAAGCCGCGCTTTTGATAAGCTGCTGAATTTAGCCCGCAAAAGGCGCTGAAACATCACTTTTTGCTCGCCAATCCTGCGGCGGATGTGATACTATGAATTTGAACATATTTAGACTATTATGCGTACCTGGTTCATTGGAACAGCGATGAGTGTAATATGCGGCCTGGTGGGTGCTATCCAGGCTCAGGAGGAGATGGTTCCTGTGGTGACGCCGCCGGCAGAACCCGCTTGCACGACACATGGTGTTTCTGTCGTGCCCAGCGTGGAGGAAATCCGAGCCGAAGCTCAGGCGAAGGAAGCCCTTATCAAGGAACTCAAGCTTTGCACCTCTGCCGAAAATTCCCTGCTTATTGCTGCAGAGTCCATGAGTCTCGAGGCTCTGCAGACCTACCTGTCCCGGGAGCATCATGCCTATGATGGCCACAGCGTGCTGGAGCATGCCGCCATGAAGGTGAAATTCGCCCTTCCCATGGCGCACAAGCCCTGCCCGGAATGCGGCAAGACCGTGTACCACGCAGATCCGAACGGCCAGCTGCCTGCCTGGACCCACCACTACACCGACGGCAAGCTTCAGTACAGCCGCTTCCCCATTCCTCTGCAGATTTATGCCAAGGCAGAGCAGGGAATGGGCCTGTGGGATAAGCTGGTACACCGCGTGCAGATTGATAACTTCAACCTGGCTGCCACCATCATCTTCCTGATGGCTATTCTGCACACCTTCATGGCCCCCATGTTTCAGAAATGGGCACACCACATGGAAAAGGCCCACAAGCAGAAGCTGCGCGAGAACAAGTTCCGCATCCTGCACCCTGAGCAGCGCATGCCTGTCTCCTTCGGCAGCACCCTGTGCCATTTCCTGGGTGAGGTAGAAGTCGTGTTCGGTCTCTGGATTATCCCCTTCGCCTTCGTCTGCCAGCACTATTACAGCATGGATGACTTCCTGCGCTATATCGACCGCGATACCAGCTTCACAGAGCCGCTTTTCGTAGCCGTCATCATGGTGATTGCCTCTTCCCGCCCCATCTACCGCCTGGCTGAGAACACCCTGAAACTCGGTGCCAGTCTGGGTGGTGGCACTCCGGCTGCCTGGTGGCTTTCCGTGCTCTGCATTGCCCCGCTGCTGGGTTCCTTCATCACCGAGCCCGCTGCCATGACCCTGGCTGCCATTCTGCTGGCCAAGAAATTCTACCACCTCAAGCCGGCACCCGCGCTGTGCTATGCCACCCTGGCACTGCTCTTCGTGAACGTATCCGTGGGCGGCACCCTCACCCACTTTGCAGCTCCGCCCATCGTGATGGTGGCCGGCAAGTGGAACTGGGACATGGCTCATATGTTCATCCATTTCGGCTGGAAGGCCATCCTCGGTATTATCATTTCCAATGTGATTTACTTCTTCATCTTCACAAAGGAATTCAAGCGTCTGGCCGAGGTGCAGCGTCTTAACAGCGCATTCGATAGCGCCGTGCCCACCTCCTGGGAAGACCGCCAGGATGTCATTCCCGCCTGGGTATACGGTGTGTCCATCTTCTTCCTGGTGTGGACCGTGTATTTTGCCCACCATCCGGCTATCTTCATCGGTGGTTTCCTCTTCTTCCTGGGCTTCACCATGGCTACACCGCAGTATCAGAATGCCTTCTCCATCAAGGTGCCTCTGCTGGTGGCCTTCTTCCTTGCCGGGCTGCTCATCCTGGGTGGTGTGCAGGGCTGGTGGATGCAGCCTGTGCTGCAGGCACTGGCAGACCTGGGCGCCACTGCCACCATGGGTCTGGCCAGTATCCTGACCGCCTTCAATGACAACGCCTCCGTCACCTTCCTTTCCAGTACCGTGCCCAACCTGCCGGAGCATATCCGCTATGCCATCGTGGCCGGCGCCGTGACCGGTGGTGGTCTCACCGTGATTGCCAACGCCCCCAACCCCGCGGGCCAGGCCATTCTGGGCAAGTACTTCAAGAACGGTATCAGCGCCCTGCAGCTCTTCCTCTGG
Source organism: Akkermansia sp. (assembly GCA_045631705.1). GTDB lineage: Bacteria > Verrucomicrobiota > Verrucomicrobiia > Verrucomicrobiales > Akkermansiaceae > Akkermansia. Next base: position 18,289 of record JAZQVE010000044.1, on the reverse strand, counting down.
GCTGCACTTCCCACCTTCATCATCTTCTGCCTGTATAACTTCATTTACTTCGGCAACTAAAGACTTATGTTCACTGGACTCGTGGAATGCACCGGCAAGGTGCTGGAGCGCACCCCCGTGGCTTCGGGAGCGCGCTATGCGGTGGAAATCCCCTTTGCGGCAGAACTTGCCCTGGGGGATTCAGTGGCGGTGAATGGCTGCTGCCTCACCGTCGATAAGATCGATGGCAACCGGGTGGAATTCGACCTCCTCACCCAGACCATGCGCGTCACCAGCCTGGGTGAGCTGCAGGTGGGTTCTCTCTGTAATCTGGAACGCGCCATGGGGGGCAATGGCCGCTTTGGTGGCCACTTCGTCATGGGCCATGTCGATACCACCGGTAAGGTTACTTCCATCACCCCCGTGGGGCAGGACCACATGGTGCGCATCTGCATCCCGCAGGAATACATGCGCTACGTTATCGATAAAGGCAGCATCGCCATCGACGGCGTATCCCTCACCGTAGCCTCCATTACCGGCCCGGATGAACTCGAATTCTGGATTACCCCGCACACCTGGGAGCGCACCATCATGCACTGCTATACCCCCGGCAGCATCGTCGATATAGAGGTCGACATGATTGCCAAATACGTGGAAAAACTTAAAATCCACCAGTAAGCTGGTAAACGAAAAGCCGCCTGAGGAGAATATCCCAGGCGGTTTTCTTCATTCTCGAAGCGACCTCCCCGGTATCTATGTTTACGGGACTTTAGTCCCGGGCTCCGGCGGAATTGAGCCGCACGCACTATCAAGCGTCTGCTCAATCGGCGCTCATGCCGTTGGCCTTGAGAACTTCCCAGCCGCCTTCCAGTACATGGATAGGGGCCTCAATGATGCCGAGCTCCCGCAGCTCCTGGGCAATTTCCTCGGCGGCAGTGCATTCACCTGTGCAGAACACCACAATGCATTCCTGGCGGTCAGCAGCCTCGATAAGGCGTCCGATGGCTGCATCAATCAGCTGCTGCAGGTTTGCCCCCTTGCGGATGGGGAACATGCGGTTATCCGGCAGCATGAGGTGATTCAGTTCAAAATCGGCCTGGCTGCGGGCATCCACCCACACCACACGGTTCTTATAGCGGGTGGAAATAGTCTCCAGGCAGATACGCCCCTCCGGCAGCTTCTCCTGCACACAGGCGGGGATGCGCCCCGGCTCAAAGATGAACTTATCTGCCCAGCCCAGCACAATGGCCAGAATGAGCATCATAATACCGAGCCGTATGGCCTGTGTGAATGTATCTTTCATATCCGGAGAAAGAAAAAAGCTCACAACGTGGTGCTGTGAGCTTTTTTAGTAGGGCTACAGGGACTCGAACCCCGAATAGCGGTGCCAGAAACCGATGTGTTGCCAATTACACCATAGCCCTGTGTTCTTGGAACGGCGGGAGTATATACCTTTTGCCCCCATCCGTCAAGCGAAATCCGTAAAAATTCTGCAAAATCGCAAAATTTTATCGTTGTTTCTGCACCCAGACGAGCAGCAGGGCGATATCGGCCGGGGTGATACCGGGAATTCGGGCGGCCTGGCCGATGGTGCCGGGGCGCACGCGGTTCAGGCGCTGGCGGGCCTCGGTCTTCATGGCCGGAATGGCGTCATAATCGATATCGGCGGGAATTTTCTTGTCCTCCTGGCGCTGGAGACGGGCCGCGGCGGTGCGCATGCGGTCAATATGGCCGGAGTAGGCAATTTCCGTGGCGATAGGGTCCCAGAGTTCATCCGGGTACTGGGAGCGGAGGGGCTCCGGGAGCTCGTGCCAGTCGTTGCCGGGGCGGCGGAGCCAGAGCTCCAGCGAAACGCCGTCCACGCGCTGCTGGTGGGCGCGGGCGATGCCCTGGTCAATGGCCGCCTGACGCTCGGCAGCGGCGCGGCCCTGTTCCTCGCTTACCAGCCCCAGCCTGGCAGCCAGGGGGGTGAGGCGCAGGTCGGCATTGTCCTGGCGGAGCAGCAGGCGCATTTCTGCGCGGCTGGTGAACATGCGGTAGGGTTCATCGGTGCCGCGGGTGACAAGGTCATCTATCATCACACCCAGGTAGGCTTCATCACGGCGCAGGATGAGGGGCTCCTCCCCACGCAGGGCCAGCATGGCATTGGCTCCAGCCAGCAGCCCCTGGCCGGCGGCTTCCTCATAGCCGCTGGTGCCGTTAATCTGACCGGCGAAATAGAGGCCGCGCACGCGCTTGGTCTCCAGGGTGGGCTGCAGCTCGGTGGGCGGCACAAAATCATACTCCACGGCATAGCCGGGGCGGATGAGCTGCGCCTTTTCCAGCCCGGGAATGCTGTGCACGATATCCAGCTGCACAAAGAAGGGCAGGGAGCTGGAAAGGCCGTTCAGGTAGAATTCATCCGTACTGCGGCCCTCGGGTTCAATGAAAATCTGGTGGCGGTCCTTATCCGCAAAGCGCACCACCTTGTCCTCGATGCTGGGACAGTAGCGCGGGCCGGTGCCCTCAATCACGCCGCCGAACAGCGGGCTGTGCTCCAGGTTTCGGCGGATGATGTCGTGCGTGCCCTCATGGGTGTAGGTGATGGCGCAGGGGAGCTGCTGCAGCTCAAAATCGGCATCGGCAAAGTGGTTGAGGGTGCAGTGCGGCTCTGTCTCGCGGCTGAGGCGCTGGCGGCTGCTGAAGCTGAATAGTGGCGGCGGGGTATCGCCCGGCTGCATCTGCAGGGAGTCAAAATCAATGCTGCTGCCCAGAATGCGCGGGGAGGTGCCGGTCTTGAAGCGCTGCAGCGGGAAGCCCAGTTTCTCCAGACTGGCAGATATGCCGCTGGGGGCGCCACCCAGGCGCCCGCCGGGCAGGGGGTCCATACCCACATGCAGCAGGCCGCGCATGAAAGTACCGCTGCACAGCACCACGGTGCGTGCGGCAAAGCGCTGACCCCAGGTGGTGGTGACACCGGCCACGCGGCCATCCTGCACCACGATTTCATCCACATCGCCCTGGAAGAGCTGCAGGCCCGGCGTGGTCTCCAGAACCCACTTCATGCGGGCGCGGTAGGCACTTTTGTCGCACTGGGCACGGGGGGCGCGCACACTGGGGCCCTTGGAGGCATTCAGCATGCGGAACTGAATGGCCGTGGCATCGGTATTGAGCCCCATGGCACCGCCCAGGGCATCAATCTCACGCACCATGTGGCCCTTGGCCAGGCCGCCGATGGCGGGGTTGCAGCTCATCTGGCCCACGGTGTCCAGGTCATGCGTGAGCATGGCCACGGTGCCCCCCAGGCGGGTGGCTGCCAGGGCTGCCTCGATACCGGCGTGGCCACCGCCAATCACCAGCACGTCAAAAACTGTGGGAATCAGGGAACTCATGCCGAAGTGAGCGTGACGATGAGTTTATGCAGAATATCGCGGGCATCCAGACCGCTGGAGACCAGCGCCTTGTCAGCCGCGGCGCAGGCCTGCAGATCGCGGCGTGCCTTGCGCAGACTCAGCTTGCCCACGGTGCGGGCGGCATTGAACAGACCGTAGGTATTGGGGGTGCCGTCCTTCTTGAGGGGGAGCAGCTTCTTGCCCTCGGCGGGCAGGCGGTTCAGGGCGGCATCAAAAGCGCGGTAGTTGCCGGTATCCGGTTTGTAGGTGTCGATGAGCAGGCGGGCGCAGAAACGCTGGCGCACCGTGGGCACAATGGCCGCACGCATGATGGACACCCCCTGTTCGCCGTGTTCCAGCTGCTCATTCACCAGGTGAACGGCCAGGCGTGAATTGTTGTTCTCAATCGCACGGGAAATTTCAAATACCACACCGTTGCGGGAGACGGCCACCATCAGCTCCACATCCTCCGCTGTCACCTGCCGGCGCTCCGGTCCCAGGTATACATCCAGCTTGGCCAGCTCATTGGAAATCTGGCGTGTGCTCTCATTCACGCGGTGGATGAATAAATCCAGCGCAGCGTTGTCGAAGCTGATACCCAGCGGCCTGGCCATGCGCAGGGTCAGGGCAGAAAGTTCGCCCTCCCAGCCGGGTTTGGTGATATCAATCTTGGAGAACTCCTTGACATTGGCGGCGGCACCCAGCTTCTTGAAGAACGAGCGGCGCTTGTCCATCTCGCTGGCGGAAAGCACAAAGAATGTTTCCTCCGGCAGGTTGGTGAGAATTTCCACCAGTTCGTCCAGCGCAGCCTGCACAGCCTCGCTGCGGGCACCCTGCGGGGTGTCGCCCATGAAATTGGCACCTTTCAGCCAAATGACCTTGCGTCCGCCGAACATGTTCATGGTCTGCAGACCGGAAATCGTGCGCCCCAGAATTTCCACGGCTTCATCCACCGTGGCGGCAGAGCCGTCTATGGTTTCGTTACCCCAGCCATCGCTTCCTTCCTCCAGCCGGGCATAGGCCGCCGCAGCGGCAGAGGCAGCAGCGCCTTCATCGCTACCGAAAAAGACATAACTGGAGTGTTGTTCGGGCACGCGCCCATTAGAACAGAAAATCAAGGCCAAGTCAACTGGATTCCGCAGGCTGTAATTTCCTCGCAATGGGATTTTCTGCTTGATTTAAGGCTATAGGCTTGCTACTATCCCCACGTAGAATATAAATATATCACAATTATGAAGTTTTTCCCGATTTTGCTTATCTGTGCTGCAGTGGTAGCATTCATGCCGGCTCAGGCTCAGGGTCGCCGCTCCTCCAAGCGTCCCAGCACCCCTTCTGCTCCTTCTGCGCCTGCTGCACCTGGTGCTGCTGCCGAGGCTGAGGCTCCCAAGACCGGTGTACGCTTCGTAATCTGCTCTCCTGCCGGTATCAATATGCCTTCTCCCCTGTATGTGCGCAGTGGGAAGACCTTCAAGGCCATCAATATCGGTTCCCGCACTCCCAGTGAGCGCGTGAAGCCCGTGGCCGGTGTTATTGATTTCTGGGATAAGGACCCCGGCGCGGCCGCCGAGAGCGAAGGCAAGAAGCCGGCAGCAAATGCCAAGCTGCCGGAGCCGGTGTTCTCCGTGAAAGTGGGGCAGAACGTGGGCAGCAAGGCCGTGTGCATCCTTTCCCCGAGCAAGGAAGTGTCGAAGACTGCTGCCATTTTCCTGAATGAGGGTGATTTCCCGCGTAAGGGTATGCACATCATTAACCTTTCCTCCTATCCCCTGCAGATAGTTACCTCTGAAACCAACGACTTCAAGGACAAGAAGGAAAGCAAGATTGGAGTATATCGCCGCGAGGACGGCGTATCCTCTTCGAATAGCTGGAGCTTCAAGGGTGAAAAGGGCCAGCAGGTTTCATTCATCCTTTCTTATGCCGATAAGAAGACAAAGGGCTACAAGCGTATCAAGTCCTCCACCTTCGTTATCTCCGATCGCCAGTCTGTGGTGAACGTGGTGGTGAAGGATCAGACCCGCGACATGCCCAAGCTGATGACGATTCAGCTTACTGAAGGCAAATAATCTCCATTATCCCTCCCTCCCTCCCTTAGAACAATAGAAACTCTCTCCGTCCCTATGTCTAAGAAACTTACTGAAGGACCTGTTGCAGAACGCATTGCCCGCATTGGCGACCAGTTTGCCGTGAGCGGTGATTTCCTCTATGGTGAGGAACTCCGCAATGGCCACATCAACACCACCTATCGTGCCTGTTACCGTTCGGAAGATGGCCAGGAGGACCGCTATATCCTCCAGCGCATCAACGATTACGTGTTCAAGGATCCGGCACAGGTGATGCGCAATGTGGAAAAGGTGACTCGCCATATCACCTGGAAACTGCTGCGTCGCCGCCGCGATGCTGCCGGCCAGACCCTCAACCTGTTCCCCGCCCGCGGTGGCCGCAACTACATTGTGCTGCCGGAGGAAGGCGGCATGTGGCGCTGCTACAACAACATCGAGGGCACACACACCTACGATGTGGTGGAAAACACCCGCCAGGCCTACCAGGCCGGCTTTGCCTTCGGTTCCTTCCAGGACCTCATCTGCGATATGAACCCGGAGGATATCAAGGAATCCATTCCGGACTTCCACAACACCCCCAAGCGCTATGCAGACCTGCTCAAGAGCGTGGAGGCCGATGTGATGGGCCGTGTGGCCAATTGCCAGGCTGAGCTGGAGCTCCTTAAGAACTGGGAAAACCGCTATGCCCGCATCACGGATATGCTGGCCACTGGCGAAATCCCGACCCGCATCACCCACAACGATACCAAAATCAACAACGTGATGCTGGACGAGGAAACAGACGACGCTGTGTGCGTGATTGACCTCGATACCGTGATGCCCGGCTCCGTGCTCTACGACTTCGGCGATATGGTGCGTACTGCTACCTGCATGGCTGAAGAAGACGAGGAGGACCTGAGCAAGGTGCGCATGGAGATGCCCTTCTTCGAATCCCTGGCAGAGGGGTATCTGGATGCTGCCCATTCCTTCCTGACCCAGAAGGAAGTGGAGTTCATGCCCTTTGCCGGCTGGCTCATCACCACCGAAATCGGTATCCGATTCCTGACGGACTATCTGGACGGCGATAAGTATTTCCGCACAGAGAAGCCGGAACATAACCTCATCCGCGCACGCAACCAGTTCAAGCTGGCCCAGAGCATCGACGGTCAGTTGATTTCCATGGGCAAGTATGTGCGCCGTCTGATGAAATCGTACAGCAAGTGATGCGCGTACTCGTTCGGAAGATGGCACTGGCATTCGGCCTGCTGCTTGTCTCGCTGGGGCAGGCAGAGGCCGCCTGGACACGGCAGCAGGTCATCGACTCCTTCGACGAGGTAACGACATACGATAACGGCACCTGTGTGCTGCACGACGGCTGGCTCATTACCTTCCTCTCTCACGATGGAAGGCGCATTGGTGCAGTCACCATTGTGGAGCAGAAGGAGAAATCCCACCATGATATCAGCCTGGATACCATGCTCCAGCGTGTTACGGTGGCGGTGGGCATGAGGGTTCCCCGTTCCCTTTTCTTTCTGAATGACCGGAAATCAGCCTTGCTGATGGATCGGGCCATCCTGGATTCTCTGTCCGGCAAGGTGGAGCACGTGTTCGAGGGCAGTGCGCTCGAAGCCATGGTGTATCTGCAGGACAGGGGCTATTTTGAGATACAGGGTATCCGGGAGAATGGTAGCCTGACATGGAAGACAGTCAGAAAAACCGGTGTGGGGCTTCGGATGCCCCTGTCAGAGGGAAGGCTGTCGGCTATTGAGGTAACCGGAAAGCAGGAGATGGATGAGCATGCGGCCTCTGTGCTGGCAAACAAGCTGGGACTGGGAAAAAACACGGCCCTGACTCTGGCCCGCTCTGCCGCTGCCCGCCAGCTTTCCTGCAAGGAAGTGACGTATATGAATGGACGTGCCGGAATCCTGGTGGGGCGCACCGCCCAGCGGGCAGCCATCGGCACTCGCGATGGTGTGGAACATATGCTGCGCGATCGCAACTATGCTGCCGTTCCTGCGCCTCATTCCAGCTCTGCCTGGCCGGAGAAGCAGGTGGAACCTCCACCTTCATCCGCCGCCGACAAAAAGCAGGAACCGTCGGCACCCCGCGAAAATAAGGTGGAGACAACACCCCCGCTCGACCCCAGGGCCGCCCGCGAGGCATACGTGGACTTCATCAAGACCCTCTGATATAAAATGGGGTAGGAGAGCGCCATATCCTTTTCATCAACTAATTGCAAGAAGGTTTTCATGGATAATCATCATTTGATTGCATGAATGTCCGCGACGGTATCAGAGGTAACCATATTGCCTGCGATAGCGGAGTATAAAAAATACAGAGACGAGCAGGGCCAGGATTTCTGACACCGCAGCGCTCCACCAGATGCCGGTGGCCCCGAATAGCAGAGGCAGCAGAATCACTGCGGCAGATTGAAACAGGAAAGTCCGGGAAAAAGCAATGAGAGCCGAGATGAGCCCATTGTTCAAGGCCGTAAAAAGCCCGGATGCAAAGATATTGTATCCATGAAGCACAAAATACACAGAAAACACGCAGAAGGCATACTGAGCCAGTTCTGTCAGGGCTCCATTGTATCCTACAAACAGGTAAGCCAGGGGATAGGACAATGATACAGCTGCCACGCAGAGAATCATGCCGCCGCCGCTTATCAATACCAGGCTTTTCCGGAACAGGTTGCGCAGCTCTGTATGATTTTCCGCGCCATGGTTATAGGCAAATAAGGGATTGCTGCCTATATCATACCCGATGATGATGGAGCTGAACAGGAAGGCAACATACATGACGACACCGTAGGCCGCCACGCCGTTCTCGCCATAGTATTGCAGGAGTTGATAATTATAAAGCATGCCAACGAAGGATGCCGATATGCCCGTCACAAGTTCGGATGCACCGTTGCTGCAGGCCTGCAGCATAGGACGAAGCTCCAGGCGGGTGCGAACAAAACGCAGCAAGCTGTTATTCGGTCTGCTGAAATAGAGCACCGGAACCAGCCCGGCAACGGCCTGGCTCAACCCGGTAGCCAGGGCTGCACCGGCCAGGCCCCACCCCAGACAGGCGATGAAAAGTAAATCCAGCGCGATATTGGTCACACCACCCGCCACGCTTAACCAGAACGCCATCTTCGGCTTCTCTGCGGCCACCAGCAGGGATTGGAATGAGCATTGCAGAATACAGCAGGGCAGAAAGGCCAGCATCACGCGCCCATACAGGACGGCATCAGGAATCAGTGTGTCCGTGCCGCCGAGCAGGAGGCACACCTGCGGAAGGAACAGAATACCCATGCCGGCCATGGCGCATCCCAGCAGGGTGGCCAGCAGCGTTATCTGCGTGAAATAACGTTGTGCCTGTGTCTTATCTCCCTGCCCGAATGTTTTGGCTACAAGTGCCGTTCCCCCGGTACCGAACATGAATCCCAGGCCTCCCAGCAGCATGATGACGGGAAAGACAAAATTGACTGCCGCTAATGCTATGTCGCCCACATAGTGAGAAATAAACAGCGCATCCACCATCGTGTACACTGAGGTCAGCACCATCATGGCAATGGTCGGCATGACAAATGCCGACAGCTTACGATAGGTGAAATGATCTGATAATTGTATGCTCATGAGACAAGGAAAGGCCATTATAGCGACCCTGCCAGATAAAGTCAAGAAGGTCCCACCAGGCAGCGTGTGCAAGGAATGCGTCCGAAAGGCTTTTCCCTTGACTTTGTCTCTCCCAATTCATAGAATCCCACAGAGATTTTAAATCTCATTGATTATGAAAGATATAAAATCTCGCAGGTGGAGAATGCAGCAACGCATAGCATGAGAACATATTACATCATTGACCGGACCGGACGCGAGGTGCTGAGCGCCCCGCAAATCGAGAATGTCACCGCTCAGGGGTATGCGCTCATCCGCAGAGAAGACTGGAGCTATGCGGTCTTTCATGCCTCAGATGAATCGGTACACCCTCTGCCTACAAGCCTTGATGGGCAGCCCCTCGTCTACGAACTGGAGGAGGATTACCTGATAGCCCTTTGCCTGGCGCCGGAACGCGTGGGTATCACCCGGCGCAGGAATACGGCCGCTCTGGATGCCGGATGCTGGCCGCCGTTACCTGAAGGCAAGTGTATTGTAGCGTCCTATGCTGCGGACATCGATGGTACTCCGCGTTTTACCCCCATACCCTATCGACTCCATCCCTTCTACCACGGGACAGCTTGCGCCGAGGACCCGGAAAAACGCGGCGTGCTCGTGAATGAACAGGGAGAAATCATCCACTCCTTTCCCGATACCTGGAGAAATATCCGGCGTCTGAAACCCGAAAACAGTGAGCCTGAATATTTTTCGATGCAGAAGCATGCCGATGCCGGGATAGATTCGCTCAGGCGTCCGGAATATGTTGCAGACCGTCATTTTTCGCGGATACGGGGCCCTTTTCTTTCTGTGTGCCACCAGCAGGAAGGATTGAGGCTTGTCACGAATATGGACGAAAGCTGCATGGTGGTGGATGAATTGTGGAATACGGTCTTCCGCTTCCCTGAGAACACGATAGCGGGCTGGGCAGGAGCTACCGGATTCTGCCACGGACATCTGCCATATCGCACGGCAAAGGGTCTTCGCACCGGGCTGCTGGACAGGCAGGGAACTATCGTCTGTAAACCAAGAGGCAAATATCTGGATTATATAGGTGAGGATTTCTGGTTCTATTCCAAGGGTGGTCTGGTGGGCGTAATGCGCGAAACAGGAGAAATTGTCACCCCACCCCGATTCAAGTACTTTACCGATGAGCCTGCGCGACACGGACTGATTGCCGTAGGGAACAAGGGTTTCAGCTGTGGGTATATCAATTATCAATGGGAATGGGTTATTCCTGCCAGATTCAGCGGATGCTATCATTTCGTACATCCGGTGTATTCCCTGGCATATAACGATATCTAAAAGTAAAACCAGCTGCTGTCCCGGGTCCTCCGGGAGATGTTCTGTGCCTGGCAGGGCGGTGCAGGGGAGGCGTCAGACCATGTTGATATGGTTCCCCGCTGAATCAAACAGGACGGGGCGTCAATCCTCCGGCAGCAGGTGAAAGCGGCCACCCTCGCGCTGCGGCAGGGTCAGGCTGCCTTCTGCATGGGTGGGTTCCACCTCCTCGGGAGAATAGGGTAGCTCCACCCCGAAGTAGTAGTGTTCGTCATCTGGCAGTATGGTATCTCTCTTCCGGCATGATTCGTCAGGCTGCCATTGTTTATACCATTGAAGGAGAATGAAATAAAACCTTATCGTTACCGCGGGGGGAATCAGTGGGTGTGGGAAAAGCTGCCGCTTAATTTCCCGTCATCAGGAATTCCTGGGTCGCCACGCAGCGGGCATCGCCACCGTCTGCCGGGGTGAACCAGATTTCCCAGATGGAGCCATAGTACTGCCCCTCACGTCCGCTGTACACGCGCATATTCCAGGAGCAGGATTTTTCCTCTCCGTTCTCAAAGTTCACATTATTGAAACGGATGTGCTTGCGCTTGGTGGATTCATAGGCCCTGAGGGTGAATGTCCCGCGAGGATACGAGTCGGGAACGACCAGCAATGCGCCATAGCAGAGCTTAACATTGTGGTCGCTGCTCCAATCCTTCCGGAGCGATAAGAAGGGCACATCCGGAACAGGCGGCAGCATGGCATCCAGCTGCGCCATGGTGGGATTCTGCGCCAGCGGTGCCAGTTCTGCTTCCAGCCGGGCGGCATCGCCCTGCGCATCCACCGCCTTGTCGTAGCGCCATTTCCAACCATTGCCCAAATCAATTTCCGGCCGAGCTTCCGCCGCGTCCCAATAGCGGTACATTTCCGGAGACTCAGCGTGCCACAGATAGGCACGCTGATACTCATAGAGAATCGCCGAGAAAAAGCGGGGATTCACCGCCTCTGCATACAAGCTGCGAATCACATACTGGTGCAGCAGTTCAGGCGCTCCCTTCGCCAGTTTTTCCGTATGCGGCAGTGCCGGCACCTCTGCCGGGGTTTCCACCGGCTCCGGCAACCGGGGACGCAGCGCACACAGTTCCCTCACCCGGGCAGCACGAGCATCTTCCGGGGCAACATCTGCCCCATCCATACCGCGCGGGCACACCAGCTCACGCCCTGGCGGCAGCTGCAGATCATCCGCAAAGGGATTAGGACCGCCCCCCGCCCAGAGCATGACCAGGAACAGAAGACAGCCGCCCCAGACGCTCCATGTTGCGGACGCCAGGGCCAGGCGCCCCAGCAGCGACCACCAGCACCTCTGCCGCACACAGATGACAATGGAAACCACCAGCCACACCAGGCCGTAGACAAAAAACAGCAACAACAGCAGGAACGACATCATCACCAACGGTCCGGCATCCATGCCTTCGCCGCTGATATCAGCGGCCTCCCGCATCGCGAACATCATCTCATACACTCCCCACATCCCCAGCACAGAAACCAGCGCCAACAGCGCCGGAATCCACCATGCCCATATCCTGCTGCATTTCTCAGCGTGCATTTTATAATATCCCCCTAAGCATAATAGCTAAGAATTACCTTAATGTAAAGAGCTATAGTACGCAGAAAACCGATATTGGCTCGGAGGGAAGTGGATAACGCATAAAACAGCACTCAGGCTACTCTGCGATACGCGCGGACTGACTGCAAAACTAGTCTGACCAAGGGCTCCACCGGCTCACTATCCACCCCTTGCAGCCTGCCACGGCGCAGCCTTGGCGGAGACGGGCCTGTCACGACGTATCAACGGGGAGCCGGAGTGTATTTTTGCGCCAGCGGCAACAAAATTGCCGGAAACGCGCAACAATATGCCCGCCGGGAGCGTCTATTTATTAGAAAATCTGCACTTTCTGCAATTTTTGCTGCGGATTCGCGGCGGGGATGTGTTAATATAAGTGTAAAGGAGATAACTATATGAAAAAGAAGCCTCGTAGCAAGAAAAGCCTGATTGCTGTGCTGCCTATCTGGCATACGATGTTGCTGCCGGACCTACTCCCGTTACGTCTTTTCTCATTCCTACCGGCGCCGTTCTTCTATTCTGCATCTACTTGGTGCTGAAACAACTTTTCTCAAAATGACCATGTCCCCATTCCGAAAAATCCTTGCCACCACAGCCCTCTGCCTTGCAGCGGTGGGGCTGAGCTCGTGCACTACCTTGATTGATACCGGCGGTTATTTGGATTCGATAGGGAAACAGGGAGCGAGTCACCGGTTGGTAACCCAAAAAGAAAGCTGGGGTACTAATGTGGTAAAGGAACCTTCTTCTGTTTACAAGCGAGATTCGACTTATTATGTTAAATTGCCCGTGGCCTATATTCCGGCAAGAATTCGTGACAAGGCACATTTGATAGCCAATGTAGGAATTTTTGTAGGAAGGGGTGATGAGTTCCTTTATCCTGATTTCAAAACAGATTTGTGGGAAATTAAAAAGCACCAGACCTGCAAGGAAACGTACTACGCCATATTGTCTGAAGAACAATTCAAGATAGCCTGTACCTATTATGGGAAGTTCGAGGTCCCGCCTATTAACAAAGAACGATTCCCGATATTTCCTGCTGCGGAGGTTGACTTGAAGGGTGCTCGACTAGTCAACATGGAAAACCGGTATATTGATGTGGAGCATATCATAGAGAGTAAAATGCCATGCAGGCGAACAACGGGCAACCAGCTGCGACGCCCGCTCGCATTTGTGCTGGACGTAGCGGATATTCCCCTCATGTTTGCCGCGGCTCCTGTCGGTTGGGTTTCCCGGTTGATTTACTACAGCTTCGACTGATGTCCGCCCTTCTGCCCACACTCTAGCACATTTCTGCCCACTTTTAAGCTTAAAGTGGGCAGAAAACCTTAAAGATTTTGGCATGCCATACCGGACATATCGGCGTTTTTCTCTCACTCGCAACAAAAATGCAGGAAACCCGCAACAAAATGCCCGCCACGCTTGAACCGAGGGGCGGGAATTGATATAATGCCCCGCATCGGTTAATCGTATATTTTTTCATTCAGCATGAAATTATCCCCCATCAATAACAAGTTGCTGAAACAGTCCGAAAAAGGCAATGTTAAGCAGATTTTACAGCTCCTCGATATGGGGGCAGATGTAAATGCTAAGGATAAAGAAGGTTGGACTCCTTTGCTGACAGCCTTGGGGATGGAGCATTTTCAGGCGGCAGAAATTCTCATTGATGCCGGAGCTGATGTGAATTATAAGCTGCCGACATCCCCTTTTGATAAAACGCCGCTGATGAAGGCTGCTTCCGTGGGGAGTCTTTCTGTGGTAGAAAAACTATTATCCAAGGGAGCGGAAGTGAATGCGGAAAGAGAGGATGGCACAACTGCCTTGATTTTTGCTGCCTCGGGTGGGCACCTTGCAGTAGTGCAGAAGTTGCTGACTGCCGGGGCCGATATCCACGCGAGGAATACTGAACAAGGAGCTTTGGGTGCATCATTGCTGCAAGGACACAGGGAAGTCGCAGAGTTTCTCCGGTCGGCTGGAGCTCAACTCAATTTATCAGAAGCCGCAGCATGCGGTTTAACGGATGAAGTGCGCGCGTTGTTGGCAGCCGGTGCGAGTCCCGATGAAGGGGCCGCAATTGCACATGCCGCCAGATCAGAGAATCTGGAAATCATCATTCTGCTGGTGGAAGCCGGTGCCAACATCAATGCTCAGGATTCAGATGGCAACACGGCTCTGCACCATGCTGCTCAGTGGGAAATGCACGACATGGCCCGCTACCTGCTCACGAAGTGCAATGCTTCGGCAGATATTGAGAATGATGACGATGAGACGCCCTTCGACCTTGCGATTCTCTCAGATGATACGGAAATGGTCAGACTGTTTCTGGCTAATCGCAAGGTGAATGTTAACAAAAAGGACTACACGGGAGCAACCGCCTTACACCGCGCAGTCGAGGCAGAAAATACCGAACTCGTCAGGATTCTTCTTTCTGCCGGGGCAAAGGTAAATGCAAAGAATTGTCTCGATGAAACGCCTCTCTCTATCGCCAGGGAAGACGAGAATGAGGATATCATTCGCCTTTTGCGGGCGGCTGGAGCCAAAAGATAAGCCTCCGTTCATCCCCTTGCAGCCTGTCACGGCGCAGCCTTGGCGGAGACGGGCCTGTCACGGCGTAGGATTCATCCGAAGACGGAAGCTCACAGAATCAACAGATTGTAGATTCGAGGCTTCTTTAGTGAAGATATTTCGTTTTTTGGAACTCATTCAATTTGCATGCATGCGAATTTTCGACATAGTGACAGCGCAGGAATGTACGGTGAAAGTCCGCAAGGAGCCGCGATGATGCGGAATCCCAGACTTGAAATCGAGTAGGGGGGCGAAAGTCCTCCTACTCGATTACAAAATAACTAGAAAATATAGCAATAAACAAATTCAGAATCCCGGTTCTTAAAAGACTTGTTAGAAGAAGCTCCCCCCCTTTACTCAAAATAAAAAGGGGTTGCGGCACCTAAACAGAGAATACATCATACAAGGAGAATACGCGCGATTACAAAAAACGTTCGAGAATCTTCTATATAAAAGGCTCAAAGACAAAAAACACGCAATAAAAGGTTAAATAAGTAAACCTCAAATTTCTAAACAAATTCCATGCAAGAAATTTAATAACATTTGAGCCAAACTTACGTAGAGCATGTGCTGCTATGAGCAAAACTCATCTGAAAGAGGTAAAAAGGAACTATTGTGACAAAAGTCTACTTTCTAAGGTTCGTCGTGATAAAGAGGAATAATACATAACCTTTTTCATATCAACTGTTTTTCTAGCGTCCTTTCCCTTCGGTGCCTTTCCTGAAAAGTATAAGCACAACAAATCACAAGCAGTTGAATCACCTGACAGAGCGAGCATATCTAACCATTTGACTCCTTCTTGTTCATCTTGAGGAACGTAGATTCCCCACAGATACATCTGTCCTATGTAATAAATAGTACCATCATATTTGTAGCGAGCTCGTTTTTTCATGTCATTAAGCCCCTTTTCCAAAACGGCAGATGGTATTTCTCTGTGTTTACCCGACAATGAATCACTCACGGCTGCTGATAGAGCAAGAGATGCTGCTTCATTCAATTGCTGTTCAGCAGCAAATAGGAAAAGCGACAAACAAGGGTCAGTAAGTGCCAGCATCTGATCGTGTTCCAATTTTCTTACTAGACCAGAAATTCGTAAATGCGAGGCAAGCACAAGAGCAGCCCATTCATACCCTTGATTAACAGCGTTCCATAAAAATTGTTCTGCTTCATCCGTTTGTTTGTCGAACTTTAGTCTTTGGGTTACGCGAAAAGCCCACAAGATACCGGCGTTGATGTCTCCCTTATCTGCCAATTTCTTGAGTTTTTCCAATGAGTATGTTCGGATTTCCGCATAGTCATACAACATACTCAATTGGTCTCCATACACACTCCTTTTATCTCGTACCTTCAGATGAAAAATATCTTCCAGACTGAAATAACGGCTGGAATATGAGGCAAAATAAATATCCGTTCCGTTCTGCTGATACGGAGTAGGTGCCGTGAGTTTTAGGCCTATGAGGAAATCGTTCGCATGGCAACCTTTCTTCCGGGCCGATTGAAGTAACTCGAGGCCCTTCTGTGGGGAATATGTCGTGTAAGAGAAATCCAGCAGAAGTCTCCCGAGCATACTCTCGGCCTGTGCATCGCCCCTGTCTGCTGCGATTTTCAAGCAATCCATAGCCTTGCTCCTGTCTCGTTTTTTCTTAGCTTCAGGAAAGAGGTAGGCACGTGCCTTTTGTACTAATACTTCTGATTTTTGGCTTTGCAAATCAACAACATCCCCTGCTGTAACCAAACCTCCAGCGAAAGCGAAAAGAATAAATAAAACCCTCATATTTCCCACTTAACACGGCAATTGATTATTGTCAAGATTAATTCCCCTTATTCCGGGGAAACAAAAATGCAGGAAACCCGCAACAAAATGCCCGCCACGCTTGAACTGAGGGGCGGGAATTGATATAATGCCCTGCAACAAATACACGCTTAGAGTTATGACCATGAAATCACCAGCCATTCTTTCCCTTTGTGCTGTTATATGCCTGTGTTTGTCCAGTTGTGGCGTGAATCTGGCAGAGCAATATAGTAGTCCGGGGTATCGTCCCGGTATTGATTATAAGACGCTTGCCCCGGGGGAACTTCCGGAGGTTTGCAGAACGGAGGACATGATACGCTCCTTAATAATATACGAAGATCTCGGGTATGTGCGTATTGGGTGGATGAGATTTTGTGGTAAGTTTCCGGACTTGAACGAGTTGCAACAGTTTGCTGCAGAGCAGGGGGCGCAAGTGGTATTGTATAGTTCGAAGGAGAATGGTAAAATCGAGGGAACAATACAAGCTTTTGGGGGGCTCTCAAATCCTGCGCCTGCGCCCGAGCTTGACAGCTATGACCAAGAGTATCAATTTCTTTCTAAAAGGCACGATAGATAATTCATATCCCCTTGCAAGCGATGTTTCATTTTAGGTTGCCGATTGCTGAAAATTGGCACTTAAACCACTGATTCTGTGTAGCTTCTCAGTTCGAAACATCTTAGCTTGTCACGGAGTCGCCATCATGCCGAAACCGCCTACTTGTCTCGGCGTAGCACGCAGTGCGAAGACGGAAGCTCACAGAATCAATAGATTGTAGATTCGAGACTTCTTTAGTACCCCTAAAAAGCATTTGAGTTTAGGAAAACGGGCTTCCGGCTACGAGTTTGGGCTTGCGCCCTCCATTCTACGCCGTGACGGGTAGGCATAGTAGGAGTTTTCGGCTTTTTAAGAGAGCGATTTCATGCCTATGGGTAAGCCAAGATGTTTGATAACCCATTCCCGCCCGGAGTGTGATTTGAAATATTTCTCCAGCTCAGTTGCTTGTTCTTCTGTTTGGACGGCTAGGGCAGAATGGATTTCCCATGGTGCGAACTTGGAGGTATGCGGCACATGCCCGGCGTTATGCGTTTTGAGCCGTGCTGCAAGGTCAGAGGTATGGCCAACATAGAAGCGGGTGTGCGTGGAAGCATCCCACAGAATGTAAACATAATGAAAATGAGATGTTGGCATGGTGGGAGTATAGCGGATGAAGTGGGTGAGTGCAAGTTGGAAGTGCAAGAGAGGCGAATGAAAAAAGTATGTGGTATGCAACGTTCCGGCTTCTGCTCTGCATACGCCGAGACTGGGGGGTGTTGCCCGGCTTCGAGTCTCGCTATCGCTCGCTTTCTGGGGGCTTCGCTCGCTGAGCGTTCTACGCCCACCCAGGGACGCCGAGGCTAGGCTTCTATCGCTTTGGTCTGAAAGACCAAGGCGCCTACGCCTGCGGCAGCCATTCTGGCCTGCCTGGGCGTAGAAAAACAGCGTATCAGGTACCCTGATACGCTGTTTTACGAAGCCTGGAATTAACGAGCCTTCAGCGTGGGAAATTTGCGCCCGGAATTCGCTTTTTTCGTTTTTCCTACGTTCAGCCAAAGCAAATATGAAATCATATTATAATATATTGGATATAGACGCTTTGTGAAATCCACTTCACAATTCAGGGGCCTGTCGCATCGCTTGTAAGAGGTCATGAAAAATGAAATACAGCATTCGCGGGGAAAGTATAAATAATGAAAAAAATCCTCCAAATTTCCTAAAAATTACTGAATCGCAATACTTAATAGAACAATTCCGGATTTATAGCCATTTAACTTGACTCAAGAAACAAGGCAGCTAAAATAATGGCAACAAGATAATAATGAGAGATGAACGAAGTATCTAAAAAACAAAAATTTGTCATTCTATACAAATATGTCTCCTACAAAGCCTTTGAATCAATAATGGAAAAATGGGCGTTGAAGGCATCTTTCCCATTTGAATCTAATGATCCTCTTGAATACGTAGCTCAACATACTGA
>JAZQVE010000043.1:0-9126 GCA_045631705.1 Akkermansia sp. | reverse complement strand
TGGCGGGAGTAGCCTCGAACGCAAGGCCCTGAGGAATCAGGTAGTTGCGGCCGTAACCAGCCTTCACGGTAACGAGGTCGGCTTCACAGCCCAGACCTTCGATCTTCGTAGCGAGAATAACATTCATGTTTGCCATAACTCAGTAATATTGGGTTTGGTGAGCCGCAAAGATGCACCATTTTACATTGAAAGTCAAGCCGAAAATGAATTTATTTGTCGCAGAGCCAGGGAACTGGATACGTCAAAATCCAAAATCATAAATTCAACATCCCGGCAGGGGTGTGCATGGCTGGCTTTCACCTTGACAAATGGGGGTGGAAGGCGCATAGTAGCAAGGCCTGCGGGCTTTGAGAGATATGAGTGAAGCAAAAGTAACGCCTGAGCTGATTCGCGCGGCGCTGACCACGGTGAAATACCCGGGGTTCAGCCGCGATATCGTGTCGTTTGGTCTGGTGAAGAATATCGAGGTTTCTGCCGAGGGTGCGGTGCGTATTGAGCTGCGTATTGAGAGCAAGAACGAGGACGTGCCGCGCTTTGTGTACCAGAGCGTGATGACCGAGGTGAAGGAGATGCCCGGCGTGAAGAGCATTGATGTGGATATTGAGTACCGCAACCCCGACCTGGAGAAGCAGGCCCGCATGCAGGACGACCCTGCCAAGTGGAAGACCCCGCTGCCGGGCGTGAAGCACATTATCGGCATTTCCTCCGGTAAGGGCGGCGTGGGCAAGAGCACGGTATCTGCCAACCTGGCTGTGGCGCTGAGCCGCCTGGGCTATCGCACCGGTCTGCTTGACCTGGATATTTACGGCCCTTCCATGGCGCTGATGTTCGGCACGAAGGAGCTGCCGGATGCAGGCGAGGATGAGCGTTTCATTCCCGTGCAGGCGCATGGAGTAAAGTTGCTGTCCATGGGGCTGATGATGGATGAGGCCTCCCCCGTGGCGGTGCGTGGCCCGCTGGCTACGCGCTACACGCAGCAGTTCCTGAAGGAGACGGACTGGGGCGAGCTGGATTTCCTGATTCTGGATATGCCCCCCGGCACGGGCGATATTCAGCTCACCATTGTGCAGACGGTTCAGCTGGATGGTGTGGTGGTGGTCACTACGCCGCAGGAGATGGCCCTTATCGATGCCCGCAAGGCCATCGGCCTGTACCAGCGTACGGATGTGCCCATTCTTGGTATTGTGGAGAATATGAGCTATTTCATCTGCCCCACGGATGAGACGGTGCACTATATTTTCGGCCAGCACGGCGGCGACCGCGAGGCGGTGAAGCTCGGCGTGCCTATGCTGGGCAAGATTCCGTTGGATATGCGTACCCGCGAGGGTGGCGACCAGGGCCGCCCGGTGGCGCTGGAGGATACCGGCTCCAACCGTGTGGCCGCAGCATTCGAGGGCGTGGCCCAGACGCTTGCCTGCGCTCTAGGTGAGTAAGTGATTTTACAGCAATGTATAAGGGGAGCTCCAGCAATGGCGCTCCCCTTATACTTCCGGCTAATTTAGCTGTAATTAGCCGGAAATTAGCTGCTTCAGATTAGCTGCAGGGGTGTAGATGAATTCGTTGCCCTGCTTGTGTACCAGGAGCATGCCGGCATCGGCCAGAGCTGCCAGATCGGTACGAGCTGTCTGGCGTACAGTATTGAACTCGCGGCAGTGCGCAGTGACGCTGGTGCGAATATCCGGGTTCTTCAGCATCTCGGCCAGCAAGGCCTTCTGTCGGTGGTTGAATTCCGGCCTGCCTTTGAGTCGGGAGTTGAGTTCAGTCTGCTCAGCGGAGCGGCGCTCCAGGTATTCCATGAGGCTGGTGATGGAATGATGGATGGTTGAAAGCTGGTCAGTCAGGAAGTAGTTCAGGTCATTATCATCCTCTTCGCTGTGAATAAAGGCGTTGTAATAGGATTTTGCATGCCGGTATATTTCCTGTGAGATGGAGATATACTCGAATAACCAGTAGCCGGATTTCAGCATGGCCCAGTAGAACAGGGCTCGGGCCGTGCGCCCGTTACCATCGATGAAGGGATGGTCGTAGGCCAGCCAGAAATGAAGCATGATTGCCCGCAGAACCGGGTGTATATATTCGCCGTCCTCGTTATTGGCAAAGGCGCACAGAGCATCCAGCCGCTCAGGTAGCGTGTCTGCAGACGGGGGAATGTGAATGATTTCGCCCGATGCACTGGCCTCGATTCGCACCTTGTCAGCGTCTGTTCTTAGCGCGCCGGATTTTTCGAGAGGGATGGTCCCCTCTGTCATGGTGCGGTGCAGGGAGAGGATGCGTTCCCGGGTCAGGGGAGCATCCTTCCAGCTCATGAGCAGCTGCATGGTGCGGTAGTTGTTGGTTACCATGCGCTCGTGCGTATTCAGCGGGCTTCTGTTGCTGCGCAGCAGTTCCTTAGCCTCTGCGCGTGTGACGGCTGCGCCCTCCAGCAGGCTCGACATGATAGCCTCATCCATGAGGGAGGTGAGCAGATAGCGGTTGCGGTCTGTCTCGCTCAGTAGGTTCTGGTTGCTGGCATGCAGAATGCCGCCGCCCTGCATGTCAATCTGGTGCAACAGGGATTGCATCATGCGTGTGACGGTGTAGCTGAAGGCGACTCCCTTCCTGTCCTTGAGGGGCAGCGCCTGGCGCGCCTGCATGCGGTGCAGCTTGAGGCCTACCCACCAGCCTTCTGAGTCCAGCGGTTGCGGGGCGCGACGATAGCGTAATTCTTCCCAGCTCAGGTAGCGATCTGTCCGGTTAGCTTCCGGACCAGATAATTGCAGCACCTGAACCAGGTCGATGCCTGGTCTTGGTATATATTGCTCTACCTTAGGTGCTTTGGGACGCGGTTTCATAGGCTTATTGTAGCATTTTGTCGCCGCTTGTCAATAAGATGCGGCTAATTTAGCTGCAATTAGCCGGAAATTAGCTGCTTTTAGCCGGGTGAATCAGCGGGGTGACTGGGTACAAAATAAGAGAGGTGACGGACTTTCGTCGGCCACCTCTCAGCTGTATCACCTTGAAAAAAACTTGTTGTATCTCCTTTACACGCGGATGGGCATGAGCACGTAGAGGAACTCATCGGCCACGCGCATGACACCGGGGCTGGAGGTGTCGATGAGGTCGATGCACACATCCTGGTCGCCTACGGACTTGAGCGGAGCCAGCACGTAGTCGGCATTGAAGGAGATGGAAATTTCACGGCCGTTGTAGTCGATGGGCACTTCTTCGTTAGCCTCGCCCATGTTGGCGCTGGACTGCACGGACATGACGCCGGGGGTGAAGCGGAAGCTAACGGTGTTGGTCTTCTCGGAGGAGAGCAGGGACACGCGGCGCACGGCGCTCTGCAGCTCAGCAGCGGGGATGACCACGCGCTCGTTGTAGCGGCTGGGGATTACCTGACGGTAGTTCGGGTAATTGCCATCGATGAGCTTGGTGATGAGCAGGGTATCACCGAAATCGAAGGAAGCCTGGTTGCTGGTGATGCGTACCATCACATCGCCGTTGTCGCCCAGCAGGCGGTGCACTTCGGCCACAGCGCGGCTGGGGATGTCGATGCACACGCTCTGGGATTCCGGGAACTCCAGCTCGCTCTCGAACAGGGCCAGACGGCGACCGTCCGTAGCCACGAGGGTGAGCTTGCCGTCCTGGAAGCAGGTGTAGATACCGTTCAGCACGTAGCGGGTGCCGTCGTTGGAGATGGCGAATTCAGTGAAGGCAAAGCCCTTGTTCAGCACGCCCTGCTGCACCTTGAATTCGCGGGCTTCCTTGAATACGGGCAGGCCGGGGAATTCGTTGGCGGGCAGGCCGTTCAGCTTGAACTGGGCGCGGTTGCAGCGGATGGTGGCCACGGTGCCGCTTACCTCGATGCTTACTTCGCCGTCGCGCAGCTCGCGGATGATGCTCTGCAGCTTCTTGGCGGGCAGGGTGATGGAACCCGGCTTTTCCACAATGCAGGGAACCTTGGTGAGAATCGTCAGCTCCATGCTGGTGGTGGTGAGCTTCAGCTCGCCATCAGATGCATCCAGCAGTACGTTGGAGAGAATCGGCATGCTGGGACGGGTGGATACCACGCCGGCCACCTTGTTAATGCCATCGAGCAGAACTTGTTTTGCGAGTGCGAATTTCATCGAGAACCTCCTTTGTTGAGCATATTTTACCTATTCTTGCAGCAACTGGCAAGCACAAATTCGCAAATTCGCAAGATTTTCTATAACTTTTTTTGCAGTGGTACCACATGTTGTGGTTGCATGGAATTCGGGACCTTATTTTCCGGTGTGTCGGGCGTTCTTCCAGCTTGACAACTCAGGGTGATGGCGAGTATGATGCGAGCATGAAACCCGTATTAGTGCTGATGGCTCCCGGCTACGAGGAGATTGAACTGATTGCGCCCATTGATATTCTGCGTCGTCTGGAGATTCCGGTGGTGACAGCTGGAGTGAAGGGACGCAGCGTGGAAGGAGCCCACGGCATTACCACCATGGCAGAGATGCTGATGGTGGATGTGAATCCTGAGGATTACAGCGGCATTATTCTGCCTGGCGGTCCGGCATCCTGGCTGCTGCGTGATACACCCGGTGTGCTGAGCCTGGTGCGGGCCATGCATGCGGAGGGTAAGCTGGTGTCGGCTATCTGCGCAGCCCCCATTGCGCTGGAGGCTGCTGGTGTGCTCTCGGGGCGCCGCGTGACCTGCTATCCCGGTGTGGAGGGTGATTTGAAATCTGCTGCTGAGGTGGTGGCTGAGCCTGCCGTGACAGACGGTATGCTGGTGACCGGTCGTGGCCCCGGTGCCGCACTGGAGTTTGGTTTTGCGCTGGGTGCTGTACTTGGTAAAGCAGAGCAGGTGGCAGAGCTGCGGGTGGCGATGTGTGTCTAAGTCCGAGCGCAGCGAGGATATCGTCCCCGCAGGGGATATCGTCCGGCTCCGCCGGATTTCGTCCCGGTTCCGTCAGGAACCGGGATTTCGTTTTCCTGTGGATGCCTGCTTCAGAATCCGGAAAAGTATGGAAAACAACTTGCCGCAGTACATAAATTATGTTACTTTGTATACAATATGAAGCCGCACCCTCTTGCTGAACAGAGTCTTGATTTTGCAGTAGAAATTGTCCGACTCTGTGACAACATTGACCGCCATGCCGTGCTTAAGAACCAACTTATGCGCTCAGCAACCAGTATTGGTGCAAACATACACGAAGGCGTATATGCGGCAAGCGGAGCAGATTTTATTGCAAAATACCAGATTTCGCTCAAGGAATGCCATGAAACAGAATACTGGTTGCAGGTTCTTCTTCGGGCAGATATTGCACCAAAGGAAACTATTTTACCCCTCTTGCATCGTTGTGGAAATATCAGACGCATGCTGATTGCATCCCTGAATACAGCGAAGAAGTGATTATCTTCCCAATTCTTGGTTCGTTCCTGCATGAATGAATATTCAGGTAAAACGAAATCCCGGTTCCTGCGGAACCGGGACGAAATCCGGCTGGGCCGGACGATATCTTGCCGTTGGCAAGACGATATCCTCGCTGCGCTCGGACTTAGATCGTCTTACCCTCCTTATCATCAAAGCATCCCAGAACGATGCGGATGATATCGATAATCTGCCAGATGACGAAGCCACCGCAGGTGCAGAACTGGATGATACCGGTGATGACCTTGCCGGCGTAGATGCGGTGTACACCGCCCATGCAGCCGAAAATCAGCAGGCTGAGGAGGAAGGTGATGAAGCGGGAACGGGGGGATTTGTTGTCGCAGTTTTGGCAGCAGCAGCTCATAATAGTGATTGTTGGGTTTTGTGGTTAAAGAAGTTCTTTGGCGCGGGAAAGCTGAGCCTCGCGCGTGTTGGGTAAAATTTCATCCTGCACCTCAGCCAGCAGGGTTTTGAGGATATCGCCCATGGCGGGGCCGGGGCTGGCACCCAGGCTGATGAGGTCGCGGCCGTTGATCTGCAGATCACCCACGGTGAAGGCAGGTTGTTCCTCCAGTACATCCTCCAGCAGCAGCCGGGCATCGCGCAGGGTGGCCTGCTTCTGCGGGCGCTCGTGGTCGGACTGGGCGGCCATGTCGGCCTGTTTCATTGCCAGGAGAAGCTGGAGATTCTCCAGCCCCAGGCGGCCTACCAGGCGGCGCATGCCGGGTGCCGTGGTGGGTAGCATGGAATCGTGCTCGCGTACCAAGGTGACAACCGTCTGCAGGGTGGCGGTGTCGCTCTTCAGGTGCAGCAGGATGCTGCGGGCCAGCTCGGCGCCCTGGGAGCCGTGGTTGTAGAAATGTCCCTTGCCATCCTCGCCCATGCTGAAGGTGGCAGGCTTGGCGATATCGTGCAGCAGCAGAGCCAGCCGCAGCACTTCGATGGCCGGGGCGGCTTGCACAGCGTGGGCGGTATGGGTCCACACATCGTAGCAGTGGTGCGGGTTGTGCTGGTCGAATCCCACGGTGGGAGCCAGTTCCGGGATAATGACGGTGAAAACATCCGGGAAGGCCTGCATCATGCCCAGCACGCCTTCGCCCATGAGAATGCCCTTCAGCTCGGTGAAGATGCGCTCCACGCTCACATTCTCCAGCAGGTGGCGGTTGCGGTGGATGGAGAAGGCCGTTTCCGTCTCGATGCCGAAGTTATAACGTGCGGCAAAGCGCAGGGCGCGCAGAATGCGCAGACCGTCCTCATTGAAGCGGGCATCCGGCTCACCCACGCAGCGGATGATGCCTGCCTGCAGGTCGCGCTGGCCATCGAAAGCATCCACCAGGCCGCGGGTGGGGTTGTAGGCCATGGCGTTGATGGTGAAATCGCGGCGTGCCAGGTCCTCCTCCACCCGGCTCACGAAATTCACGCTGTCCGGGTGGCGGTTGTCGGTGTAGTTGCCATCAATGCGGAAGGTGGTCACCTCCACCGGCTCGTGGCTTACCATAACGGTTACCGTGCCATGCTGCAGGCCGGTCTTGATGACATGGAAGCGCTTGAAGACACGCAGCACCTCCTCCGGCAGGGCATTGGTACAGACATCCCAGTCCTTCGGGTTGCGGCCCAGAAGCGAATCGCGCACGCAGCCGCCCACCACATAGGCCTCGTAGCCATAGCGTTCCAGGCGTTCTACAACAGACAGGGCGTGTGCGGGTATTTCAATCACGGGGTGACCATATTGTACGTTGGCAGCGTTGCTTTGTCAACTGTTAAGGGGACTAAAACACAAATTGCAGGAGCAGCATATAACACACCGTGCCGCTGATGACGCTCAGCAGGGTGTTGCGTTTCCAGAGATGGAGAATACCCGTTAACAGGCTCGCTATGATGGCGGGCATATAGCCGGCCATGCCGGAGAAGTGCACGTCCTTCATGCAATAGACCACCAGCATGGCAATGACGGCGCTGGGCAGCAGACGGCCCAGCTTTTCGACCAGCGGCGGGGTGGAAGCCTTGCCCTTGAAGATGAGGAAGGGCAGGAAGCGCAGCAGGGCTGTGATAATCGCCATTACTGCAATGGCGTAGAACGTGTGGGCATTAACCATGGCCTACCTCCTCCTTGTGGATGCAGAGCAGCAGCAGAATTGCGAACATGGCAGGAATCATGAAGTTTTCCTTGCCGAACAGTATCAGGCATAGCGCAGTCACTGCTGCGCCCATGAGGGCCGGGTAATGCTTCTTCATGCTCTGCCACTGCTCAATGAAAATGGTGATGAAGAGCGCCGTGAGTACAAAATCAATGCCCTGGCTGTTGAACGTCATCAGAGAACCTGTCACCGCGCCCAGCGTGCAGCCGGTAATCCAATAGCAGTGGTCGAAGAAGCAGATGCAGAAGTAGTAGTTTCTTTTCTCTGCCGCCGGCACTTCCGGGTTATCCCGGCACAGCAGGGAATAGGTCTCATCGGTAAGCGCAAATATCAGGTAGGGTGTGCGTTTGCCGGTGCCTTTGAACTTATCCAGCAGGGAAATACCATAGAACAGGTGCCGGGCATTCACCAGAACGGTGGTGAGCCCCACGGTGAGCAACGAGGCCCCGCTGCTCAGCAGTCCCACGGCTACATACTGCATGGCCCCGGCGTACATGGTGATGCTCATCACCGGTGCCAGCCACACCGGAAACCCGGCTGCCTGCAGCATAATCCCGAAGCCGAAGCCCAGCGCCAGATACCCGGTCAATACGGGTATGGTGTCGATGAAGGCTTGTCTGACGGCGCGGCTCATGGGGCGCCCAGTGTACGGAATTTACCGTAATTTGCAAGCCTTTTCGCCCGGCAGCGTGGATTTGGCAGGTTCCCGCCGCTGCTGAAAACAAAATCACCTGAGATTTCCCAGGTGATTTTCACTCTCCCGCGCAGCCGTAGGGCTGCGCGCTGACTATTCATTCTGCATTCAATAAATCAGCCCCAGCAGAAGATGTCTGCCAGTTCCTTGCAGCCGTAGAAGGGTTCGGGCAGTTTGTGCAGTTCTTCCACGCGCTTTTCAATCCCGGGCTGGAATTCATCGAGTTTCTGCAGTTCCGGGCATTTGGGCTCATCGCAAAGAACAGGGGCCAGGAAAATGTACAGCTGGTTGCGTCGTTCATTGATGTTCCGCAGCTTTTCTGCTGCGGTGCGCGCAGTGGCTGCATCGTTTACCGTGCGCAGTGTTTCCAGTGTTGATGCATCGAGCTGTACTATCTCTGCAATCAATTTCTGAAGCTGCGGGGGATTCTGCTTCAGAAACTCCCGGAAGAGGACGCGGAGCGCGGGCAGAGCCTCCATCATGGGGTAAACGGTGTTGTCCCGGGTATCCAGGTAGCGTATGAGAAGCGGCTGGGCCGCGGGCGCCATGGCTATGGTGAGCTGGGTCATCCGGCTCTCCTGCTCATCGTCCATGGGGAGGGCGGGTATCCAGCGCAGCGCCAGCTCAGCACAGGCGGCGTACTGTGTCTGCATATCCTGGGCTTCGGCTGCCTGCCGGAAAAAGGCTTCAGTATCCCGTATCAGTTCTTCCTGAATTTCAGGCTTTACCGCCGGGGCGGTGGTGAGCCAGCCGTCTGCTGGTCTGGTGTAGTGGGTGTACAGTTTGTCTGTCCGGGATGCGGCCACGGATAAACGGAGTATATCCGGGAGCAGTGGGGCTATTCTGAAATCGCCGGGGTTCGGCCCCATCAGTCTGGTCGCGAGAAAGGGGAATGCATGTCGCACCGC
>JAZQVE010000042.1:0-4935 GCA_045631705.1 Akkermansia sp. | reverse complement strand
GCAACGAGTTAAGGCACCGCTCTGTCACCCGCTCCGCGGGCTCTGAAACTTTTTTAGCCTAGCCGGGGCTGCGAGCGCTAACGCGCTCTTACCCCGGCCTTTTATCTTTCACCCACTTCGTGGGCTCAAAATTCCGCAGGCTTCACCTGCCCGCCAAATCGCCATTTAGCGCATAAAGAGGGGGGATGCCTCCAAAACGGTGTTGATATATCAGTCAATTGTGAAGTCTTTGGGACACATGTGGTGCGCGAGCACCACATATCCGGATTTTGGCTTGACCCTGTGGGGAAAAACTGATAAAAACGCAGCATGACCAGGCTCATACGTACTCTTGTCCTGACACTTGCAGCAGGATGTGGTCTTCTGGCTCACGCCCAGGAGGAAAATACAGATGAACAGCTTGCCCTCGTGCCCCAGGCCCTGAAGGAAGCTCAATATGTCAACAAGGTGAAGCCGAATCTCAAGGCGAAGATTTACTTCATTTACCAGTCCCGCTCCACCTGTGGTATCTGCGTGTCCGAAGCCCCCACGCTGGTGAAGGAATACAAGAAGATGAAGCGGGGCGGCTGCGAAATGGTCATGCTGAACGTTGATGCCTCCCCCAAGGCTGCAGAACAGTGGGTAAAGAAGGCCAAGATGACATTCCCCGTCATGAGCCCGACCATGAGCATGAACAGCGGCATCCCCTGGACCTATGCAGGTAAACCGCTCCTCCCCTGCATGATTGCCGTAACTCCCGATGGCACCAAAATTGCCGAAGCCGGCGGCTCTGAGGTCAGTGATTTTGTGAAGGATTGGAAGAAACTTCTCCGCGACCACGAAAAAGAGGCCAACAAGAAGAAGCTGGCTGAAAAGAAAGGTAAAACTTCCAAAAAGAAAGGCAAGAAGAAAAAATCTGATGAAGAAGAAGAGGAAGAGGAGTATTAAGAATCCCTTTATCACTTCAGTTTGCAATGCAGCCGGCTCATCGCCCACACGAGAGCCGGCTGCATCATTATCCGGAAGAAGCGCATGTTCTAACAGCATTTTGTCCTTGACTCCGAGAATGAACGTGGTAGTCTAGGAGTAATCGCAATGAAATCTCTCCTTTCCAAATTGAGCTTGGCTCTGATGTGTGGCGTGGCATGTGCGTCAGAGGAAGGCGGTCACCATGGACTTTCTACCGATGCACCGGTGCTGTGGAACATCGACCTG
Source organism: Akkermansia sp. (assembly GCA_045631705.1). Taxonomy (GTDB): domain Bacteria; phylum Verrucomicrobiota; class Verrucomicrobiia; order Verrucomicrobiales; family Akkermansiaceae; genus Akkermansia. The sequence continues at coordinate 3,741 of JAZQVE010000042.1, read as the reverse complement.
CCGTTCTGGCCGGGGCATTCCCTGCCCATCACCAACTCCATGGTCATGATGACCATCGCTGTGGTGCTGCTCACTATCATTCTGCGTCTGGCCACCCGCAAGATGGAACGCGTGCCGCGCGGTCTGCAGAACTTCGTAGAGTGGATTTTCGAGCTTCTGTACAACTTCGTGGAAGGTCTTATCGGCAAGAAGCTGGCCAGCAAGTACATCTGGTACTTTGCCACGGTATTCCTGCTCATTCTGACCAGCAACTACATGGGTCTCATCCCCGGCGTGGGTGAAATCACCTACCATGGTCACCCGATTTTCCGTGGCGCGAATGCGGACTTGAACGTCACCCTCTTCCTGGGTCTGTTCTACACCCTGCTCTGGTTCATCTGGAGCATCAAGGAACAAGGCATCGGCCACTTTGTGGGACACATCTTCGGGCCCAAGGGCGGCCTGAAGGGCATGCTCAAGAACCTGCTACTGCCAGTATTCTTCTTCGTGGGCCTTATCGAACTGCTTACCATCGCCATCCGCCCGGTGGCACTGGCAGCCCGTCTTTTCGGCAACATCTACGCCGGCGAGGCCATTCTGGAGCAGATGAGCATCGTGAGCGGCAGCACCCTGGGCAACGCCGCCGCCATGCTGCCCTTCATGTGCCTGGAAATCCTGGTAGGCTTTGTGCAGGCCCTTGTGTTCCTGATGCTCACGGCCATCTTCCTGAAGACCCAGGTGGGCGGTGATGAGGAACACGCCCACTAAGACCATTTTCCCGCAGCGGATCATGAAGCAAAACGTGACGCTGCGGGTTTTCCCAATAAAACAACAAACAATAGAAAAACAACGACAATGATGCTCCCCGCTCTTGCCACTGCCGCCATCAAGTCCGGCATGGCTGTTATCGGTGCCGGTCTCGGCATTGGTCTCATCGGTATGAAGGCCGCTGAATCCACCGGCCGCAACCCCGGTGCTTCCGGTCAGGTTCTGACCATCTCCATCATTCTGGCCGCTCTCGTGGAAGGTGTGGCCTTCGTGGCCATCTTCATGGGCTAATCGCCCTTGGGCATGCCGGGCCATTCAAGCAAACGGCATGCCCCGCCCCCTTTCCCCCACATCTCTACATCAATCCGGTTTTAACCAAAACAACTCACAACCATGTTCAACCCGATTCTCGCCGCAGATATCCAGGACCTGATTTCCAATTTCGGTCTGCATACCGATGCGTTCATCGCCCACCTCATCGCTTTCTGCATTCTGGCAGCCATTGTGGTGTGCTTCGGCATCAAGCCCATCTTCAAGCAGCTTGAGGAACGCCGCCAGCGCATCCAGGAAGGCGAGGAAATGCACGCCCGCAGCCAGCAGGAACTGGCTGAAGTGAAGGAAACCGGCGCCAAGCTTCTGGACGAAGCCCGCGAAACCGGCAAGAAAGAAGTAGAGCAGGCCCGCCAGACTGCCGCCAGACTGCAGGCTGACCTCTCCGCCAAGGCTACTGCCGAAGCTCAGGCCGTCATCGAAAATGCCCACAAGCAGGCCGAGATGGACACCCAGCGCGAAAAGGATGCCCTGAAGGGCGAGTTCACCCGCCTGGTGGCCGAAGCAACCTGCCGCGTGACCGGCAAGGTGCTGAGCGATGCCGACCACCGCGCCATTAACGCCGAGGCCATCCGTTCCCTCTAATCTGTCGTATCAGCCATGAAAATCAGCAAGGAAGTACAGGCCCAGGCCCGCCGCCTTATGCGGTTGTGCATTGGCGCCGATGGTCTGATGAACGAAGCCACGGTGCGCCTGGTGGCCGGCAAGATTGCCGCAGAGAAGCCGCGCAACTACCTGGCGCTGCTCACTGCTTTCACCGAACTGGTGCGCCTGGAGCGCGCCGCCCACACCGCCACCATCACCAGCGCCGTGCCCCTCACTGCTGAGGAGCAGGCCGCCATCACCGCAAAGCTGAATGCCCGCCAGTCCGGGCTGAGCTACGAATGGCAGGTGGATTCCTCCCTTATCGCCGGGCTCACCGTCAAGGTGGGCGACAACGTAACGGATGCCTCCATCCGCACCCGCATTGAACAACTTACTAAAAATCTCTAAACACACCACGGTATGAGCAACATCGTACAAGAACTCGAAGCACAGATCCGCAACATCTCCACCGCCGCCATCAGCGAGAATGTGGGTACCATCAAAGCCATTGGCGACGGCGTGGCCCACATCGAAGGCCTGAGCAACGCCATGCTCAATGAGATGATTGAATTCCCCGGTGGCGTGATGGGCCTCGCCATGAACCTGGAAGACCAGGAGGGGGGTGCCGTGCTTATCGGCAACGCCGCCGCCCTGGAGGAAGGTGACACCTGCAAGACCAGAGGCGGCCTGCTCCAGGTGGCCGTGGGTCCCGGACTGCTCGGCCGCGTGGTGGACACCCTGGGCAACCCGCTGGACGGTAAGGGCCCGATTCAGGCCACTACCTATTACCCCGTGGAGAAGATTGCCTCCGGTATTATTTCCCGCCAGGGCGTGAACCAGCCGGTGCAGACCGGTATTCTGCCCATCGATGCCATGATTCCGATTGGCCGTGGCCAGCGTGAGCTTATCATCGGCGACCGCTCCACCGGCAAGACCACCATCGCCACCGATACCATGATTGCCCAGGCTCAGCAGAACAAGCTGGCCGAACAGGGCAAGCTGCCGGGCCACCGCCCGCTCTACAGCATCTACGTGGCCGTGGGTCAGAAGCGCGCCACCGTTTCCCGTCTGGTAGCCAAGCTCGAGGAAGCCGGCGCCATGGAATACAGCATCGTGGTAGTGGCCTCCGCCTCCGACAGCGCCGCCATGCAGTACCTGGCTCCCTATGCCGGCTGCGCCATGGGTGAGTACTTCATGGATCAGGGGCAGGATGCCCTCATCGTGTACGATGACCTTTCCAAGCACGCTGTGGCCTATCGCCAGGTATCCCTCATCCTGCGCCGCCCCTCCGGCCGCGAAGCCTACCCCGGCGACGTATTCTACCTGCACTCCCGCCTGCTGGAGCGCGCCGCCCGCATCAACAGCGAGGGTGGCCGTAAAGGTGGATCCCTCACCGCCCTGCCCATCATCGAAACCCAGGCCGGTGACGTATCTGCCTACATTCCCACGAATGTGATTTCCATTACCGACGGCCAGATTTTCCTGGATACCGACCTCTTCTACCAGGGTGTGCGCCCGGCCATTAACGTGGGTATCTCCGTGTCCCGCGTGGGTTCCAGCGCCCAGACCCAGATTGTGAAGAAGCTGGCCGGTTCCGTGAAGCTCGACCTCGCCCAGTTCGAAGAACTCCAGGCCTTCGCTCAGTTCGGCTCCGACCTGGACGCCGCCACCAAGGCCAAGCTGGAACGCGGCCGTCGCATCGTGGAACTCTTCAAGCAGGGCCAGTACGAGCCCAAGAGCCTGGGTATCGAGGTCATCAACCTCTATGCCATCCAGCGCGGCTTCCTCGATGATGTGGCCGTGGACCAGATTCAGGCTGTGCGCCGCCAGCTGGAGGAAGAAGCCTCTGTGAATGGCGCCGATCTGCTCACCCGCATCGAAGCCGAGAAGGCCCTGACGCCGGAAATCGACGCCGCCCTCAAGGACTTCATGACCACATTCAAATCCCGCCTGAAGAAGTAACAACATGGCAAGCCTGAGAGACATCAAACGCCGCATCAAGTCGGTACGCAACACATCGCAGATTACCAAGGCGATGCAGATGGTTGCGTCCGCCAAGATGCGCCGTGCTCAGGAGCT
>JAZQVE010000041.1:0-32749 GCA_045631705.1 Akkermansia sp. | reverse complement strand
GGCATCGGTCACGCCGAGTTCGCGGGCATACACGGCCTCATCCTCGGCGGTGAAGCCGATGGCCATGTTGTCCAGCCGGCGGCGCAGGTCATCGCGGTCCTCGGCCAGGCAGAAGCAGGCCATGATTTCGGAGGCGGGGGTGATGTTGAAGCCGTCCTCGCGGGGCACGCCGTTCTTGTTCAGGCCTACCACGATGCTGCGCAGGGCGCGGTCGTTCATATCCATCACGCGCTTCCAGGTCACTTTGTTCTGGTCGAGGCGGGTGGTCTTGTAGAAGAGGGCGTTGTCAATCACAGCGGCCAGCAGGTTGTTGGCAGCGGTGATGGCGGGGAAGTCGCCGGTGAAGCCCAGGTTGATGCTTTCGCCCGGGGTGATGCTGGATGCACCGCCACCCGTGGCGCCACCCTTGCGGCCGAATACCGGGCCCATGGAGGGCTCGCGCAGGGCAAGGCACACCTTCTGGCCTACAGCCTGCAGACCCTGAGCCAGACCAATGGAAACCGTGGTCTTACCCTCGCCGGCGGGCGTGGGAGTCAGGGCGCTCACCAGAATCAGGCGACCGCGCTTGCGGTCCTGCTTCAGAACCTCCAGGCTCACCTTGGCCTTGTCGTAGCCGTAGGGAATCACATACTTCTCATCCAGCCCAAGCTTGGCTGCCATCTGTGCAGTGAAAGACATATCTGCCATGGCCGTATTCTAACACTTTCAGCTCCACTTAGCAAGCCTATATTCAGAGAGGAGAAGCAGAGTCGCCTGCTCTGAAAATCAGGGAAACATACCTTCTGCCGTGATGTACCTCTGACTATGGCTGCGTGGCTTATCTGGAATGGTCATCAGGATTGCACCATTTTTCAGAAGCGGGTCGAGATAACGACGCAGAGCATACTGACCGGAACCAATGTTGAGATAATTGATTATTTCTGCTCTTGTGCGAGGTGTACGACAGAAAACCAACAGATGCTTTTCATCTTCTATGACAGGAGCATACCTGTGTGCAAGATCTTTTTCTGCGGTTGTACACTTGTGATACAGAATGACTTTGAACTCACCTGTTGTATTGATGAAAACCGGCTCCGGCAGATGCCTCTGAGCCATGGCATGCCTGATGGTGGGAATACCGGAATACCGGTTCTCCGTTTCATCCAGAATTTCCAGAGCTGTCACCAGGACAGGATTACGGGTATCAGGCTGAGTATGCCCTAGCTGGTCAACAGTCAGCCGCCCATATAAGCCGCCCGGATTTATGATTTCCAACCGGTCTTCATACATGTTGAGCTGAATCGGTTTCGATTCCGTATATATACTATAATCTCTGTGAACCAAAGCATTTAACACAGCTTCTCGTACCGCATCCATAGGATATTGCGGCATATCAACCCTCTTTCCGGTCAGAGAATCTATACCCGTTGATGTATGCATGTTATTCCGCACAAAATCTAATGCTTTTTGCAGCATTTCCGGTATGGTACCCTCTATGCGTTTTGAATCAGTAAAGCGATTGCCAAACAAATCCACCTCACCCATTTCTGTACCGGGAATGCGGGTCGCAGAAATACAAAGACGAGGATAGAAAGCCTGGGGAAACAGACCGAAAAGCAGCAATGCCGACATCGAAATTTCACCACCCTGGGTAACACCATTCAATTCATATTGCTGACTTTCAGTCATTCGTGCCAGATTAGGCCTTTCGCTACGCATACGCGCCTGGTACACATCCAGCAAATTCCGGTCCAGTATATCCAATGTTGCTCCCTTTGCCGGCCGGATATCATCTCGATATCGTTTCCGAAATGCTTCATAACTATATACCTCATATTCAGTCATGGGTTTATCAGCCTCTCCCACTCGTATATAGGCTCCTTTCAATCTCCCCTGAGCTGTCCGGAAACAAGGGCGGTCAGCTATATCAAGGGGTGGAATTTCAGCAGAAACAAAAACCTTCTCACCATCATCACAAACTGTAAACACAGGACGCACAACAGGAGTCATCTGCTCACAATACTCCATTACCCTCTTCTGAAGTGCCTGTGCATCATACACTCCTACTTTCTCAAACTTGTTCTGTTCATCCAAACCGAATAGCAGGATTCCTCCATCATCCTGATTAGAAAAGGCGGATATGGTATCATACAGCCTTTCAGGACATCCTTTATGCGCAGACTTGACCTCAGTCGTCTGCCATTCGCACCCTCGGAGTTCTACCTTTTTAATCAAATCCTGAAGCTCTTCTTCAATCATGATTTCACTTATTTGTTGACTTTATTTTACAAAAATAGCCCAAAAAGTAAACAAAAAACTCACCAAAATAGAGAAAAGATAAGAAAAACCAAAGAAAGTATTAACTTTTTGTTTAATTTAACAGAATAAAAGTTAAGTTTTGGCGCTTACTTATGCGAACTTTCAGCAGCACCGAGATAAAACACCACACAAGTCACTGTGACTGCAATAACAGCGATGCCAGCACGGCAGCACCTGCATAGAATGAGCGCCAGAAGCTCAGCGCGGGCGGGATGGCGGGCGGGGTCATGCCTTGGTGGCTTTTTCCAGGGCCTCGCGGAAATCGGGGCGCATGTAGTAGATGCCGCGGGTGATGTGCTCGTGGCGGTGGGGGCCGTCTTCCCAGTCATCGAAAATGTAGGAGGAGAGGCCATCTCTATAGTCGATGCGTTGAGCCCTGGCCAGGATTTCCAGCGGCCACTGGCGCACGCGTTTGCTGAACACGCGGGCCTTGATGATGCGGCGGTTGGTGAGCACATAGCTGGTGTGGCGCAGCATGTACGAGCGCAGCGGTGGTATCACCAGCAGGAGAATGGCAAGGAGCAGTACCACTTCCTTCGGGAAAGCGGCCGTCAGGAACATGGCCCAATCCGGCAGCGGAATGCCGGGTGCGCCCAGGTGGAACCACACAGCCAGCCCCAGCAGAATGAGCCCCGGTACCACACGGGAGATGAACACACCGCGGAAGAATACCAGACGCGGACTGCCAGCCCACAGCACCTGTTCGCCCTCCTGCAAATTCTGCTCAATCCAAGAGTGTAATCCTGCCTTATCCATAGTATTCAATGTAGCACAGTAGCAGCGTAAGACAAGTTAAATCGGCTGTTATATTTATTTTTTTCCGTCGACTCAGATGAACTTCTGGATGAAAAACTGCTCTGTGTGACAAGTGGCAAAGCGTGGGGCGCTTGTCATGTTTTCGGGACTAGAGTCCCGTGCTCCGACAGATTTGCAGACTCGCCAAATCTCCAAATGATCAGCCTGCTGGTAAATGATGCTGTTTTTTTACACCTGCTCCAGAAATGCATTGACTGGCATGCTGAGACTGCTATAATGTCACCTGACGCCGATGTGGTTCCTTGCCAGAAGGTAAGGAGATTCTGAGACGTTGTTTTAATTCACACTGAAACTAAAAACCCTATCTGAAATATGAGTACTACTCCTGTAGCTTCCTACAACCTTATCAACGCTTTCACGAGCTGCATGAAGCGTTATGTCAAATTTGATGGCCGCGCCAGCCGTTCCGAGTATTGGTTCTGGGTGCTGGCTAACTGCATCGTTGGTTTCGGAATTGGCTTCCTGGTCGGCGTGATTCTGGCTGTGTCCGGCAATATGGATGCCGCAGAATCCGTTGGCAACTTGCTTGACCTCATCCTTACCATTATTTTCCTCCTGCCCGGATTGGGTGTGACGGTTCGCCGTTTGCATGATACCGGCCACAGTGCCTGGAATCTGCTGTGGGCATTGCTTCCCGTTATCGGCTGGATTATTCTGCTCGTGTTCTATTGCACCGGCAGTTCTGCTGCTAACCAGTATGGCGAAGGCCCGGCTGCTCCCGAGGCTTGATTTCTGCTGAGAAACAGATTTACAGGCGGCGCACCTTGTATGGTGCCCCGTTTTTTTTGCGCACACAGGGGGGGCTTGCGTTCGCTTTGCAGGGGAAAATGAACATTCAGCAGGAAAATATCTGCAATATGCGGGCATTTTGGGGGTAAAAGATTGCCAAGGGGCTTAATCTTTGCTAAACTGGCCGCAGCGGCGGTGCAGACACCGGCGCCGTGTACCATATTATTTTCCTCTCATGAGCCTTCCTTTTTTCAGCAAGCTGCGTAATAAGAAAGCCTATATGCGCATTGTGGAGACTGAGTTGCAGAAAGTCCGCGACACAATTGATGCACAGACCGGGCATTTCTCCCCTTACATGCGGGATTATATGCGCCAGGTGTGCAAGGGGAAGGGCAAGATGATCCGCCCGGGGCTGGTGCTGCTCACGGCGGCTGCCACCGGTGGAATCAAGGAGGAACACACCACCTTTGCCGCCATGCTGGAGATGCTGCACATGGCTTCTCTGGTGCATGATGATGTGCTGGATAAGGCTGAAACCCGCCGCGACCAGCCCACGCCGAATGCCCTGTGGGGCAATGAACTGGCGGTTCTGCTGGGCGATTCCATGCTGGCTCAGGCCATGGTGATGGGTGCTGAGATTGGCGATTCCCGCTTCATCCGCCGCATGGCACTGGGTGTGCGCGACCTGTGCGAGGGTGAGGTGGAGCAGTCCACCCGCCTGTGGGATATCGACATGAGCCGCGCGGATTATTACGAGCTAATCCGCAAGAAGACCGCCACGCTCTTCGCCATGGCCATGGCAGGTGCAGCCTTCCTGCAGGGGCTTGATGATGAGATGATTGAGCAGCTGAACCGTATGGGCACGCTGCTGGGTATCTCCTACCAGATTTATGATGACTGCCTGGACCTGACCGGCAGCGATGAGAGCGCCGGCAAGACCCTGGGTACGGACAACGAGAAGGGCAAGCTGACCCTGCCGGTGTTCTTCCTCATGGAGTCCACCAGTGATGATGTGGCGGAATATGCCCGCAACTGCGTGGAGAAGCACGAGGAGATTGATTACTCCCGCCTTCGCGATACGGAGGCTTTTGCCGAGGCTATCCGCCTGTCGGTGGAGGAGGGCCTTTCCCGCAATGAGGAAGCCCGCGAGGTGCTCTGGATGCTGCCGGAATCTCCCGCCCGCGAGGCCCTGGCCGAAATGACTTATCGTCTGGATGAAATGCTGCGCGAGTGCTGCGTGGATTGATAGCTCCGCCACATATGATACGCCCGGACAAGATGGTTCCCCAGGAAGCGGATCTCTCCACGAGAATCTGGGCGGATATTTATGCAGCAGCTGAATCTGCCGCAGAGCAGGAGCCGAAGCTTACCGGCCTGCTGGATGATGTGGTGCTGAGCCGCAACAAGCTGGCCACGGCAGTTTCCGTGCGCCTGGCGCGCAAGCTTTCCCGCCGCGATATCGGCCGCGATGACCTGGAGCCGCTTATCCGCTCCCTGTTCAAGAGCGACCCCCTGGTGGTGGAGATGATGGCTGCGGACCTGAAGGCGGTGGTGGAGCGAGATGCTGCCTGCCACAGCGCGCTGGAGCCGCTTATGTTCTTCAAGGGCTTCCATGCCATGGCCACCTACCGCCTGTCGCATATTCTGTGGAAGCAGAAGCGCTATATGCTGGCGCTGCTGTTCCAGAGCGTGGGCAGCGAGGTGTTCGGCATCGATATTCACCCGGCGGCCCGCATCGGCTGCGGTATTCTGCTGGACCACGGCACCGGCTTCGTGGTGGGTGAAACCGCCATCATCGAGAACGATGTATCCCTCTTCCACGAGGTGACCCTGGGCGGTACCGGCAAGGAAAAGGGCGATGCCCGCCACCCGGTGGTGCGCAGTGGCGTGCTCATCGGCGCTGGTGCCAAGGTGCTGGGCCGTGTGGAGGTGGGCGAATGCGCCAAGGTGGCCGCTTCCTCCGTGGTGCTTTCCGATGTGCGTCCGCACACCACTGTGGCCGGTATTCCGGCGGTGGAGGTGGGCGCAGCCGTGGGCGAACCCGCCCTTTTCATGCAGCATTGCCTGAGCTGAGACTAAAAGTAATATGATAACGGAACTGGACATCCACCTGCCGCTGGCCCGCGCGCTGCGCGAGGACGCCCGCCGCAAGGCTGCTGCGCAGAAATTGCAGATTTCTCCCTACCGCATCACCGGCATGCGTCTGATTAAGGAGAGCATCGATGCCCGCCGCCGCCCTATCTGCAAGCAGCTGCGTCTGCTGGTGGGTGTGGATGAGGAATTGCCCCCGGCCTCCCTGCCGGAGCGCCACTACACCCCCGTGGCGGCAGAGGCCAGGAAGGTTATCATTGTAGGCAGCGGTCCTGGCGGTCTGTTTGCCGCCTTGCGCTGCATTGAGCTGGGCATGCGTCCGGTGGTGCTGGAGCGCGGCAAGGATGTCTCTGCCCGCCGCTTTGACCTGCAGCCCATCAACTGCCAGGGCTATGTGGTGGAGGATTCCAATTACTGCTTCGGTGAGGGCGGTGCCGGTACTTTCTCCGATGGCAAGCTGTTCACCCGCGCCACGAAGCGCGGACCGGTCATGGAGATTTATGAAACCTTTGTGGCCCACGGTGCTGCCCCGGAGATTCTGACCGATGCGCACCCGCACATCGGCTCCAACCGCCTGCCGAACATCATCAAGGCCATGCGCGGCAGCATCCTTGCCGCCGGTGGCGAGGTGCATTTCCAGACCCGCGTGAACGGCCTGCTGAAGAGCGCAGACGGCAAGCGCCTGCTCGGCGTGCGCACGGCAGATGGCCGCGAATTCACCGGCGATGCCGTCATTCTGGCCACTGGCCACAGCGCGAGAGATGTGTACCGCATGCTGCATGAGGAAGGCGTGCGCCTGGAGCGCAAGCCCTTTGCCGTGGGTGTGCGTATTGAGCACCCGCAGAGCCTCATCGACGCTGCACAATACCACCTGCGCCCCGGCCAGGAGCGCCCGGAGGGCCTGCCTGCCGCCCGCTATGCTCTGGCCACCAAGATTCAGGACCGCGGTGTGCATTCCTTCTGCATGTGCCCGGGTGGCTTCATTGTGCCCTCCGCCACGGAGAATGATGAAGTGGTGGTGAATGGCATGTCGCTCTCCCGCCGCAACTCCCCCTTTGCCAACAGCGGCTTTGTGGTGACCGTGGAGCCGGAGGATACGGATGCCTTCCTGGCAGAGCATGGCGTGCTTTCCGGCATTGCGTACCAGAAAGCCCTGGAAATTGCCACCAGCCAGGCTGGCGGCGGCATGCAGAAAGCCCCCGCCCAGCGCGTGGTGGATTTCCTGGCCGGCCGCGTCTCCCAGAGCCTGCCGAAAACCACTTACCACCCTGGCATCACCTCTTGGGATCTGAATGCCCTGCTGCCGCAGAGCGTGTGCTGGCGCATGCGCGAAGGCCTGCAATTCTTCAACCGCAAGCTGCGCGGCTTCGCCGGCGAGGATGCCCTCCTCATCGGCTGCGAAACCCGCACCAGCTCCCCCGTGCGCATTCCCCGCGAGAATGAAACCCTGCAGCACCCCGACCTCACCGGGCTCTTCCCCTGCGGCGAAGGCGCAGGCTACGCCGGCGGCATCGTCTCCGCCGCCCTCGATGGCCGCCGCTGCGCCGAGGCAGTGCATGGGGTTCTGAGTTAATCGGCAGCACTATTAAATTTTTTCGAAGCACGGGACTTCGGTCCCGTAAATATAAGTGGAGCGAGACTTCCGTCTACGCCCTGCGGGGCTACTCCGAGACAGGAAAGTCCTGCGCATCGAATAAAACCAGCGTTTCCCTCAAATACCGTTTTTATAGTTGAGAAATCCGGGGATTTGTGGTACAACTGAGGGCATGGAACGACATGATAATCGCGGGGTGGATGAAATGCGCCCGCTGGAGTTTGTGTTGGGCGTGGCACCGAATGCCACGGCTTCTGTGCTTTCTTGCTTTGGTAACACGCGCGTAATCTGCGCGGTGACGATTGAGGAGGATGTGCCGCGCTGGATGAAGCTGCAGCATGTGCCCGGTGGCTGGCTGACGGCTGAGTACTCCATGCTTCCCTATTCTACGTTGGACCGCAAGAAGCGCGATTCCGGCGGCAAGGTGGATGGCCGCTCGGTGGAGATTCAGCGCCTTATCGGCCGCAGCCTGCGCGCTGTGGTGGATCTGGAGGCTCTGGGTGCCCGCACTATCTGCGTGGACTGCGATGTGCTGCAGGCTGATGGCGGCACGCGCACGGCCAGCATCACGGGTGCAGCCGTGGCATTGCAGATTGCGCTGAACCGTCTGGTGGCCACCGGTGCGCTGGAGAAGAACCCCATGAAGCAGCTGGTTTCCGCTATTTCCGTGGGCAAACTGCAGGGCACGCCTCTGCTGGACCTCTGCTATGTGGAGGACCGCGATGCCGAGGTGGACATGAACGTGGTGATGACCGAACGCGGCGAGTATGTGGAGGTGCAGGGCAGTGGCGAGGAGGCCGTGTTCACGGCTGAGGAAATGGCCCAGATGCTGGCGCTGGCCGCCAAGGGGGCTGCCACTATCACCGCTGCGCAGAAGGCTGCCATTGCCCGTGCTGAGACCCCCAGTACGGACGATTTTAACTCCCTGAAGGATTTTTTTGCAAAAAAATAAAATCTTCCTGTAGAATTTAAAAAGAAGCACCGTTCCTTATTGCGAGGAGCGGTGCTTCCTGCATCTCCCCCTCCTGAAAATCTAAACCAAAAAACAACACACATCACCATGAAGAAATCCCTGTTGATTGCTCTGTTCGCCGCCATGCCCGTTATGGCCCAGGACGCCCCCCAGAATCCTGAGGTTGCTCCCCAGCAGCCCGCCGCCGCTCCCGAGATGGTGCGCGTTGAGATCGTTCGTCCGCAGCTGACGGAGGAGCAGAAGGCTCAGTTCGAGGCTCGCGTGGCCGAGATGAAGGCTAAGTTCATGGAGAAGTTCGATGCCGACAAGGACGGCAAGATTTCTGACGCTGAGAAGGAAGCCATCAAGGCTGAGTTCGCCAAGCGCGCTCCCAAGGCTCCGGAGTTTGGTAAGAAGGGTGAGCGTCGTCACGGTTTCGACAAGAAGGGCGAGCGTCGTCCTCACTTCGGCAAGGATGCCCGTCGCCCCCACTTCGGTGGCAAGGCTCCTCAGTTTGGCGAGACGGGCGTGCGTCGTCCTCACTTCAACCATCAGGCTCCCAAGTGTGACTTCGTGAAGCGCGAGGGTCGTCGCCCCCACTTCGGTGGTAAGGCTCCCTTCGGTCCCAAGTTCGGCCCCCAGGCTCCCAAGGCTTGCAAGTGCGGTATGATGAAGCACAACCGCCGTCCCCAGTTCGGTGGTAAGGCTCCCTTCGGTCCTAAGTTCGGCCCCCAGGCCCCCAAGGCTTGCAAGTGCGGTATGATGAAGCACAACCGCCGTCCCCAGTTCGGTGGTAAGGCTCCCTTCGGTCCCAAGTTCGGTGCCAAGTTCGGTCCTCAGGCTCCCAAGTGCGGTATGATGAAGCACAACCGCCGCCCCCAGTTCGGTGGTAAGGCTCCCTTCGGTCCCAAGTTCGGTGCCAAGTTCGGTCCTCAGGCTCCCAAGTGTGGTATGATGAAGCACAACCGCCGCCCTCAGTTCGGTGGTAAGGCTCCCTTCGGCCCCAAGTTCGGCCCGCAGGCCCCCAAGTGCGAGAAGCACTAAGACAAGTTTGCCGTTGACAACAACGGTATAGCATAGAGACGCTGAGCGCCGCCCGGAGTAATCCAGGCGGCGTCTCAGATTTTTTTGATAGGTGCATATTCATCATCCGGTAGATAAGGTTGGCGATTTGCAAAGGGGAGGGGGAGCAAATCTGCCGGAGAACGAGACAGAAAAGTTACTCGTTCCGGATAGAAATAGTTCACCCAATCGCACATTGCTGCGTAGAATAACATTTCAACCGATAAGGTTGACAGCGCCACAGTGTAAAACTGGAGATCCCGGAGTAACTTGCCCTGCTATTTTCTGTCTATAGGCCTTAAAGAGCCAGAATTTAATGGCTCTTTTGAGATTTCCGGAGCGTAAGAGGATAGAAAGGAAATAAAATTCTTAAGAAAGTTAATTTTCTCTGTAGAATTTCAAAAAGTGTGCCGTTCCCTATATCGAGGACCGGTGCATTCAGCACCTTATCCTACTAAAATCTAAAAATAGAAAATACATCAATATGAAGAAGTCCCTACTGATTGCTCTGTTCGCCGTCATGCCCCTGATGGCCCAGGAGGCTCCCCAGAAGCCTGAGTGCGCCCAGAAGCCCTGCTGCCGCAAGATGGTTCGCCCGAATGCCCGTCCGCAGCTGACGGAGGAGCAGAAGGCCGAGATGAAGGCCAAGTTCGAGGCTCGCAAGGCTGAGATGAAGGCTAAGCTCATGGAGAAGTTCGACGCCGATAAGGACGGCCAGCTTTCCGACGCCGAGAAGGCTGCCATCAAGGCTGAGTTCCAGAAGCGCGCTCCGAAGCGTGCCCGTCGTTGCGGCGGCAAGTGCAAGAAGCACTAAGATTTTCGACCGCTGAATATCAGCGTATATGTTGAAAAGCAGATTACCGTCCGGATCAATCCGGGCGGTGATTTTTTTTCAGGGCCACAAATCTGTCGGAGCATGGGACTTAAGCCCCGTAAACAGAACCGGCGGCTCTGTGAATCTCCACTTACCGTTCGGAATAACATTTTAAGGAGAAAATTCCGCGGTGCACGGAAAAATCCGGGGCAGGGTGTAGAATACAGGAGGTAGGTAGCGTTCCATACAGTGAGGCGGTGCTGAGAATGCGGCTGCCTGCCAGATAAAATATTATAAGAATCAATTTGTTATGAAGAAGTATCTGCTTATTGCTTTGTTTGCTGCCATGCCTGTCATGGCTCAGGAGCGTCCCGAGATGCCCGAGTTTGCACCGCATGCTCCCGGCAAGTTTGACAAGATGGCCCGCCCGGAGGGACCTCGCCCTGAGCTTTCTGAGGAGCAGAAGGCTGAGTTCCGCAAGCATGCCCCGAAGGATGGCAAGTTTGATAAGATGCGTCCCCGTCGTGGCGAGGGCAAGGGTTTCGGCCCGCAGGGTCCCAAGGGTCCGCGTCCTGAGGGCAAGGATGGCCAGATGGGTCCCCGCCGTGGTGAGGGCAAGGGTTTCGGTCCGCAGGGCCGCCGCGGCCAGCGTCCGGAGCTGACGGAGGAACAGAAGGCCGAGATGAAGGCCCGCTTCGGTAAGAAGGGCGAGGGTTTCCGCCCGGAGGGTCCGCGTCCCGAGGCTCCTGAAATGCACTGATTGTTATAAATGCAGTAGTTGATAGGAACGCCGCCTGGTTTTACACCGGGCGGCGTTTCTGGTGTCTATGGGGAGAAAGAACTGCTCCCGCCCCTCACGAAGGAAGGGCAGGAGCATTGGGGAACAGAAGATTGTTCAGACTGGTGAGACTCAGGCCTGCTCACCCTGCACCATAACGAGGCGGAGGGGAGTGGAGGACACGAGCTCGCCATCGAGAGTCACGTTGATGGCGTAGGTGCCTACCTTCTCGAAACGGAGACCCTGGAAGTTCATGATGAGGTTGCGGGTCAGGAAGGAAGCGCCTTCGGGCAGAGCCACCTTGAGGTCACCAACGATGGGCATGCGCTCCTTGTCGAGGGCGTTGCCGTCTTCGTCAACGATGGAGATGCCGAGCTTGTGGTCGCCGGAGTCCTCGGGGGTGAGGCAGAGACGAAGCGCAAGAGCGCAGGCAGGGTGAATGACGGGGAACTGGCGGGCAAAGAGAGTATCGAAGGCACCCTGCACGCAGAGCTTACCCTGATAGTCGGCGGCGTAGTCGCAAAGGACAGCAACTTGAATATCCATGGTTTTTAAATAATGTTGGTGTTAAGAACTGGCATATCCCCGCACCGGGGAAAAATGACTTCTCTACTTCTACCACAATTCATACGGCTTGCAAGCACAAAATGAACCATGTGGAAATGCTGACAAAATTATTTGAGCACGCGTCCGATCTGGCGGTTGGCTGCCACGACAATGGGGATGGAGCTCACCAGCACGCAGAAAAGCAGGGTGAAGGAGATGAGCCGGATTTCCGGCATGATTTCCTCCAGGTTGAGCATGTATTGTCCCATTTTAAAGAATTGAGTGACAATGATTTTCTGGGAATACATGAATGTGGCGATAGCCGCCGCAAAGGAGATGGAGACGAGTACGAGATTTTCCACAATGAAGGTACCCACCAGCAGGATGGGGTTGATGCCGAAGCTCTTCATCAGAGTGTAGATGAATTCGTTCTGGCGGTATTCCATGCCGGCCAGAGCTGTGAGAAGAATGCCTACAATGACTACGATACCCAGGCAGAACGTGGCGCGGCACTGGTTCTGGTTGCCCAGGATGATATCCATTTCTTCCAGAAGCGGAGCTGCGGAGGAGATGTTGCCCTCCAGTTTTTCCAGGGTTTTAAGCTTTTCCAGGAAGCGGCTTACCTTGTGCAGGGATTCTGCATTTTCCAATTCCTTTACCTGGAGCAGCATGCGGACGTACTGCGAGCTGCTGGAGGAGCCTTTCATGTTCTCCATCATCTCCGGTGTCACCAGGAGCACTCCGTTCGGCATAAGCCGCATGAGCAGATGGTCGCTGGGCAGGTGGCGCACCATGACGGTGAAATCCCCCCATTGTCCGTAGTGGCTTACATCTGCCGGTCCTGGTGGTAGTGGGGCATCGTCTTCCGGATAAAGCAGGGTGGGGCCACCGCTGGGGGAAAGCAAGGGCATGAATTGCCCGGCGCGCCGGAAATCGTAGCTGATGATCTGTGCGCGGTTCTGCTTGCCTATGGTGACACTGCCTGCAGGCATGATGGCAATGGAATCTGCACCAATCAGTTCAAGGGTTTCGGCTTGGTTGGGCAGGCAGGGGGGGCCTGCATCTCCGGGAATGACAAAGAATGCAGCCACCAGGTCGCCGCCGCGGTTGCGGATTTTGTCGCGTATGGCTTTGGCAGAGATGACGTAGCTACCCAGGAAGAAGAGGGCGCAGAGGGAGAGGAAGTATACAACCAGTACACGCGCCAGGGGGCTGGAGGCGCGTGTGAACCAGCGGTGTACCGTGTCTTTAGCAAGGTACAGAATGGTCAAAATCAATGAGATCATCTGCTAGTTCGAGGAGGCGTTGGTCGTGTGTACTGATGATGCAGATGCGGTGGGATGCATCCTGCGTCACCAGTTTCTTGATAATATTGGTATTACCATCATCCAGGCCGGAGGTAGGTTCATCCAGCAGGATGGTGGGGGCATTTTTCATGAGGGTGCGTGCCAGAGCGGCTCGCTGAGCCTGGCCGCCGGAGAGTTTATCGGCACGGCGGTGGCGTAGTTCCTGCAATCCCAGGTCATGCAGCAGGGTCTCACAGCGGGGTTGCCATTCCTTGCGGGGCAGGGCTGCCATTTCTGCTGCCAGGTGCAGGTTGCGCTCCACGCTCATGAGCGGCAGCAGGTTGATGCCTTGGAACATGTAGGCCACATCCTGGCGGTGATAGCGCCTGCTGGTCACCTTGAGCCCGGTGGGGGTGATGATGCGCCCGCTGCTCACCTGCAGGTAACCGGCCAGTAGTTTGAGCAGGGTAGTCTTGCCGGAGCCGGAGTACCCTTTCAGCACGGTGATACCGGGCTTGAATACGTAGGAAAAGCCGCTGAACACCTGAACGCCGCGGTTATAGGCAAAGGAGATGTTGTCGCAGACCAGTTCCATGGCTTCGTCAGTTGCCCCGGGGGCGAATGATGATGTTGCGCTCGCCAATCAGGATGAGGCTGTGGTCGGGGTAGAGCCGTTCAATCAGCTGTTCCCAGCTTTCGCAATTGGCGGCTTCCGGGTGGCGGATGAGTTCCAGCTTGTTGACGTATTGCACCTTGTCTCCGGCGTCGTATACAAGGCGGGCCTTTGCATTGCTGCCCAGCATGTTGTAGGCCGTGTCCTTGTCCGCCTCCGGTACCTTGAAGTAGTACACCAGCATATCGCCGCCGCTGGAGTTGCTCTTTTCCACGGTGTGGTGATCATAGGTGCCGGTCAGCACTTTGTCCTCCGGTAATTTGATGGAAACGCTGAAATTCTCTGCCGGCAGCTGGGTAAGTTCAGCCTTGCTCAGGTTGATAGTGATGTAGAAGGCGGAATCATCACATACTGAGGCAAACGGTCTGCCGGGCAGGTTGTGAAACTCGAACGGGACAGAGGGATCCCTGGGCAGGGTGAAGTTATACTGCAGTCGTCCGCTGAAAGGCATTTTGAGCGTGTGCTTGGCGTGGCTTCGCTCAAAATCCTGCCGCATCAGGCGCGGTTTGCTTTCCTGCTCCCGTTTCAGCAGAGAGATTCGCTTGTCGATATCATTCAACGATTCAGCGGTGGGGGGGAGGTCGTCGCTGGTGGGCGTCACCTTGCTGGCATACTGCCGCTCCCGGGGGGATAATTTCAGGAAGAACTCCACCTTGCTTCGCTGGGTGTAGAGTTTGCGGAGCTCATCCTGCAGGCGCATTTCTTCGCGCGCCACTTTCAGTTCCATTTCCTCGCGTTCCTGGGCGGTGCGCTCCTCGTTCAGCACAGCGATGATGCTTCCGGCTTCCAGCCGATCAGTATCGACTGCCAGGTGGGAGATAATGCCGTTTTCCAGGACAAGCGTCGTGGCCTGCTCCGGCACAATTTTGGCCGGCAGCACAGCCACCTGCACCGGCTCCGCCTGAAGCAGGGGAACCAGGTGGCACAGTAGAACGGGAAACAGGGCGTGGCGGCTCTTCATAGAAATCTGAGGCGGCAGAAAGTGAGGCGGGTTACATGGGGAAGCCCAGGCCGCCTGTTACCTTGCGCATTTCGCTTTCGGCCATATTCTTGGCGCCAGTCAGGGCGTCCTGCACGGCTTTGAGCACCAGGCTCTGAAGGAACTCGGCATCGTCCGGGTCCACCACGGCGGGGTCGATGCTCAGGGATTTAATCATGCCGGTACCATCGGCTGTGGCCTTAATCTTGCCACTGGCGGTTTCGGCGGTGAATTCCTTTTCGGCCAGGCGGGCCTGTGCCTGTGCCATGCTGGCCTGCATGGCCTGAGCCTGCTTCATGAGTTTCTGAAGGTTCATGGATGTGTGGTGTGTTGGTGTTGTTTGAAATTATTTGATGATGGTGGCGTGGAATTCCTTGAGAGCGAGCTCTACAAGCGGGTCGTGGTAGAATTCCTCCTCAGTGGGTTTCAGCGAGGTGGGGGCTGCCGGTTTATCGGCTGCAGCAGGTTCCGGCTTTTTCTCCTGCGGCTTGGGCTTGGGAGCAGCGGGGCGCGGAGCCGGCTCCGGCAGCGGGGCGGGTGGCGGTGGTTCCTCTTCCACGGGCGGCGGCACACTGTCGTCCATCACCATGCGCAGGGTAATCTGGTGACCGCAGAAGCCAGGGGCGAGCTCTGCCAGCAGTTCGCTCAGCTGCTCACCCAGCAGGGCATCGCGGGTATCTGTATCGCTTGGGTGAATCGCGATGGTTACCAGTCCATCGTCGTCCGAAATGAACATGGTGTTGCCCACGGAAGAAGTCTGCAGCGGGGAGGCCTGGCGCATGGCGTTCATCAACGCATCCCAGGATTCCGGGGTCAGCGGACCACTGGTGGGGGCATCGCATGCCTCCGGACAGGCAGGTTCCGTCTCAAACAGCGGGGGCTCATCCTCCAGGTCGGGGTTCAGCTCAAAACTGGGCGGCGCATCATCGATGGGTTCCAGCCCGGCGGGCATGGGGTGTGGCTCCGGTTCGGGGGCCGGCACAGGGGCGGGAGCAGGAGCCACCGGCAGGGGGGCCGGGGCAGGAGCTGCGGCCGGGGCTGGAACGGAGACTGCCGTCTGCGGTGCAGGGGTGGTTGCAGTAAGCGGCACGGTCGGTAGCTGGGTAGTGGCAATGGGTGTTTCCGGCAGCGGGGCTCCGTTCAGCGCGCGGATGATATCGCTGATGTTGGCTTCTGCCAGGGAATGAACCGCCTGAATGAGCCCCATTTCGAGGTGGAGGCGTTTATTGGTGCTCCAGCGCATGTGTTCCTCAGTGCCGGAGAGTACCTCCATAAGGCGCACAATCTTGTCTGCCGGTGTGCGGGCAATGAGCTGGTTGAGGGTGTCGCGCCACTCCTCCGGCATGGAGAAGCTGGCTTCCTGCGGGGCTACCTTGCTGATAAGCAGCTCGCGCACGGCTCCCATGATTTCGCTGAGCAGCTGGCCCATGTCGCGACCTGCCTCAGAAAGCTCGTGCACCAGATGCAGCAGGCTGGGCAGCTGGCGGTCCAGAATGTAGGCCAGGGCGCGGGCCACGGTCTCGCGGCTGGTCACGCCGAAAATGTCGTTCACGTTCTGCTCATCAATGCTGTTACCGCAGAAGGATACCAGCTGGTCGAGCATGGATTGCGCATCGCGCATGCCGCCATCGGCCACGCGGGCAATGGCAAAGGCTGCCGGCAGAGTGAGAGTCACCCCTTCGTTGGCGGCAATATTCACCAGGTGGTTGGCAATGATTTCTGCCGGAATGGGGCGCAGGTCGAAACGCTGGCAGCGGGAAAGGATGGTGGGCAGAATCTTGTGCGGTTCCGTGGTGGCAAAGATGAACATCACATGGGCCGGCGGTTCCTCCAGAGTTTTCAGCAGGGCGTTGAAGGACTCCTTGGTGAGCATGTGCACCTCGTCGATGTAGATGATGCGGTACTGCCCGCGGGTGGGGGTGAACTGCACGTTGTCGCGCAGGTCGCGGATGTTGTCGATACCGCGGTTGGAGGCACCGTCAATTTCCAGCACATCCAGGCTGCGACCCTCCGCAATCTCCAGGCATACATCCTCATCCGGGTCAAAATCCACCTTGGGGCCGCCGCTGCAGTTCAGTGCCTTGGCAAAGATACGGGCCGTGGAGGTCTTGCCGGTACCGCGCGGGCCCACGAAGAGGTAGGCATGCGCCAGGCGCTTCTGTTCAATGGCGTTGCACAGCGTGCGCACAACATGGTCCTGTCCCAGCACATCCTTGAAGGTGCGGGGTCGGTATTTTCTGGCAAAAACCTGATAACTCACGCCCCTCATTCTACCCGATTCGGGCAGCCCCCGCAAGGACTTAGTAAGTCAGGAAAGCAAAAAATGCGGGATGCCAGCCTCTGGATGCAGCATTATGCGCTGTTGAATCAGCATCCGGTTGAGAAAATTCATCTTCTGCCTGCTACTATGTCACGCGGCATACGCGTTTACTGCTTGATTCGTGGCGGTCATCGGTTATCATGGTCAGACATTCTGCAACATGACCGCGATATACAAGAACACCCTGGTTGTTTTATGTAGTCTGGCACTGGCCGGATTAGCCCCGCTGCAGGCTCAGAGCACGCCGGCGGCACCGTCGACGCGTCAGCGGGTCAAGGACCCTGCAGAGTATTATCTGACCGCCTACCGGCTTTGCCGTGAATCTGAGCAGCTGGCCGCGCAGCAGAATTATAACGCGGCCATTACCAAGGGGCAGCAGGCCGAGAAAGTGCTGGCCGGTATCGTGAAGGACTTTCCGCATTGGAAGACGAATCTGGTGGCGACCCGCCGCCGCTTGCTGGCTGAAAATATGGCCACTTATCGCAAGAAGTCGGCGGATGCACCTATACCCACCGGTCGCCAGCCCGGGCGTCCGGTGTCCATTGAGATGCCTGGCAGCACGGGGACGTTCGACCCGGTGAACAGCGATTACCGTCCTGTGGACCTGCCGGATTATGAGACCACGGACAAGAAGCTCTACAATGCTCTGGCCGCCGCGCAGGAGGAATGCCGCAAGATGGCTGTGGCATACCGCGAACTGAATGCCAAATACGAGGATTCTCAGCGCCAGCTCACTTCTGCCCGCATTGAGCAGCAGATGTATAAGGACCGCTATGAACAGCTTCAGCAGCAGGTCACTACAGAACGCTCTGCCGGCAATGAGGTGGTGCGCTCCCTGACCGAGCAGCTGGCTGAAATGGAAGCCAAGTACCGCGCCAGCGAAGAGGCCCGCGAGCGGGCTGAAGCCCGCATCACTGAACTGGAGACCACTCTGGCCCAGACCCAGGAGGAGCTGGCTCGTGTAACCCAGGAGCGCGATGCCCTGAAGGCAGAGAATGAGCAGCTGCGCGCCATTGTGGAGCTGAATAGTCCGGAAAAGACCAGGGCTCTGCTGGACCAGAACCTCACCCTGGACCAGCAGCTCAAGGAGGCGCTGGCCCGCATCGCGGAACTGGAGGGGCGTCAGGCTGGTTCGGATGATGAACGCACTGTGCTTCAGCAGCAGCTGACTTCCGCCCGCGGCGAGGCTGAGCGCCTGCGCGATGAGATGAGCGGAATCTACGAGGAGAACATGGGTTACCGTCGCCGTGTCTCAGAACTTACTGAACGACTGAACAATATCGAAGCTGACCTCGACAACCGCGCTAACCAGGCACCGGTAGACCCGGCGCTGGCAGAGGAAAATGAACTGCTGCGTGAGGTGATTGCCAAGCAGCGCCGCAGCCTGGCTATGCAGGAGGAAGGTCGAAAGCTCCTTATCGAGACCTACAAGCAGATTAAGAACCAGGACCCGGCTACCCTCAGTGCCTTGCAGAAGCTGGATGAGGAAAGTTCTCTGGATTTGACGGAGGCGGAGCGCCGCGTGATGGAGGCCGCTATCAAGGGCGAAGAGGGGGAAAGCACCAGGGCCGTGCGCGAGAATCTGCAGATGGAAACCCTGGCAGACCTTGCCTCCAAGGCGTTCACCAAGGGCCGCTACACTGCCGCCGAGCAACTTTACCGCACCCTGTACGAAGCCCAGCCGGACCATGTGGCCGGCCTGGTGAATCTGGGTACCATTCTGCTGTATCGCAACAAGTGCGATGAATCGCTGGAGTTCTTCTCCCGTGCCACCCGCCTGGCTCCGGACCTGGCTATTTCATACTATCTGGCCGGTGTGAGCTACTATCGTCTGGACCGTCTGGATGAAGCCGCCCGCATGTTTGCCCGCACGATTCAGCTGGATCCCGGCAATGCAGAGGCATTCTTCTATCTGGCTAACATCGAGGGTGTAAGCGGGCAGTTTGACCTTGCGCTCAAGCACTTTGCTGCCGCGCTCAAGCTCAAACCTGGCCTGGGTGATGCGCATTACAATATGGCACGCCTGTATGCCGAGCTTAAGCAGATTCCCAATGCTGCCCGTTCGTACGACCGCGCTATCCAGAATGGTGCAGAGCCAGACCCTGAGTTTGAGAAATACCTGCGCAGCCACCCGGACAGCGCTCAGAAACCCGGCGATGATATTCTGCAGACAGTGAGTCCGGAAGGGGAGGCTGCCGAGCTGCTGAAGAAGGATCCTGAGATGGAGCAGATTATCCAGGAGCGCGATGCCGCCCGTGCAGAAACTCCCGTTATTGCGCCTGTGGCTGATCCCGCCGGTGTGCAGGAAACACCGCAGGTAGTCGTGGTTCATCCTCTGCTGGAGGAGGCTGCCGCCGACCCGGAATTCCTGGAGGAACTCAAGAAGGTATATTGCGAGGTGCAGGCTGCTCCGGATGCTTCTCCCGCCGGTGCCGGGCACGAGACTGATAAATCACGCTTCAGTACGGTGCGCGTGCGTACGGAGTCAGGTGGCCACCGTCATCGGGTGAAGCTGCGTCTGAAGCGTCCCGAGCCGCAGCGTATCCGCCAGCGTGGCGGCAAGATTGAGCTGATGAAGAAGAAGTAAGCTCTGCTGTGCTTCTGCCGGTTGGTGCGTGGTTTCGGAACCGTGCTCAGGTGGTGGTGATTTTCTGCCACACGGGCTGCAGCCATGGACTCAGGTCGATATCGTAGCAGACCTTCAGCACCAGGAGTGCCACACAGAGGACGAACAGCACGGCCACCACTGTGCGGATGATGCGGAACAGCAGCCAGATGGCTGCCAGCACCACTGCCGCTATACTGCAGGTGCTCACTGTCGGGTCCCAGTCGCTGATAAGCGGACTGCCGATGCTTTCCCAGGCTTGTTCCAGAAAATGAACCATAGTAGTCAGCGGTGGATGCCCGCAGGCAACGCCCCGGCAGGGGGGGGCTCAGGGCTGGAGACGCTCGATGCCCCAGCTGCCGTCGGGTTGCAGGGTGTACATGAAGCGGTCGTGCACGCGGCCGGGGCCGCCCTGCCAGAACTCCATGTGGTGCGGCACAATGCGGTAGCCACCCCAGAAATCCGGCAGCGGTACCTTGCCTTCGGCAAACTTGTTCTTAAGCTCAGCCAGCTTCATCATGAGCAGCTTTCGGGTGGAAATCACCTGGCTCTGGTGGGATACCCAGGCACCCAGCTGGGACTCATGCGGGCGGCTCAGGAAGTATTTGAGCGTTTCGGCGCGGGAGATCTTCTCCGCCCGGCCGTAGACGATAATCTGGCGCTCCAGCGTGACCCAGGGGAGCATCATGCACATCTCTGGGTTAGCCTCGATTTCCTGTGCCTTGCGGCTGGTGTAGTTGGTGAAGAAGACATAGCCGCGGGCGTCATAATACTTGAGCAGCACCGTGCGCAGGCTGGGCATACCCTGCGGCGTGGCGGTGGCAATGCTCATGGCATTCGGCTCCGGAATACCGGACTCGAGCGCCTGCTTGAACCAGCGGTCAAACTGTTCAAAGGGCGTGGCTGCCAGGTCCTTGCGGTGCAGGGTGTCCTTCAGGTATTCTTCGCGAAAGGCGGATAAGTCCATGCGGTCACTATACCACCCGCTCCCCCTTACGGCAAGCCCAATCTGGGAAATGAATCATGAATAGTGGGCAGGGCTTCCACCGCAGGTGTGGAAATGGGAAAGGGGGGGGACAGGAGCCCCCCCTTTTTTTCTATGAAAAGTCTGTTGACTCAGCCCTGCTCCTGATGCCTTTTTTATTTCAAGGGAAGTTCAGGAAAGACGGAAACATCAACCTACGGTATTCAGTTTCCTAGGGAAGCTGTTGATGTTACTTACTGCTGCCACTGAGGGTCAGAACACCAATTAAAACACCAACCACACCGCCAACAATTTCCAGAACACCTATGGTTGTGTCATTATTAGCCAGCACAACATTCAGCGGCATGCTGCTGGAGGTGCAGGCGGGTGCCTTCATGGAAGGAGAGGCGAGCAATGCAGGGGTGGCTGCAATAAGGATAGCGAGGGTGGTGAAGGATTTCATGATGATAATAGGTGAATTAAGGTTATGGGCTACTGATTTTTATCAGGTGAAAAGCCGCGCCTTTTTACCACCATGGCAGATGTATGTCAAGATTTATTTATTATTTTTATTTTTCAGTATTTTTGCAATTTACAGATTGTGGGTGCAATGTAGGATTGCCTGTAAATTTCCTGTCGATTCTGCGGCGGCGTACCTGGTCTTCGGATTCTTTTGAATGACAAGCTGGCGTTGTCTGTGTATGAAATTCCCGGGCAGGTGCATAGCTGCTCCTGCCCGGGAAAGTAATCCGTTTATATCCAGCCTTATCAGCGGAAGATGGCCTCGAATACCTTGGTGCCGTACTGGCGGTTGGCACGGATGTTCACAGTATAGGCATCCTTATCGAGGCGATAGGTGTGGATGATGCCGTTGCTGCCGGCGTAGGCTGCGCCCTGCACCTCGCAGCGGGCAGAGCCCACGATGGTGAGGTAGCGGGCACCGGCGGGCACCGGCAGTTCTGTATTCAGCGCGTATTCACCGGTATTGTAGGCGGTGGAGAAGTCGCAATCGGTCAGGCTGGAGGCCATGGCTGCTGTGTCCACGCTGGGAATGGTAATCTGGAAGGCATTGAGACGCAGCTCATGCTCCTGCTGGCTCACGTTGGAGAAGTGAATAGCGCTGATGCGCTTCTTGGGCATGAATTGCTTCTGTACCACGAATTCGGTATCGTAATAGTGCTGGAGATAGGCTTTCTCCTTGCTGCCATCTTCCAGGGTGAACATGACCTCGCCCCAGTTGAGGAGCTCCTTGTTGTCCAGGTTGACGGTCAGGCCCTGACCGCTGACCGGTGTGGGGAAGATGATGCCGAAGCCCTGGCCGGGGGCGGCCTTGGCGGTTTCCATCACGCGCACCAGGGCCACGTGGGTTTCGTCGTTGTAGGCAGAGATGCTCTTGAGCCCGTTCACAGTGTTGCTCAGGCGGGCGGGCAGGGGCTTGTTCACCTGGAACTCACTTACACCCAGACGACGGTTCTTCTGCGGGCGGGTGATGCGGTAGCGCAGCCAGCGGGCCGTGACGGGGGACTGGCTGATGTCCTCCATCACGATGCCGGAGCTGTGTTCGTTGCCCAGCGGGGTCCAGGTTTCGTTGTCGATGGAATACTCCAGCTGGCCACCGGTGGCGGCGCGATCCTTGCTGCCACGGTCAGAGAGCAGGAGCTTGAGGGTCTTGATGGGCATCGGTTTGCCGAAGTCCAGGCAGAACCAGTCGCCTGCCTGCTGGGGACGGGCGGACACCCAGTGGGAATTGAAGTCGTTGTCTGCGATGTTGGCGATGTTTTCTTTCTCGTTACCCATGTTGGTGGAGAAGGTAGGCATGAGGGCACGGAAATCGCCGCCGGAGAGACGTGAGTAGATGCTGGCATTCAGGAAGTTGTACACCGCGGTCACCGAGGGGGTGATGGCAAATGCACCCACCTGGATATCCTCCACCATTTCTACCTTGCCATCCACCCAGGCGTTACGGCGCAGGCGCTTGATGGAGTTGAGCCGGTCTACCATGCGGAAGAAGATATCCATGCACTCCGGCAGGCTTTCGGTCTGCAAGGCGCGAATGCCGTCGATACCGGCCATACCCATGGTGTAGAAGGCATCAATCCAGGGGGCGATTTCGCGCTGCAGCGGGCCCAGGTCGCGGGTTTCGCGCAGTTTCTCGCCGGCGCTGGCCACAGAGCTGAAGAGCACCAGCATCTGGTTATTGAGGCCCTCCTCCGGGGCTCCGTTCACGATGCTTTCACGGAAGCGGGTGGGCAGGGTACCCTGGGAGACCGATTCCTCGCGCATGTAGCCGTGCGTGTTTGGCAGCAGGTAGGAATTGTGGTCACAGAAGGTCTGCATGGCTGAAGCGCAGCGGGGATACATGCGGGCGATGCCGTCCTTCCAGGTTTTATCGGACTGGAAGCTGCGGATGTTCCAGGTGTAGTTGGCCACGCCGAATAAGCCCACCTTGCTGGCTTCTGCTCGTTCCATGGGGTTGGCCACGAAGCCGCTCATCTGGTTCTTCATGTCCGGGGCCTGGTCCAGACCGTAGGTGCGGCCCATGGAGAGGCGGGAGGGTTTGAAGTCATTGCAGGGCCAGTTCCACCAGATGAAGGTGGGGCGCTTCACCAGCGGGTTCACCCACTGCTGGCCCTTCAGCGTGATATCGTGCACCACGGTGTCGCCGGTCCACATCACGTGAATATCCTTGTGCAGCCCATTGCCGAGGGTGGTGAGGAACTGCTCGTTGGTCCAGCTCTTGTTGTAGCCCGTGGGGCACATGATGAGTTCCTGGTTCACATCCGGATGCTTGCGGATGAAGTTCTCCAGAATATAATTGCAGAGCTGCACCTGGCGTTCTGGCTTGCCGATTTCGCCGAAGGAGTCATCCACCAGCACACCGAAATCGCGTACGCCGATTTCGTACATCCATTCCAGCTTCCGGCACAGGCCGTCCAGCTGGGTGCGGCCTTCGTTTTCGCTCCAGTTTACAGTATTGGCGGGATGAATGGCCCATACGAAGCGAACGCGGTTCTCGCGGGCACAGCGCACCAGGGCGGCCAGTTCGTAGGCCTTGCTGTCCGGGTAGGGCTGGTAGCAGCCCTCACCGTGGTGCAGGGGGTCATCCTTCGGGGCGTAGATGTAGAAGTTCATCTTGTTGCGGCCGTAGAAGCGGAACTGGCTCTGGCGGGCCTCGAAGCTCCAGGGTATGCCGTAGTAGCCTTCCACGGTGCCGCGGTAGCGCATATCTGGCCAGTCCACTACTGTGCCCACGGTGATATCGCCCAGCTGCAGCATGCTGCGGATATTGAGGTGCGGGAAGGGATCCTGGTGGGCATCCTGTGCACCGCCCACATTCACCAGCATCTGGCTCAGGGTCTGCTTGGCATAGAACCAGCCGGCATCATCGTTGTGCAGCACGGTCACGTGACCCTCCGGGGTGATTTCGATGGCATAGCCGCCGGATACATTGGGCAGCTGGTCCCACAGCCCGCCCTTGCTCTGCGGGGTGCGGTGCTCCACCGTGAGTTTGTTCACCGGGGTATGTTGCTCGTGCAGTTCTGCACGCTGCGGGGTGGGATAGATGGTGCACATGGCGCTTGCGTTGCTGATCAGGGCGGCCAGGGCGACCGCTGCACTCAGTAGGCGTGTCTTTATCATAAGCTGAGAATGAGGGGAAGTAAGGCGTTGAAATTGTCGAGTCGGTATTCGGGCTGCAGTGCCAGGCAAGCCTGAGCATCACCCTGCGTGGTGCCGGCCCAGGCGGCATTGATGATGCGCACCCCCACGCTGTGGCAGAGTTCAATATCGCTGGGGGCATCACCCACGTAGATGATTTCCTCCGGCTGCAGTCCCCAGAGCTGCATCACCTGCTGCAGGCGTTCGGCCTTGCAATTATGCGTAGGAAGGCCCAGCCCGAACCACTCAAAAATACCCTCCATGCCATAGTATGCCACTGTAGGCATGGCTGTGTAATGCTCCTTGCCGGAGATGAGACCTACCCGCAGTCCGGCGGCCTTCACGGCCAGCAGCATGTCCACGGCACCGGGGAAGGGTGCCGGAGCCAGCTCGCCATGCAGCCGCTCATATGTCGCTACAAAGCGGTCGATGGGCAGGTCCGGGTCATCCGGGCTCATATCCAGCAGTCCGGCCAGCACTCCGCGATCGCTCAGCCCGAAGTAGGAGACAACTTCCTCCCGGTCAGGTGTGCGCCCGGTGATTTCGGCTGTGCACTGGCGGTACGCCTCCACGCACAGCGGAAGCGTGTCACCCAGGGTGCCATCCATGTCGAATAATACGGCCTTGAGCATGTCTTGGAAATTAAGTGAACCGGCAGTCTATCATAATGCCTGCCCGCAGGCAAGCTGGCATTACTACTGCATACCCTAATATCTACGCCATACTCACTGCTTTTTTATCAATCTTCCGGTTTTATGCCACCCCGGGGGGTATGCCTTGTCTGGTGGCTGCTGTGGGTTCAGCCCTGGCGCAATGATTGAATCTCGGGATGATGAATCACGCTGGCAATGACAGGCGCCATGTCGTAGTACTTATATTCGGCCAGACGACCACCAAAGATAATATTCTGTTCCTGCGCCGCCAGGGCACGGTATTGATTGGCCAGGGCGGTGTTTTCGGCATTATTGATGGGGTAGAACGGTTCGCTGTCCTCGGTCCATTCGGCGGAGTATTCTCTGGAGATGATGGTATGCGGGTTGGCTTCCACCTCTGCTCCGAAGCTTTCAAAGTGCTTATGCTCGATGATGCGGGTCCAGGGAACATCACGTTCTGTGTAGTTCACTACGGCGTTGCCCTGCCAGTTGGCAACGGGGTGGTGTTCCTCCTCGAAGCGTACGGTGCGGTACTGGAGCTTTCCGTAGCAGTAGCCGTAGAATTCATCGATACAGCCGGTGAAGACGATTTTGGCTGCCTGGCTTTCCCAATAGGCACGTCCCTGTTCAAAGAAATCGACCCCGGTGCGACATTCGATACCATTCAGCAGGGCTTCGGTGAGCTTGTTGTACCCACCGATGGGAATGCCCTGGTAGGCATCGTTGAAATAGTTGTTATCGTACACCATACGCACGGGCAGCCGGCGGATGATGAAGGCGGGCAGTTCGCTGCAGGGGCGCCCCCATTGTTTCTCGGTGTATCCCTTGATAAGTGCCTCGTAGATATCCCGCCCCACCAGGGTGAGAGCCTGCTCCTCCAGGTTGCGCGGGGTGGAGACACCGGCGGCGGTCATGGCCGCTACGGCTTCGCGCTTCTGTTCCTCGATTTTAGCTGTGGCCTCCGCCGGAGTGGAGACTCCCCACATCTGGTAGAAGGTGTTCATGTTGAACGGCAGGTTGTAGAGTTTGCCGCCGAAAAGAGCCACGGGTGAGTTGGTGTAGCGGTTGAAGGGTACCAGCGAGGTGACAAAGTCCCACACGTCGGCATCGGAGGTATGGAAGATGTGTGCTCCGTATTTATGCACGTTGATGCCGTGCTGCTGCTCGCAGTATATGTTGCCGCCCAGTTGCGGGCGTTTGTCGATGACCAGGCAGCGCTTGCCCGCTTTGGTGGCAAGGTGGGCAAAGGTGGCTCCGAACAGTCCGGAACCGACGATGAGGTAGTCGTACTTCATGCTCCTGCTTGTAGGTGGATTGATTTCAGCTGTGATAGTGAGGCGGTATGTGGTGAGTCACTGTCTGTTACCGTCCGCTGGCGGGGAGTAGCACGATATCCAGACCGAAGATATCGGAGAACAGGGCACCCTTGGTGCGCAGGGCCAGGTTTTCCAGTGTGAGATCGGCTACATCCGGTACCAGCAGTTCCAGCCGGCGTGCATTCTGGCGCACGGTGAAGGAACGGATGCGGCGGGAGTGTGCGCGCTCCATGGCTTCGGCCACGCGGAGCAGGGCTGCCAGTTTCTGCACGCGCAAGCGGTCTGCCTGGTTGAGCAGGGCATAGGTGGGCTCTGCCGGGGTGGGGGCACCGTGGCGGTGGTAGCGGGCCAGCAGGCCTACCACCTCCACATCTGCCCGGGAGAGGCCGAAGATTTCTGAGTTGAGGATGATGTACTGGCTGTGCTGGTGGTGCTTTTTGGGGTTGATATAGCTGCCCACCTCATGCAGAATGGCAGCCACCTTGAGCAGAAGCCGGTCGTGGCGGGTGAGGCCGTGCTGCTCCTGCAGCTGGTCGAAGAGCATCATGGTGAGCCGGCGAATCTGCTGGCCGTGCGCCTTGTCCACCCGGTAATGGTTGGCCAGCAGTACGCTGAAGTGCACCACTTCATCCTCCAGGGCCAGGTCATCGTGGCGGCCGGGCATGAGGTTGCGCAGGTATGCATGCGAGAATTCCTCCGCCGGGCACATGATGCTGCGTGGTTCCAGGTCGCGCACCACAGCCAGGTAGATGAGTACGGCGGGCAGCAGGGCGCACACACTGGCGTAGTCCTCATTGTAGCGGGTCTGGCGCTGGCTGGGCGGGGTGGCGGAGATTTCGTGAGCCAGGCGGGAGAGCCCCTCCTCGGTCACGCCTTCGCCCTGGGCGAGGGGGGAGGAGATAACGTGGAAATCCGGGCCGAAGATGACGAGGGCGTCGGGAGGTTCGGGCAGGTCGTCCTCAATATCGTAGACCACCTGTTCCATGATGCCGCGGATATGCTCGCGGATGAGGGAGCTTTCGCTCTCTGTACCGGCCATTTCCGTGGCATCGCCGATGGCGATGCCGGTGCGGTGGGCACCCATGCGGTAGCTGGCGTAGTAGGATATGCGGCCCTTGTCGAACAGCAGGAAACGCGTGTTGCCCGGGCCTACGTGCAGCACCAGCACGCGCTTGGTGGTCAGCTCCTCGTGCTTATCCAGCAGGGCGCGCGTGTTCAGGTAGAGCAGGCGGGTCATTTCGCCATCGTCCATCACCTCCAGCTGCATGCCGCAGGTAATCTGCAGGCGGTTCACCAGGGTGTCCATATTGCGCACATCCAGCAGAATGTTGGTGGCCAGCAGACGCACCTCCACCGGGGCTGCCAGTCGGTATTCGGCCAGCAGTTCATTGTATCCCTGGGCAATCTGCACACAGCGGTCCATGGTGTCGCGGGTGATGCAGCCGCCGTTGAATACATCGTGCGCCAGCTCCACCGGCTGGGAAAGTACATCCAGTACGCGGGTGTCACTTCCGGTCTGTTCCGCCACCATCATGGAGACGGCATCTGCCCCCAGGAAAATGACGGCCTTCACCACCGGGGTGGGGCGGTTTTCCTTGCGGGTGCTCGGGCTGCGGCGGGGTCTGGAAGCGCTGGTCGGCATAGTGGTTATTCTATACCAATGCCCCCGGCGTTTCAAGCCCGCAGTGCGCATGATTCATTTGAAAATTGCATTCAGCGGTGCGATTTGCTACAATGCCCGCACATGGCATATCTGGAGTTAGAGCATGTGAGTGTGCATTTTCCGGTGCGCAATACCTGGGGAACCACCGGCGAGGTAGTGCGCGCGGTGGATGATGTGTGCCTTTCGGTGCCCAAGGGGAGTATTCTGGGGCTGGTGGGAGAGAGCGGGTGCGGTAAGTCGACCCTCTCCCGCGCTATCATGCAGCTGCAGCCGGTGACGAGTGGCCGCATTGTGCTGGATGGCACAGACCTGACCGCTCTGCCGCCGCGCGAGGTGCGCCGCCGCCGGCTGGATTTTCAGATGGTGTTCCAGGATCCCTATGCCTCGCTTAACCCGCGTTTCAGCATCTTTTCCACCCTGGCAGAGGCGCTGGGGCAGCGCGAGCCGCTTCCCCGCCGCGGGCGGGAGGAGGCTGTGGCAGAGCTCATGGAGCGCGTGGGGCTGAGCCCGGAGCACATGTATAAATACCCGCATGAATTTTCCGGCGGTCAGCGCCAGCGTATTGCCATAGCTCGTGCCATTGCGCCGCGCCCGGCTCTGTTGCTGGCAGATGAACCGGTCTCTGCGCTCGATGTCTCCATCCAGAGCCAGATTCTGAACCTGCTCACGGATCTGGTGCGGGAGATGGGTATTACCATGATATTCATTTCGCATGACCTGGGGGTGGTGCATTATCTGGCAGATGATATTGCGGTGATGCGCCGCGGGCGCATCGAGGAATACGGTACGGCTGATGAGGTGTTTCACCACCCCCGCGCCGAATACACCCGCGCCCTGCTGGCTGCTGTACCCACCCTGTGAAGTGAATAGTTTTCTGTACTTATGAATGCTCAACGGGGTGATAGTCGGGAGATTCCTCCCTGTGTGATGCCACGGCGGCGGTTTATATTGTGGTGTCTGTGGGCCTGTGTGCTCTGCGCGGTGGCATGCATGGTCTGTTACGGTATCAACGACCCTGAGGCTTTTGCGCTTCTCTTCTGGGCGGTGATATTGCTGTCGGTTCCGGCGCGGTCGCGGGGTGGAACTCTGCTGCAGCTGCTGGGGCTCATGGTGCCGGTGGGCATGGCAGGAGCCTCTGTGCTGAGTGTGGTGATACGTCACTTTGGTGAGCAGCCGTGGATGGAGTATGTGAAAGTGTTTTTCGGTTCCATGGTGCTGGTTTGGTGGCTTGGATTCCCGTTTATTATTCTGGGTGTGCTGGTGAGCCTGGCATTCAGTTGGTTGAGGAAGCGTTTCCGCGGGCGATGAGGCATCCCGCTTCTA
Source organism: Akkermansia sp. (assembly GCA_045631705.1). GTDB lineage: Bacteria > Verrucomicrobiota > Verrucomicrobiia > Verrucomicrobiales > Akkermansiaceae > Akkermansia. Next base: position 3,630 of record JAZQVE010000041.1, on the reverse strand, counting down.
CCTTGTTTTTTCACCATGCATTATTCACTATTCACTCAAAATGTTCTCGACATCATTTCGCCGGGGCGGTATGATGACTGACAACGAACCAACATATAGAAACACACACAAATATGGGACTTCTTCAGAATCTTGCCGCCATCGCTATCCGTAACAAGGTCATGGGCAATCTGCGCGCCAACTGCCCGGAGGGTATCAAGGATGCGCTCGAAACCCTGCTGGCCAATAAGGAGGCTGTGGGTATCATCCAGAAATTTGTGACCGAAGCCATGAAGGGCGGCGGCAAAATTCAGGCCGATGCCGTGACTACGCTTCCGTTTCCTGCTGAAATCCAGCAGCTTCTGGCCGATACGCCCAAGCTGGTGACCTACCTGGTACTGGCTGCCCGCATGGCCGGGAAGAAGTAAATTCCGCCTCGCGCGCGGGAGAACACATCATACCTGAGTCTGCTTATGAGTGAGAAGCCGGACATTGTGGTGCCCGAGGGAGAGGGGCTTACTTTGCCCGAAGGGGCAGAATTCATACCGCCCGAGGGTGTGGAATTCATTGTACCTGAGGGCGAGAAATTACTGTGGATATGCCGCAAGCCGATGCCCCCGGCAAAGTGGGATATGGTAGCGCTGAGCATCCTGCTGATTCTGGTTGCAGGATGCGGCATCACTTATTGCCTGGCCGAGGCGGAAATAGCCGGCAAACTGGCGTTGGTATTCGGCGGCCTGTTCCTGTTCATCATCGCTGTGGGGCTGGCAACTTTCGTTCACCAGCGTGGGGTTGTCCGCCGCACCGTGTATGTGCTGACGGATAAGAAGGCCTACATTCAGGAGCAACCGGCCAAGCCGAAGGAGAAGTGGCTGATTATCAGTTTCGAGGTGCATCCGCACATGATTTACAAGGTAAAGCGCCGCCGCAACGGCACGGTGGATTATGTGCTGGGCAAGGAGCACCGCGGCAGCCTGACGCTCAGTACTGGGTTTATGCACCTGCCGCCGGAGTTGGATCCCGCAGGTCTTTTTGAGCAACTGGGCGCCACTCAGCCTGCCAAGGGTGAGAAAAAACGAGCTTTCTGCGAATACAAGCGCCCCACTCAGGCTGTGCATAGCATCTTCGGGTATGTGCTCCTGAGCTGCCTGTTCGCCGTCGGTTTTGCGCTGTGTTATGATGATCACGGTGCCGACCTTTATGTGCTGGGCGAGAAAACGGAAGCCAGGGTGGTGGCTTATGAGCAGGGAACCGAGAAACGCGGCCGCCGCAATAAGCGCGAGGTGACGGTGTATTATCCCATCGTTGCTTTTCACACAGCCGATGGTCGCACCTGTGTCACCAATAGTCAGACGGGCTATGACAAGAGTCCCGCTCGTGAGCCGGGGGACACGGTGCAGATATTGTACCACCCGGATGAGCCGCGCTATGCTACCATCAAGGACGATAGTATTCTGATTCGCCCCCTGATGATTCTGGCTGCCATGTTCTGGGCATTGTGGAGCATCTGGAAGGAAATCAGGCGTTGGCTCAGTGAACGCCGGTGCGAGTTCATCGAGGTGGCTTGCTCCAGCAAGGCTGAATCATAAACTCCGCAGATTCCGCATGTGCCATGAACCCGCCATCCAATCCCCTGCCGTTTGAGTTGTCGCGGCATGAGAAGCTGCTCTGGAGTTATGCTGCCACGTCCAGCCCTGCCGCCCATGTAAAACGAAAATCGCTGTGGGTGCTGGCCGGCGTGCTGCTGCTTCTGGCGCTTGCAGGATATGTCGCAGATGCCTGCAGCAGTGGCGATGACCTTTCCTATCTGGCGCATCTTTGTCTGGCACTGGGCATCATTCTGGCATTGACCGCAAGGCAGGAGTACTTCAAGGGGCTCTATGAGACCTACGCGCTCAGCAACCGCCGCGCATTCATTATCGAGCATTCTGCAGGGAAGAAGCAGGAGCCGGTTGTCCTGACCTTTACCGTGCGGCCGAAGATGGTATACAGAACCCTGCGCCGCAATAATGGCCACATGGACTACTATCTGGCTGAGGAGTATATGGGCAATGGCTGCATGCCCCGGGGATTCATCGACCTGCCGCCGGAGCAGGACCCCGCCCCCCGTCTTTGAGCAGCTGGGCGTATCGCTGCCGGCAGAAAACGAAAAGCGGGAAGCGCCGGTCATTCAGCGGACGAAAGAGACACACTCGCTTTCCTGGCGGAGCATTCTGACAATCGGTGTTCTCGTGGTGGGTATTTCCTTTTATCTCAACGATATCTACCTGTACCTTGCGGGGCAGGAAACCACCGCTACCATCGTATCCTACGAACAAGGCTCCAGATACAGAAAGCGTCTTATCGGGCGTAGCAGGAGAATCAAGGTGTTCTACCCTGTTGTGAGCTTTACCACCGCTGATGGTCAGGTGTGCAGCGCCGTAAGCCAGAATGGTTACGATAAATCACCAGAGCATGAGCCCGGTACCCGGATTCCTCTGTTGTATGACCCTGCGAAACCGGAAAATGTCACCATTAAGCATGATTCTCTCCTCCTTATACCAGCCCTTATGGCGCTTGTCCTGGCCTGGTATGTGCGGAGTCTGAGGAGAGATTGGCGCTCCCGGAAAAAGGAGCATGAGTCTCCCCGTATGCTTATCAAAGTGAATTGATTCGGCCACCACGTGCCACCTGCCGGTGGCACGTTTGCGTTTTATTCTGCAATTTGCCTTTGGAAAATCAGCATTTTGCTTGACATTCAACCCTTATGGGCGTATTCTGTGCGTCCCCGCTGATGCTGCAATACCAACAACGGAGGGCTGGGGGCTAAGCGCAGCACCTTCCAAAACCTCGTGTATCCTGCCGCAAGGTTACACACAACATATACAAATACAATGATTAACGAACTCGTTACTAAGATGGTGGAAGCCGGTGTGCACTTTGGTCATCAGACCCGCAAGTGGCATCCGAACATGAAGAAGTACATTCTCACCCAGAAGAATGGCATCCACATCATCAACCTGGAAGAGACTGAGAAGTGCCTCGACAAGGCCAGCTCCTTCCTCGGTGAACTTGCCGCCAAGAACAAGAAGATTCTCTTCGTGGGCTGCAAGCGCCAGGCTCAGGAAGCCGTGAAGGACGCCGCTGAGGCTACTGGTCAGTACTATGTGAACTTCCGCTGGCTTGGCGGTATGCTCACCAACATGACCACCATCAAGAAGAGCATCGCTCGTCTTGACTACCTCGAGAACCTCGACAAGCAGCCCGAGTACAAGAGCATGTCCAAGAAGGAACTTGCCGCTCTGGCTCGTGAGCGCGAGAAGCTGCAGCGCAACCTGCAGGGTATCCGCAACATGGGTGGCGCTCCCGACGTGATGGTTGCCATCGGCGCCGACCACGAGGATATCGCTATCCGCGAGGCTCACATCCTGGGCATCCCCGTGATTGTTCTGACCGACACCAACGCCGACCCCGAGACCGTGGATTTCCCCATCCCCGGCAACGACGACGCCGTGCGTTCCATCCGTCTGATCCTCTCCGTTCTCGTTGACGCCATCAACAAGAACAAGGTTGCCTAATCAACCACATAACCCATTTTACAGACGACAATGGCTGAAATTACCGCCCAGATGGTCAAAGAGCTGCGCGTCAAGACCGACGCCGGCATGATGG